>NZ_JBHSQS010000063.1:0-635 GCF_042658605.1 Micromonospora vulcania | reverse complement strand
CCCGCGCCCCCGCGCCTCCAGGCCCGTCGATCTAGGGCATATCGTCGTTATCGTAGATCAACTAGCGACGATATGCCCTAGATCGACGGGGCGTGGGTGGGGTGGGGCGGGAGGATGGGAGGAGGGGGCCGTGTTCTGGGGTTTTCGGAGGCGCTAAGCGCGCTTTGTGGCACTCTGCGGCACGTGCCTGTGTTCTGGGCATTGAGCCTGCCGTCCGGTCTCGCCCCGGGACGGGGGGTGGCCTGCCCCGCCGATGCCCGGTATGGGGTGGTGTGTCCTGTGAGCGGGTGCACTCGTGGGCTGGAATCGGGGCCGGCCGGGCGGCGTTACATACCCTGACGATCGCAGCACCACCGGCCGCCCCCGAGCGACCCGCCCCGGCCTCGGCCGACAGGCTGCTAGCGGATGGGCCGGCCCCCGGAATGATTCCCGGCCCGCGGTCGTTACACCTGGACCCGGCGCCACGAGCCCCCGCTCGCAGGCCGCCGACCCCAAGACCTTCCCCTTCTTGATGCGCCGGACGAGGTGCTCACACCCGCACGCCGATCCCCGGTGGCGGCGGGTGTCTCTACCCCCGAAGGAGCTACCCCCATGACCACGATCATTCGTAAGAGCATGCTGTCCGTTGCCGGTCT
>NZ_JBHSQS010000062.1:0-656 GCF_042658605.1 Micromonospora vulcania | reverse complement strand
AGGCAAGTCCAATCTTCCATTCGAGTTGCGAAGGAAAGCTGGGGATTGCTCTCGAGTGACTGCAGGGCCAATAGACCTCATCTAGGCTTGTGTCCAGAAGCCAATGTTCCTCTCCAGGGGCGACAGGGATCTCGGGGTTGCATTCCAGACGCACCCGGGGAGACAGGCATCCATCTCGAGTGGAAGCAAAGAACCCCGCTCTGCTCTCGAGTCGCGACGGGTATCTCTTGGAGCTCACTGGGTGGACTAAAGGGAGTCAAGCCTCCTGAGGCGTTTGGAGAGAGGTCGCGAGATTGGTCTCTAGGCCATGCAGGAGACGAAGGCCCTCATCTCTCGATGACGGGGGAATCTCGGGGTTGTTCTCGAGCGGCGGCCCCAGTGTGCGGTTTCTCACGAGGTACGACGGCGAGGTCAGTGAGCCTCTCGTGGGGCGCCAGGGAAGTCGGGTCTCCATGCGAGTGGCGAGGGGGAGCGCGTCATTGCTCCCGAGCCATGGTAGGGGAATCTGGCCTCGAGACGTGTTGAAGAAGGTCTCTCGAGGGCTTTCCCGGGTTGAGGCAGGAAACCCTGGGTTCCCTCGACTTGTGCAGGTGACCTCAGGGGGCTTCTCATGGTGGCTCTGAGAAGCCAGGGAAACTGGAGGTGGGAGGGGGCAA
>NZ_JBHSQS010000061.1:0-664 GCF_042658605.1 Micromonospora vulcania | reverse complement strand
GGCTGATCATGCACTGATCAGGTAATTGATCATGCACTGATCACGTGACTGATCATGCACAGATCACGTGACTGATCATGCACTGCTCACGTGGCTGATCATGCAATGATCACGCAGCTACCATGTACTGGTCACATGACTGATCATGCACTGATCACATAATTGATCATGCACTGTTCACCTGGCTTATCATGCATTGATCATGTGACTGATCATGTGCCGATCATGTTTGGTGTCACACACTGATCATGTGCCTCTGGAGGCAATGAACATAGAGCTGAGTAGGCAGGAATCAGTCAGCAGGCTATAATCATGGAACTCACCTCTGAGAAATCATGCTGCTCAGCTGGCAATAATCAAGTAGATGAGCAGGCAGGAATTACGCAGCACAGGTGGCAATTGTCAAGGAGATGACAGGCAGGAATCGTGCAGCTCAGCTGGAAATTGTCAAGCAGATGAGCAGACAGTAATCACGCAGCTCAGCAGGCCCTGATCACGTGACTGAGCATGCACTGTTCACGTGGATGATCACACACCTATCACGTGACTGATCATGCACTGATCATGTGACTGATCATGCACTGATCACATAATTGATCCTGCACTGATCACATGGCTCATCACGCACTGATCCGGTGGCTGATCAGACACGTATCACGTGACT
>NZ_JBHSQS010000060.1:0-915 GCF_042658605.1 Micromonospora vulcania | reverse complement strand
TTCTGGCCTCGAGACGTGTGGAAGAAGGCCTCTCGAGTCTTTCAAGGGTTGAGGCAGGAAACCCTGGCTTCCCTCGACTTGTGCAGGTGACCTCAGGGGGCTTCTCATGGTGGCTCTGAGAGGCCAGGGAAACTGGAGGTGGGAGGGGCCTCTCGGGACTCCACTGGGCTTGGTGCATTGGAAGAGGGCCTCATCTCCAGTTGAGGCAGGAACCTCAGGGTTCCTCTGACTTCAGACTCCGATCGCAAGGTCCCTGCAGACTTGGGACAGGAGAGTCAGGCCTCGTCTTGGGTTGAGGCATGGAACTCCGCTTGCCTCTCGAGGTGTCCCCGGGGAGAGAGGCCGCTTGTCGAGCTGTATTTGGAACCTGGGGTTTTTTTCCGAACGATGCACGGAAAAACTGCCCCTTCGTGTTGACTTCATTCACAGGCTGGAGTTCGGAGAGGTGTCCGGGCATCGGGTTCTTATCAAGAGGGGACCGGGAAATCGGGGTCCTACGGAATGTGGAACCACCCACGAGGCCACGTCTGGAATGTCTTCGTGAGACCGGCCTCATCCTGAGGTGCGACCGGAAGGTCGGGAACCCCTTCCAGACAAAGCAGGGGAGTCGACCCTCCTGTCCAGATCAGGAGGGGAGAAAGGGCTCAGAGGAGGGGGTGCCGGAAAACCTCAGTGTTCCTCTCGAGGGAGACCGGGATTTCGGGGAACTTTGTGGGTCGCATCAAGGGTGCCAAGTGCCCTTTCGACCTCCAATTCCTAACGTGGGACTTCTCCTGAGGCGCTGTAGCGGGAAAGGGCTTCATCTTGCGATGACGGGGGAGCCACGTGGTTTTTCTCGAGTTACGGCGGGATTCTCGAGTTACGACGGGGAATTCAGGATGCCTCTTGTGTTGGCCCAGGCAAGTCCAATCTTCC
>NZ_JBHSQS010000059.1:0-926 GCF_042658605.1 Micromonospora vulcania | reverse complement strand
GCGATGTCGGAGGTGCCGTCGCCGTCGTAGTCACCGGCCAGGGGAATGTCGCCCGGTTGGCCCCAGTCGCGGGCCAGGACCTTGCCGTAGCTGTGCCACTCCCGGATCGACGGCCGGAACACGGCGATCTCGGAGGTGCCGTCACCGTTGTAGTCGCTCAACGAGACTCTGTTGCTCAGCACGTCCACGATGATCTGCGCGTCGCCCGCCTCGGGCTGGTACCGGCTCGGGTATGCCGAGACCTGCACCGCCTGGCACACCTCGCCGATCGGCGCGGTCCGCCAGGTGTTGTTGGGGTACTTGGTGAGCATCTTGCTGAGAAACTTGTTGGTGGCCACGCTCGGGTTGAGCCGCTCGGCGACCGTACCCCAGGAGGCGCGCTGCTGGAACAGGCCGAGACTGTCGTGGTCGACCTCCTCGCTGATGTTCCGGATGCCGGTCTCGACGATCGTCGTGGTGATGGCGATGACGGCGGCACGTTCGTGGAGGCCGCGCGCCCGCACCGCCTCGATGACCTTGCGGGCGCACGAGACGCGGTAGGCGTCCATGTAGCCGCGCATCTTCGCGCCCAGGAGAGCGTTGAGGCGGCTGGCGAGTGCGCCATCCGCGCTTGTCGGCCCGCCGGAGACGCAGGGTGCGAGATCGTACGCGGCGGCCAGGCCGATCGGTTCCGGCTGTGCCGTGCTGGCGACCGCGGGGCTGGCGGCGTAGACGGACCCGGTCACGACGGTGACCGCCACGAGCCTTGCCAGCATCTTCGTCGGTGTCATGACGTCCTTCGTTCGAGGGGGGCGAAGGGCCGCCCGGGGGGCGCCGGGCGACCCTTCATTTCCCCCGGGGGTGGGTGGGGGTTGGTGCCCGTGCCGGGTCGAGGGTGGGGAGACCTGGCGCGGGTGGTGTCAGGGCAGGTAGGAGCCGGTGGGGAT
>NZ_JBHSQS010000058.1:0-1027 GCF_042658605.1 Micromonospora vulcania | reverse complement strand
CTAGGCCGTGTTTCGTAGGGCACGAAGCCATTGGTTGATGGCGGCGATGGTGAGGGTGGCTTCGTAGCGCACGGCGAGTTTGTCGTATCTGGTGGCCATGGCGCGGTGTTGTTTGAGCTGGTTGATGCCGCACTCCACGGCGTGACGCAGGCGGTAGACGTCGGGGTCGAAGGCGGGCGGTCGTCCGCCTTGGGATCCTTTGGCCTTGCGGTGCGCGTCCTGGTCAGCCTTGCTCGGGATGCACGCGCGGATGCCCCGGGATCGCAGGTGGGCGCGGTTGGCCTTGGACGTGTACGCCTTGTCGGCCAGCACGATGTCGGGGCGGGTGCGTGGCCGTCCACCACCGGCTCTGGGGATGCGGACCTTGGCCAACACGGGGATGAACTGTGGGCTGTCACCGCGCTGTCCGGCGGTCACCACCAGGGCCATCAGTTTGCGGCCCTGCTCGCAGGCCAGATGGGTCTTGGTGCTCCAGCCGCCCCTCGATCGGCCGAGCCCATGATCTGCCGGCTCGGCCTGCACACCACCAGGAGGCTCCTTCTGCGCCTGGCCGTCGCGGCGGGCTCCAGCCGCGTGCTGGTGGGCGCGGCTGATGGTCGAGTCCACGCTCACCGTCCAGCCGACCAACCCCGCCGCGTCCGCCCGGGCCTGCAACGAGGTGAGGATCTGCGCCCAGACACCGTCACGCTGCCACCGCCGAAACCATCGATACAAGGTCTGCCACGGCGGGTACTCCGCAGGCACGTCGCGCCACGGCGATCCGGTCCGGACCCGCCACCGGATCCCGTCGATGATCAGTCTCATGGTCCATCTGCGCGGCCGAGCATGACCCATTCCGGCAGGCAGCAACGGCTCCAACGCCGCCCACTGCACGTCGGTCAGGTCATGTCGCCTCACTGCCGTTACGCTCGGCACGAGGTCTCCGGTGTGAAGTTCTAGCTTGGTCGCTGAACCAACTACCGGAGACCTCTTCAATTAGCGACCACCGCCACGCCCCAACATCAACGCCCTACGAAACACGGCCTAG
>NZ_JBHSQS010000057.1:0-1045 GCF_042658605.1 Micromonospora vulcania | reverse complement strand
CTAGGGCCTGTGTCGAAGTCGGCTGTGGATGCCGAGGGTGAGGAAGTTTCGGCGTGGCGGTGATCGATAAGTAGCGAGGTCTCCGGTAGATGGTTCATCGACGAAGAAGACCATCAGCACGGAGACCTCGTGGCTACTTTAGCGGTGACGAGGCGGCATGACCTGACCGACGTGCGCTGGGCGGCGCTGGAGCCGTTGCTGCCCGTGGGACGTAGGCCGGGTCGGCCGTCGGCGTGGACGAAGCGGCAGCTCATTGATGGGATTAGGTGGCGGATCCGGGTGGGTGCGCCGTGGCGGGATATCCCGGAGTGTTACGGGTCTTGGTCGGCGGCGTACGCGGTGTTTCGCCGTTGGCAGCGTGACGGGACCTGGGCGAAGATCCTGACTGCGTTGCAGGCGGTTGCCGACGAGGCCGGGCGGGTGACGTGGGACGTGTCGGTGGACTCGTCGGTCGCGCGGGCGCATCAGCACGCTGCTGGGGCGCGTAAAAGGGGGATCTGCAGGTCGAGCCGCCGGGCGGGGTGACGGTCGAGCCGGCGGATCACGCGCTCGGGCGGTCGCGGGGCGGGCTGACAACGAAGGTGCATCTGGCGTGTGAGCAGGGGCAGAAGCCGTTGTCGATCGTGTTGACCGCCGGGCAGCGCGGGGACAGTCCCCAGTTCATCGCGGTGCTCGACGGCATTCGGGTGCCTCGCCAGGGCAGCGGTCGGCCACGGACCCGCCCGGATCGGGTCTTGGCCGACAAGGCGTACACGTCCCGGGCGAACCGCCGCTACCTGCGCCGGCGTGGGATCGCCGCGACGATCCCCTCGAAGGCAGACCAGGACGCCAACCGGCGCAAGAAGGGGTCCAAGGGCGGCCGGCCACCGGCCTTCGACCCTGAGCGGTACAAGCAACGCCATGCCGTGGAGTGCGGCATCAACCGCCTCAAACGCCATCGCGCCGTAGCCACCCGATTCGACAAACTCGCCGTCCGCTACGAAGCCACCGTGCACATCGCCGCGATCAACGAGTGGCTGTGACCGACTTCGACACAGGCCCTAGC
>NZ_JBHSQS010000056.1:0-1331 GCF_042658605.1 Micromonospora vulcania | reverse complement strand
CAGGGCCTCGGCAAAGTCGTGACGGTGTCTGACTTGTGGGGCTTGGAGTAGAAGCGCCGCTGTTGGTGGCAGCAAGACGGGCATGACCTGTTCGGAAGATCATCAAGGTTCCTACGCCATGCTGATCGCCTGAAGTGAGTCATGCCCGCGCTGCCATCATCGCTGATCTCGTCGTTGTCCCACGCACCGGCTCTGACCGTGCCGGAAGCCGCTGGTGGGCTGCCCACGGCGCTCGCCGGTCTGCCTGATCCACGGGCCCGGCGAGGTGTCCGGCACCGGTTGACAGTCGTGGTCACCGCAGCGGTGTGTGCTGTGGTCGCCGGCTACCGCTCGTACGCCGCGATCGCCGAATGGGTCGCCGACGTTCCGGCCGCGACAGCTCTCGCCCTGGGCATGACTCCCGATCGGCGCCCGTCGGAGGCGATGATCCGTCGCCTGTTGCAGGCCGTGGACCCGCAGTTGCTGACGGCCGCGATCGGAGTCTGGCTCACCGGCCGGGCCACCGCCGCTGCCTCGACGACCTCGCAGGCGATCGCCGTCGACGGTAAGACCCTGCGCGGCTCCCGCACCACCGACACCGCCGCCCGACACGTGATGACCGCCTGCGACCAGGCCACCGGCGTGGTCCTGGCCAGCATCGACGTCGACGACAAGACCAACGAGATCACTCGGTTCGCGCCGCTGCTCGACCAGATCAGCGACCTGCGCGGCACCGTGATCACCGCCGACGCCCTGCACTGCCAACGTCAGCACGTCACCTACCTCGCGCAACGCGGCGCGCACTGGATTTTGACCGTCAAAGGCAACCAGCCCCACCTGCACGCCCAGCTCACCGCACTGCCCTGGAGGGCCGTCCCCGACGCCACCCGCGACACCGACCGCGGACACGGCCGCCGCGAGATCCGCAGCCTGAAGATCCTGACGATCTCCACCGGCATCGACTTCCCGAACGCCGCCCAAGCCATCCAGATCCGCCGCCGCAGACGGCGCCTGGACCAACCGAAACGCTTCACCACCGAGACCGTCTACGCCATCACCGACCTCCGCGTGCACCAGGCGCAACCGACACAACTGGCGGCGTGGATCCGCAACCACTGGTCGATCGAGAACAAGGTCCACTGGGTTCGCGACGTCACCTACGACGAAGACCGCAGCCAGATCCGCACCGGCACCGGACCCGAGGTCATGGCCGCACTACGCAACGCCGCCATCGGCGCCCTACGCCTGCAGGGAATCACCAACATCGCCGCAGCCAACCGGCATCACGCCCGCGACAGCACCCGCCCACTGGCACTACTCGGCATCACCTGACGACTTTGCCGGGGCCCTGG
>NZ_JBHSQS010000055.1:0-1414 GCF_042658605.1 Micromonospora vulcania | reverse complement strand
TATGGGTCTTGTGACGTGTCTGTGGGTGGTTGGGCGCGTCGTTGATGGCGCACGCCGTTGTCCTGCCTAGGTTCTGGCTTGTCGAAGGTCAGAACTTTGTGGGCGGGAGAACGGCGTGCGTTCTGCCAGGGTATGGGCTGGGCTGCTCGGGGTCGAGCAGGCGGTGGTTGAGGATGTGGAGTTCGATCCGGTCGAGTCGGTGGTGGTGGCTCGGGTGCGGGTGCGTCGGGGTGCTCGGCATCGGTGTCCGTATTGCCGGCAGCGGTGTGCCCGCTATGACGCTGGGGTTCGTCGTCGATGGCGGGCGTTGGATCTGGGGACGGTCCGGGCGGTGACCGAGGCCGACGCGCCTCGGGTTTCCTGCCCGCAGCACGGGGTGGTTGTTGCGGCGGTGCCGTGGGCTCGTCATGGAGCGGGCCATACCCGGGCGTTCGACCAGATGGTGGCGTGGCTGGCGGTGCATACCGCGAAGTCGGCGGTGTCGCAGGTGATGCGGATCAGTTGGCGCACGGTCGGGGCGATCGTGGCGCGGGTGTGGGCTGACACCGGTGGTGTGGTGGACCGCTTCGAGGGGTTGCGCCGTATCGGTATCGACGAGGTCAGCTACAAGAAGGGCCACCGGTATCTGACGGTGGTCGTGGATCATGACACCGGTCGGTTGGTCTGGGCCGCGGCCGGGAAGAGCGCCGCCACGTTGCACGCGTTCTTCGACGAACTCGGTCCCGACCGGGCCGCGGCGATCACCCACGTGTCGGCCGACGGCGCCGATTGGATCTCTGCCGTGCTGCGCCGCCGCTGCCCGGACGCGGTCCGCTGCGCCGATGCGTTCCATGTCGTGGCCTGGGCCACCGATGCCGTGGATCGGGTTCGCCGTCAAGCATGGAACGAGGCCACCGGTCGTGGGGCCGGCCGTCGGGGTGTCGCTGTCGGCGCGGCCCGGCAGCTGAAGAACACCCGCTGGGCGTTGTGGAAGAACCCGGAGAACCTCACCGACGCCCAGCAGGCCAAACTCGCCTGGATCGCCAAGACCCACCCCCGCCTGCACCGGGCCTGGGCGCTCAAGGAAGGCCTGCGCCTGGTGTTCACCCTGGCCAAAATCAGCCCGACCGCAGCGGTCGAAGCCCTCGACCGGTGGATCGGGTGGGCCCGCCGCAGCCGCATCGACGTCTTCGTCGACCTGCAACGACGCGTCACCCGCCACCGCGATCAGATCATCGCCGCCATCCAGCACGGCCTGTCCAACGGCCGCATCGAGTCCGTCAACGCCAAGATCCGCCTCATCACCCGGATGGCCTTCGGCTTCCACTCAGCAGACGCCCTCATCGCCCTAGCCATGCTCAGCCTCGGAGGCCCCCGACCCCAACTCCCTGGAAGATGATCACCAGCGACCCACGAATCGAGCAGAAGACCCATA
>NZ_JBHSQS010000054.1:0-1553 GCF_042658605.1 Micromonospora vulcania | reverse complement strand
CGGAACGTGTCAAGGATTTGAGGCCAGCGGGAGTTATGCGGCTTGAGGTTCCGGCTCTGGTTTGTTGATCCAGACCTGTTTGGGCAGATCGAGGATCTTGGGCAAGGGCCGGTTGGCGCCGAAGCGTTCCGGGTGTGCTGCGCGGGCTGCGGCGAGGGTGTCCTCTCGGCCGGCGCGCACGGTGTGGTGGCGGCCGTGGTGGACCTCGGCGGGGGTGTGCAGGCCGATCCCGGAGTGCCGGTGGCAGTTGTTGTACCAGGTCACGAAGTCGGCCATGAACGCCCGGGCCTGGGCCAGGGACGCGAACCGGTCCGGGAAGACCGGCGCGTACTTCAACGTCTTGAACCAGGCTTCGCTGTACGGGTTGTCGTTGGACACCTTCGGCCGGGAGTGTGACCGGGTCACGGTCAGGTCTTCGAGCAGGTCAGCCACCGATTTCGACGTCATCGACGTGCCGCGGTCGGCGTGCACGACGTGCGGCACGCCGTGAACGCCGAACACCTCGCGCATCATTGACTCGGCAAGGGGACCGGACTCGCGGGCGTGCACACGGGCACCGACGATGTACCGGGAGTAAATGTCGATCATTACGTAGGCGTCGAAGTAGGTGCCCTTCACCGGGCCGGCCAGTTTCGTGATGTCCCAGCTGAACACCTGCCGCGGCGCGTCGGCGACCAGCTCCGGGCGCTGACGGGCCGGATGCCTGGCCAGCCGGCGACGTTCTCTGACCTGCCGGTGTTCCCGCAGAATCCGGTACATCGTGGCGATCGAGCCGACGTAGACGCCCTCATCGAGCAGGGCCGCGTAGATCTGCGCCGGAGCGGCGTCGACGAACTGCGGGCTGTCCAGCAGCCGCAACACGTGCTCCCGCTCCGCTGCGGTGAGCGCGTTCGCCGGCGCCGGACGCGGCCGGTGTGACGGACTCGGCCGGCGCCGGTCCCGGTCAACGCTGGACCGGGCGATCCCGGTCATCGCCGCCGCGGCCCGCGTCGTCGCCCCCGCACCGATCAGCTCCCCGAAGGCGTCCATCAGCGCTTGCCGAGCCCGAACACGTCCGGACCGTCCGGCTCGCTCCTGGAGATGTCCTCCAAGAGCTCGCGCGCTTTTCCCATGATCGTCAACGCCGTCTCGGTCCGCGCCAGCCTCGCCTGAGCCTGCGCCAGCTCACGCCGCAACCGGGCGATCTCGGCCTGCTCCGCGCTGGGCCGCCCGACCGTCTCACCAGCCGGTTTGCCCTGCAGCAACCCTGCGTCCCGCGCCCGGCGCCACTCCGACATCAACGACGAGTACAAACCCTCCCGCCGCAGGAACGCCCCACCCTCACCAGCCGCGACGGCCTGCTCGTAGGCGGCCAACAACTCCAACTTCTGCCCCGGAGTAAACGACCGACGTGCCCGCGGACCATCCGAACGCGGACCCTTCTTACGACTCATGACCCCATCCTGGGCCGTCACGACGTCAACAGCAGTATTCAACGACTCTCGATCCTGAACTCGCCCTGTCCGACGGACTTGCTATGAGCCGCTGGCCTCAACTCACCCTGACAGACAGGG
>NZ_JBHSQS010000053.1:0-3046 GCF_042658605.1 Micromonospora vulcania | reverse complement strand
AAGGTCTTCCACGTCGATCCGCGGTTCACCCGGACCAGCGCGTTGGCGGACTCGTACCTGCCGATCCGGGCGGGTACCGACATCGCGCTGCTGGGTGGGGTGGTGCGTTACATCCTGGACAACGAGCTGGACTTCCGGGAGTACGTGCTGGCGTACACCAATGCCGCGACGATCGTCAGCGAGCGGTTCACCGACACCGAGGACGGCGACGGCTTCTTCTCCGGCTTCGACCCGGCGACCGCCAGCTATGTGCAGGACAGCTGGCAGTACGAGGGGCACGAGGACTCGTCCGGTAGCGGGCACACCGCGAAGGAGCGGGACAGCGCCGCTGGGATGCGGCACGAGTCGCACGGCGCGCAGGTGGGCGGGCAGACCCGACGCGACGAGACGTTGCAGCACCCGCGCTGCGTGTATCAGATCCTCAAGCGGCACTTCGCCCGGTACACGCCGGAGATGGTGGAGCGCGTCTGCGGCATTCCGCAGGAGAAGTTCCTGGAGCTGGCGCAGGCCTGGACGGCGAACTCCGGCCGGGAACGCACCAGCATGCTCGTCTACTCGGTCGGATGGACGCAGCACAGTGTGGGCGTGCAGTACATCCGCACGGGCGCGATCATCCAACTGCTGCTGGGCAACATGGGTCGCCCCGGTGGTGGCGTGATGGCGCTGCGCGGGCACGCCAGCATCCAGGGCTCGACGGACATCCCGACCCTGTTCAACCTGCTGCCCGGCTACCTACCGATGCCACACCACGCCGACCACCCGACCTTCGCGGACTGGGTGGAGAGCATTCGGCACCCGGGGCAGAGGGGCTTTTGGGGCAACGCGCGGTCGTTCGCCGCCAGTCTGCTCAAGGCGTACTGGGGTGACGCGGCGACGCCGGAGAACGACTTCGGGTACGGCTATCTGCCCCGGTTGACCGGCGATCACGGCACCTACCAGCAGGTGCTGAACATGATCGACGGAAAGATCAAGGGCTACTTCCTGCTGGGCCAGAATCCCGCGGTCGGCTCGGCGCACGGCCGCGCGCAGCGGCTGGGCATGGCCAACCTGGACTGGCTGGTGGTCCGCGACCTGTTCATGATCGAGAGCGCCACCTTCTGGCAGAACGGCCCCGAGGTGGCCACCGGCGAGATCGTGCCCGAGGAGTGCCGTACCGAAGTGTTCTTCCTGCCCGCCGCCTCGCACGTGGAGAAGGAGGGCACCTTCACCCAGACCCAACGGCTGCTGCAGTGGCGCGAGAAGGCCGTCGAACCGTCCGGTGACGCCCGCTCCGAGCTGTGGTTCTTCTACCACCTCGGCCGTAGGCTGCGGGAGAAGCTGGCCTCCTCCGACCTGCCGCGCGACCGGGCGCTGCTCGACCTCACCTGGGACTACCCCACGCACGGTCCGCACGACGAGCCGAGCGCCGAGGCGGTGCTGCGGGAGATCAATGGGTACGACGTGACGACCGGCCGGCCACTGTCGACGTTCGCCGAGGCCCGCGAGGACGGGTCCACCGCGATCGGCTGCTGGATCTACACCGGGGTGTACGCCGACGGCGTGAACCAGGCCGCGCGGCGCAAGTCCCGGCACGAGCAGGACTGGGTGGCCGCCGAGTGGGGCTGGGCCTGGCCGGCGAACCGACGGATCCTCTACAACCGTGCGTCCGCGGACCCCGATGGCAGGCCGTGGAGTGAGCGCAAGCGGTACGTCTGGTGGGACGCGGAGAAGGCCGAGTGGACCGGCTACGACGTGCCGGACTTCGAGAAGACCAAGCCGCCGTCGTACCGGCCGGAGCCGGGCGCGGCCGGCACCGAGGGCATCGCCGGCGACGACCCGTTCATCATGCAGGGCGACGGGAAGGGCTGGCTGTACGCGCCCAGCGGCGTCCTCGACGGGCCGCTGCCCACGCACTACGAACCGGCCGAGTCGCCGGTGCGCAACCCGCTGTACCGGCAGCAGGCCAACCCGACCCGCAAGACGTACGCGCACCCGGTGAACTCGGTGAACCCGAGCCCACCGCAGGAGCACAGTCAGGTCTTCCCGTACGTGTTCTCGGTCAGCCGACTCACCGAGCATCACACGGCGGGCGGGATGAGCCGGACGGTCCGCCCGCTGGCCGAGTTGCAGCCGGAGATGTTCGTCGAGGTGTCGCCGCAGTTGGCCGCCGAGGCGGGGCTGGCGCATCTGGCCTGGGCGCATGTGGTCAGTGCCCGCGCGGTGATCGAGGCGAAGGTGCTGGTGACCGATCGGCTCAGGCCCCTGCGGGTCGACGGCCGGATCATCCATCAGCTCTGGCTGCCGTACCACTTCGGTTTCGAGGGTCTGGTGACCGGCGACTCGGCCAACGACCTGTTCGGGATCACCCTGGATCCGAACGTGTTGATCCAGGAGAGCAAGGTCGGCACCTGTGATGTGCGGCCCGGCCGCCGGCCGACCGGGCCGGCGTTGCTCGACCTGGTGGCCACCTACCAACGCCGGGCCGGGATGATCCCGGGTCGGCAGGCTCCGGTGGTCACCACCGATGACGACGGGGAGCCGGCGCGGTGATTCCTGACCCGAACAGCCTGTACGGGCCACTGGACCCGGCGCCCGACGCCGGTTGGTCGTCGGCGCCGCCCCGGATGGGGTTCTTCACCGACACCAGCGTGTGTATCGGCTGCAAGGCGTGCGAGGTGGCCTGCAAGGAGTGGAACGGGGTGCCGGGCTCCGGCCTGGACCTGCTGGGCATGTCGTACGACAACACCGGCGCGTTGACCGCGAACTCGTGGCGGCACGTCGCGTTCATCGAGCAGCCCAGCCCGGCCGGGCACCGCGCCGACGTGCTCGGCGAGCCGGTCAGCACCGCGGGCGCACCCGAGGTCCGCACACCCGGTCGCGGCCCGACGCCGGGCCCGGAGTTTCTGGGGATGCCGGGGGCGCAGCCGCCGGGGCGGGGTACGGGTGTGGAGCAGCGTACCGATTTTCGGTGGTTGATGATGTCGGATGTCTGTAAGCACTGTACGCATGCGGCTTGTTTGGATGTGTGTCCGACGGGGTCGTTGTTCCGGACTGAGTTCGGGACGGT
>NZ_JBHSQS010000052.1:0-3128 GCF_042658605.1 Micromonospora vulcania | reverse complement strand
AAGGTCTTCCACGTCGATCCGCGGTTCACCCGGACCAGCGCGTTGGCGGACTCGTACCTGCCGATCCGGGCGGGTACGGACATCGCGCTGCTGGGTGGGGTGGTGCGCTACATCCTGGACAACGAGCTGGACTTCCGCGAGTACGTGGTCGCGTACACCAACGCCGCCACGATCCTGACCGAGGAGTACCGCGACACCGAGGATCTGCACGGTCTCTTCTCCGGCTTCAAGGAGGAGAACGCCAGCTACGACCAGGCCAGCTGGCGCTACGAGGGGCACGCGCAGGACGCCGTGACCCGCGACACCGAGACCCAGCGGGAGACCGCCGCCGGGCTGGAGCACGAGTCGCACGGTGCGCCGGTCGGGGCCCAGACCGAGCGGGACGAGACGTTGCAGCACCCGCGCTGCGTCTACCAGGTCCTCAAGCGGCACTTCGCCCGGTACACGCCGGAGATGGTGGAGCGGGTCTGCGGCATTCCGCAGGAGAAGTTCCTGGAGCTGGCGCAGGCCTGGACGGCGAACTCCGGCCGGGAACGCACCAGCATGCTCGTCTACTCGGTGGGCTGGACGCAGCACAGCGTCGGGGTGCAGTACATCCGTACCGGCGCGATCATCCAGCTGCTGCTGGGCAACGTGGGTCGTCCCGGTGGTGGCGTGATGGCGCTGCGCGGGCACGCCAGCATCCAGGGCTCGACGGACATCCCGACCCTGTTCAACCTGCTGCCCGGTTACCTGCCGATGCCACACCACGCCAACCACCCGACGCTGGACGAGTGGGTGGACAGCATCGCCCACCCCGGGCAAAAGGGTTTCTGGGGCAACGCCCGCACCTACGGGGTCAACCTGCTCAAGGCGTACTGGGGTGACGCGGCCACCGCCGAGAACGACTACTGCTACGGCTACATGCCGCGGATGACCGGGGATCACGGCACCTACCAGCAGGTGCTGGACATGATCGACGGGAAGATCAAGGGCTACTTCCTGCTGGGGCAGAACCCGGCGGTCGGCTCGGCGCACGGCCGCGCACAGCGGCTGGGCATGGCGAACGTGGACTGGTTGGTGGTCCGCGACCTGTTCATGATCGAGAGCGCCACCTTCTGGCAGAACGCGCCGGAGATCGAGACCGGCGAGATCGTGCCGGAGGAGTGCCGTACCGAGGTCTTCTTCCTGCCCGCCGCCTCGCACGTCGAGAAGGAGGGCACCTTCACCCAGACCCAACGGCTGCTGCAGTGGCGGGAGAAGGCCGTCGAGCCGCCAGGCGACGCCCGCTCCGAGCTGTGGTTCTTCTACCACCTCGGCCGCGTCATCCGGGAACGGCTGGCGCAGTCGACGCTGCCGCGCGACCGGGCGCTGCTCGATCTCAACTGGGACTACCCGACGCACGGGCCGGACGCCGAGCCGAGCGCCGAGGCGGTGCTGCGGGAGATCAACGGCTACGAGGTGGCCACTGGTCGACCGTTGTCCACGTTCACCGAGATGAAGGACGACGGCTCCACCCTCGGCGGATGCTGGATCTACACCGGCGTGTACGCGGACGGCGTCAACCAGGCCGCCCGCCGCAAGCCCGGCTCGGAGCAGTCATATGTCGCTCCGGAGTGGGGCTGGGCCTGGCCGGCGAACCGACGCATCCTCTACAACCGTGCCTCCGCCGACCCGGACGGCAACCCGTGGAGCGAACGCAAGAAGTACGTCTGGTGGGACGCGGACAAGTCCGAGTGGACCGGCTACGACGTGCCGGACTTCGAGAAGAAGAAGCCGCCGTCCTACCGGCCGCCCCTGGATGCCTCGGGCGTGCAGGGGATCGCCGGCGACGACCCGTTCGTCCTGCAGGGCGACGGCAAGGGCTGGCTGTACGCGCCCACCGGCGTCCTCGACGGGCCGATGCCGACCCACTACGAGCCGGTCGAGTCGCCGGTCCGCAACCCGCTGTACCGGCAGCAGGCCAACCCGACCCGCAAGGTCTACACCCATCCGATCAACACGCTCAACCCGAGCCCACCGGAGCCGCACAGCGAGGTCTTCCCGTACATCTTCACGGTCAGCCGGCTCACCGAGCACCACACCGCGGGTGGGATGAGCCGGACCGTGCCGCACCTGGCCGAGCTGCAACCGGAGATGTTCGTCGAGGTGTCGCCGGAGTTGGCGGCCGAGCGCGGTTTGCACCACCTGGGCTGGGCCCACCTGGTCAGCACCCGCGCGGCCATCGAGGCGAAGGTGCTGGTGACCGACCGACTCACCCCACTGCGGGTCGAGGGTCGGATCATCCACCAGGTCTGGTTGCCGTACCACTTCGGCTTCGAGGGTCTGGTGACCGGCGACTCGGCCAACGACCTGTTCGGGATCAGCCTCGACCCGAACGTGTTGATCCAGGAGAGCAAGGTCGGCACCTGCGACGTCCAGCCCGGCCGCCGCCCGAGAGGGCGGGAACTGCTGAACCTCGTCGTCGACTACCGGCGACGCTCCGGAGACCTCAGCCCGCACTACCCACCGTTGGTCACGACCGATGTCGCCGACAGCGGCAAGGACCAGGAGGTCTGACCGATGATGCCGAGCGCCAACAGCCTGTACGGCCCGCTCGACCCGGCGCCCGACGCCGGCTACGTCGACGCACCACCGCGGATGGGGTTCTTCACCGACACCAGCGTGTGTATCGGCTGCAAGGCGTGCGAGGTGGCCTGCAAGGAGTGGAACGGGGTGCCGGAGAGTGGCCTTGACCTGCTGGGGATGTCGTACGACAACACCGGCGCGTTGACCGCGAACTCGTGGCGGCACGTCGCGTTCGTCGAGCAGCCCCGGCCGGCCGGCTGGGCGACACCCGCCTTCGCGGACGAGCCGGACGGGCCGCCGGTCAGCCCGACGACGGCCGCGCTCGGCGCGCTCACCAGCACCGACACCGGTACGGATCCGGGCCTGCCCACCGGCTCACCCGCGGCGGCGGCCCGGATGTCGGCCGGCCCGGAGTTTCTGGGGATGCCGGGGGCGCAGCCGCCGGGGCGGGGTACGGGTGTGGAGGAGCGTACCGATTTTCGGTGGTTGATGATGTCGGATGTTTGTAAGCACTGTACGCATGCGGCTTGTTTGGATGTGTGTCCGACGGGGTCGTTGTTCCGGACTGAGTTCGGGACGGT
>NZ_JBHSQS010000051.1:0-3436 GCF_042658605.1 Micromonospora vulcania | reverse complement strand
GCTGCCAGGCATGGCCTGGTTCCACATACCGATCACTGTGGTGGTGCTGGTGTGGGGCTGTGGGTTGTGGGTTGGTCGTTTGTTGAGAATTGCACAGTGGACGCGAGCATCTTTGTGGTCAAGTTGTCAAGGGCGAACGGTGAATGCCTTGGCACCAGGAGCCGATGAAGGACGTGGGAGGCCGCGATAGGCCTGGGGGAGCTGTCAACCAAGCTGTGATCCCAGGGTGTCCGAATGGGGAAACCTGGCACCAGTCATGTGGTGTCACCCACACCTGAACACATAGGGTGTGTGGAGGGAACGCGGGGAAGTGAAACATCTCAGTACCCGTAGGAAGAGAAAACAATTTAGTGATTCCGTGAGTAGTGGCGAGCGAAAGCGGATTGAGGCTAAACCGGCTGCGTGTGATACCTGTCAGGGGTTGCGTGGTCGGGGTTGTGGGACCCCGCTGAACAAGCTGACACTTGTTCGAGGAGTTACAAAGTTAGTGGCTAGTCGAACAGTCTGGAATGGCTGACCGTAGACGGTGAAAGTCCGGTAGGTGAAAGTTGCTGACCTTCTGTGGGTGTTCCCGAGTAGCGGCGGACCCCTGAAATCTGCCGTGAATCTGCCAGGACCACCTGGTAAGCCTAAATACTTCCTGGTGACCGATAGCGGACGAGTACCGTGAGGGAATGGTGAAAAGTACCCCGGGAGGGGAGTGAAATAGTACCTGAAACCGTTCGCCTACAATCCGTCGGAGCCTTGCGGGGTGACGGCGTGCCTTTTGAAGAATGAGCCTGCGAGTTAGTGGCATGTGGCGAGGTTAACCCGTGTGGGGGAGCCGTAGCGAAAGCGAGTCTGAATAGGGCGATTCAGTCGCGTGTCCTAGACCCGAAGCGGAGTGATCTAGCCATGGGCAGGCTGAAGCGCGGGTAAGACCGCGTGGAGGGCCGAACCCACCAACGTTGAAAAGTTGGGGGATGACCTGTGGTTAGGGGTGAAAGGCCAATCAAACTCCGTGATAGCTGGTTCTCCCCGAAATGCATTTAGGTGCAGCGTCGCGTGTTTCTTGCCGGAGGTAGAGCACTGGATGGTCTAGGGGGCCCACAAGCTTACCGAAATCAGCCAAACTCCGAATGCCGGTAAGTGAGAGCGCGGCAGTGAGACTGCGGGGGATAAGCTTCGTAGTCGAGAGGGAAACAGCCCAGATCACCAGCTAAGGCCCCTAAGCGTGTGCTAAGTGGAAAAGGATGTGGGGTCGCATAGACAACCAGGAGGTTGGCTTAGAAGCAGCCACCCTTTAAAGAGTGCGTAATAGCTCACTGGTCAAGTGGTTCCGCGCCGACAATGTAGCGGGGCTCAAGCACACCGCCGAAGCTGTGGCATTCACATTTTATCCTCGCTTGGACTTGATTCCTTGTGCAGGTGTGTGGATGGGTAGGGGAGCGTCGTGCCGCGAGTGAAGCAGCGGGGTGACCCAGTTGTGGACGCGGCACGAGTGAGAATGCAGGCATGAGTAGCGAAAGAAGGGTGAGAAACCCTTCCGCCGGATGACCAAGGGTTCCAGGGCCAGGCTAATCCGCCCTGGGTGAGTCGGGACCTAAGGCGAGGCCGAGAGGCGTAGTCGATGGACAACGGGTTGATATTCCCGTACCCGCGAAAGAGCGTCCCTGATGAACCTCGTTGTGCTAACCATCCGAGCTGCAGGCGGTCTTCGGACCAAGTGTGGTGAGCGTGGGAACCTGGCGGGTAGTAGTCAAGCGATGGGGTGACGCAGGAAGGTAGCTGAGCCCGGCCGGTGGTTGTGCCGGGGTAAGCGTGTAGGCCGTGTCGTAGGCAAATCCGCGACACATGATGGCTGAGACGTGATGCCGAGCCGATTCAGGTGAAGTCAGTGATCCTATGCTGCCGAGAAAAGCCTCTAGCGAGTTCTTAGCGGCCCGTACCCCAAACCGACACAGGTGGTCAGGTAGAGAATACCGAGGCGATCGGGCGAACTGTGGTTAAGGAACTCGGCAAATTGCCCCCGTAACTTAGGGAGAAGGGGGGCCGGAGACGTGAAGCCCCGCGCGGGTGGAGCGTTGTATGGCCGCAGAGAGCAGGGGGAAGCGACTGTTTACTAAAAACACAGGTCCATGCGAAGAAGTAATTCGATGTATATGGACTGACGCCTGCCCGGTGCTGGAACGTTAAGGGGACCTGTTAGCTCTTCGGGGCGAAGCGGAGAACTTAAGCGCCAGTAAACGGCGGTGGTAACTATAACCATCCTAAGGTAGCGAAATTCCTTGTCGGGTAAGTTCCGACCTGCACGAATGGCGTAACGACTTCCCCACTGTCTCAACCACAGGCCCGGCGAAATTGCAGTACGAGTAAAGATGCTCGTTACGCGCGGCAGGACGGAAAGACCCCGGGACCTTTACTATAGCTTGACATTGGTACTCGAATTAGCTTGTGTAGGATAGGTGGGAGCCGGTGAAGTCCATACGCCAGTATGGGTGGAGGCAATCTTGAAATACCACTCTGGTTGATTTGGGTATCTAACTTCGGACCGTTATCCGGTTCAGGGACAGTGTCTGGTGGGTAGTTTAACTGGGGCGGTTGCCTCCTAAAAGGTAACGGAGGCGCCCAAAGGTTCCCTCAGCCTGGTTGGCAATCAGGTGTTGAGTGCAAGTACACAAGGGAGCTTGACTGTGAGACTGACAGGTCGAGCAGGGACGAAAGTCGGGACTAGTGATCCGGCACTTGCGAGTGGAAGCGGTGTCGCTCAACGGATAAAAGGTACCCCGGGGATAACAGGCTGATCTTCCCCAAGAGTCCATATCGACGGGATGGTTTGGCACCTCGATGTCGGCTCGTCGCATCCTGGGGCTGTAGCAGGTCCCAAGGGTTGGGCTGTTCGCCCATTAAAGCGGTACGCGAGCTGGGTTTAGAACGTCGTGAGACAGTTCGGTCCCTATCCGCCGTGCGCGTAGGATACTTGAGAAGGGCTGTCCCTAGTACGAGAGGACCGGGACGGACGAACCTCTGGTGTGCCAGTTGTCCTGCCAAGGGCACGGCTGGTTAGCTACGTTCGGAAGGGATAACCGCTGAAAGCATCTAAGCGGGAAGCCTGCTTCAAGATGAGGTATCCCACCCACCTTGGTGGGGTAAGGCCCCCAGCTAGACGACTGGGTTGATAGGCCGGAAATGTAAGCCCGGTAACGGGTTCAGTTGACCGGTACTAATAGGCCGAGGACTTGACTACTAAGCTGCTACGCGTCCACTGTGCAACTCTAGACAAACGAACAAGCACCCCCTGTGTGTGTGGTGTTGTTTGACATGTCTATAGAGTTACGGCGGTCATGGCGGAGGGGAAACGCCCGGTTACATTCCGAACCCGGAAGCTAAGCCCTCCAGCGCCGATGGTACTGCACTCGTGAGGGTGTGGGAGAGTAGGACACCGCCGGACAATCTT
>NZ_JBHSQS010000050.1:0-5442 GCF_042658605.1 Micromonospora vulcania | reverse complement strand
GACTCTCGATCCTGAACTCGCCCTGTCCGACGGACTTGCTATGAGCCGCTGGCCTCAACTCACCCTGACAGACAGGGGCCTCGCCATGAACGCTCATGCCGCCACTGATGACACCGCAGCCATCAACGCGCGGCTGGCAGCACTCACCTCAGCGCTTCAGGAAATCGACGAGGACGTCTCCGACGAAACCCATCGACTCGCACGTCGACTGCTCCAAAAGTCCCTACCGCACACCGATGGACCGTCGGACTGAGAGGAGGGTTTAGCGCTCTCGAGGAGACCGGGCGCGCGACTCCCAGAGCAGGTCGCGCAACCATCGCCGGATAGGCTGATAGCCGGCCAGTGGCGATTGAGTTCAGCCGCCTCGCCAAGGTCTACCGCGGTCAGGCCCCACCTCGATCTGACCGCCGTCGCTCAACGGCTGGCACCGTCTTGGTGGACTCGGGTGCACCGGATGCCCGGTTGAGTGGGTAGACGGTGGGTCTCTCGGTAGCGTCGATCGGGGACGTATGCTGCGGCCGTGCTGCAGGGACTGGACGAGGTCGGCTGGAATGAGCTGAGCCACGCGTACGGAAAGGCTCTCGACACGCCGAACCTGTTACGGCAGGCGGCCTCGCCGGACGAGGAAGCTGCTCAGGAGGCGGTCTCTGAGCTAAACGGCAGCATCTTCCACCAGGGCACCGTCTACCTGGCAACGGTGGCGGCCGTACCGTTCCTGGCCGAGCTGGCGCTGGCCGCGCCGCACGGCCGGGCCGACCTTGCCTGGATGCTCGGACAACTGGCCGACCCACAGCACGCGTACGGCGACGACTTCCCGGATGTGCGTGCCGCAGTCGTCGGGCAACTGCCGGCGCTCCTAGCGCTGCTCGCAGACGGTGATCCCAAGGTACGGGAGGCTGCAGCTTACGCGGCGGCTCAGGCCGGGACAGTCCCCAAACCGCTTTGGCAAGCTTGGCGGGTCGAAGCCAGTGAGCCGGTTCAGGCGTCGCTCGCTCTGGCGCTGGGCCTGATCGACCCGGCCGCCGCCGAACCGGTGCTGGCCGACTTGGTCTTGCATGCAGCTCCGCTGGTACGGGTGGCCGCGGCGGTGGCGCTGCTGCGGGCCGGGGTGCCCTGGCCGGACGGCGCGATCGCCGCAGTGGTCGCAGCGATCGACGACGGCGCTTCGGTCACCTATTGCTGGGCGCACGGCGGTGACTGGTCCGATGAGTTGATGGTGGTGCCGTCCGCGCCGGTCGCGCTGGATCTGCTCAGCCACCTACTGCAGGCCCGCGAGCCGAAGACCCGGGAGCTTGGCCTGTGGGCGGCGTCGGAACGGTGCGACGCCAGTCGTTCGGCGCCGCCGCAGATCGTTCCGCTGGTCGCGACTGCGTTGCACGACCCGGATCCCGGGGTGCGGAGCATTGCTCTCAACACGCTCAGCCGGGCTGGCGCGGCGGCCGGGCGATTCGCGGACCTGCTGGCGAGCATCGCCGCCGGATTCGCGCAGGAGGCCGGGGCGCCCGGGTTCACCGCTGAGTACCGGGCGGTCAGTGCCCTCGCCCGGCTCGGTGATCCCCGTTGGATCGAACCGGTGTGTGCGGCGGCAGCCGCTGGGCACCGTGCGCAGCGGTTGCTCGACGGCGCCCGCTTCGAGCCTGCGGTGCTGGCTGCGGTCCGCCAGCGCCTGGCCGACGAACCGGCCCGGGCCGACGTGCTGGCCGGGGTGCTCGGCACGTGGCGCGCCGCAGAGGCGGTGCCGGAGCTGCTTGCCGCGCTGCCGTACGAGGGACCACAGGTGGCGTGGGCGCTCCTGGAGATCGGACACGATGACGCCGCCGCCGTACCGCATCTACGTACAAGGGCGACGCAGGCCGGCGATCCGGTGGCGGCCCTGGCCATTCGACGGATCTCTGGCGACGTGCAGCCGCTCCTCGGCATCCTCGACACTGCCTTGTCCGGTGAGCGGCGGCTGTGGCCCGGTCCGCAAACGTTCGTCGACGAGTTGGGCGAGGAACTGCGCCCACTGCTGCCTAGGGCGCGCGATCAGCTCACCGGTGCGGCGGCCGGGACGCACCCGCAGCGGGAGGCCCAGATCCTCGCTGCTCGGATAGTCGCCACCATCGACGGCGTACAGCCCATCCCGACAACCGTGCGCGCGGTGCTTGCCGGTGGGCACACCCCGGCTCGCGCCGCCGCAGACCTCGTTGCAGATCTGGCCCCGGCCCACCGCGACGCCCTGACCGACCTCGATCCGCTACTGCGCAACAGGCTCGACGACCGGTGGAGCCGAGTGGCGGCGTCCCGCGCCCTTGCTCGGCTTGGCGTACCGACCGTAGACCTGACCGAGCCGCTGCTTCACGGCGTCACCGACTACGCCGGCAGGTATGGCCTGGCAACGATCCTGGAGCTACGCGCACTCGAGACGATCCCCGGTCTCGAGAAACTCGCCGCAGGCGACAACCGCCTCGGTGCCACCAGCTTCGCCGACGACATCGTCTGGGCTGACGAACTGTTGACCGGTCGTATCCGTACGACCATCGCCGCCCTGCGCCGACTGACCACAAACCCTCCGCGGGGCTGCCAGCAGTAGCCAGCCACCGGTCACCCGCGTCAAGACCGATCGAGGACTGCAGTTCAGTCTGTCCGCGCCGCTGGCGGCCGGGCTTGTAAAGCTGATGAAACCTGGCGTGCCTGAGAAGTTGTTGGACCACCCGGGCCTGCCGGTGCCCGGGAAGGCATCCACAGCGTAAGCCGGGATGTGCTCAACAGAGCCACCGGCCGACTGGCCGCATCTGCTGACCGCCGGCCAGCACCGGCGCCCGATCGTGACCGTGCGGACAGCCGGAAACGCGCTTCTCCGATTGGCGTTCGCTGCGTAGGATCTCCGGCGATCAAGGGGGATGAAACGGTGGGCGACTTCCAGCAGTTCGTGACGGATGTGACTTCGCGTCTGTCCACGATGTCCAAGGGGGAGTTGTACGCCGTCGGTGACGGTCTCGACCGGGACTCACTCTGGCTCACCTTTCTCGACTCCTTCCCCGCCGGCACCAATCTGCGGTTCCGTGAGCGATCCGAGTACGACTGCTCGACCTGCCGCGGTTTCATCAAGCACTTCGGCAACGTCGTCGAGATCCACGACGGGCGGGTCCGTACCGTCTGGGCCGGGGTGTCGGCATCCGACCCGGTCTTCTCCGTCGTCGCCGCCGCTCTGGACGAGTTCGTTCTTTCGCTGCCGTTGTCCACCATCTTCCGGTCGACTCAGGCGCAGTACGGGACGAAGACCACACGAACGCTGCGTGACGGCCAGGTCGAGGTGTGGCACCACCTGCACGGCCGGGTGGAGAGTCGGCATCGCGTCGAGGACGTCGGCGCGGCACAGGGCAACTTTGACGCCGCGGTGCAGGTCTTCCAGCGTGGCCTGGCCGAGCTGACCCGGCACGCTCTGGACACTGTCGTCGACCTCGTCGACGACAACGCCCTTTACCGCGGCGCGGAGCATCGCCGGGCGGTGACCGAGTTCCGCTCGCTGCAGAACCGGTGGACCCAGGCGGCCGACCGACGTGCCTTCGTCTTCGCCAATGCCATGAGCCCGGCTGCCCGGTTCCGCAACACGGTGATCGGTACCCTCGTCCAGGATCTCTCCGCGGGCGTCGACCTGGAGCAGGCGGTCCGGTCGTTCGAGGCGAAGGTGGCACCGCAGAATTACCAGCGCCCCACGGCGTTGATCACCCCGGGCATGGTCAAGGCCGCCATGAGGACCATTGCCGAGCTGGGCATCGAGGAGTCGTTGCAGCGACGGTTCGCCCGGTTGTCCGACGTGTCGGTCACCAACGTGCTGTGGGTCGACAACGACGCCCAGGCACGGATGAAGGACGGCATCGAAGGGCTGCTCATGCAGGCGGCCACCGACCGGTTGTCAGGTGCGCTCCTTCGCGACGCCAAGCCGGAGGAGATTCCCGTGGTCTCCTTCATGAAGGACATCCTGCCCGGCGCCGCCACCATCGATCTGTGGGTCGCCAACACTTACGAGCCGCACCTCGTCAGCCTCACCACCGGCCGACACCCGGCTGCTCCGCGGTTGTTCAAGTGGGACAACGATTTCAGCTGGTCGTACGGCGGCAACGTCACCGACTCGATCAGGGAGAAGGTCAAGCGGGCCGGCGGCAACGTCACCGGCAAGCTGCGAGTGAGCCTGTCCTGGTTCAACCACGACGACCTAGATCTGCACGTGTACGAACCCAACGGCGACCACATCTGGTACCAGGAGAAGCGCAACAAGCTGGACGTCGACATGAACGCCAGCGGGACGCTCTCCCGCGAGCCGGTGGAGAACGTCACCTGGACCGACCGTGTCCCCGACGGTGAGTACCGGATCGAGGTGAACCAGTACCGCAAGCGGGACAGCACCCAGGTCGGCTTCGTGGTCGAGACCGAGAGCAACGGGAAGATCGAGCATTACAGCCACGAGCGCGCGGTCGGCCACAAGGAGACCGTCGAGGTGGGCCGGATGACGGTCGCCGGCGGGGTGATCACCGCTTTCCGGCCGGGTAAGGACGTGCAGCCGGGCAGTGCGGGCATGGAGTTGTGGGGCATCACCACCGAACAGTTCGTACCGGTGTCCACCATCATGTACTCGCCGAACTACTTCGACGACAACGAGGTCGGCAACCGGCACTACTTCTTCATCCTGAAGGGGTGCGTGAACGACCAGCCGACGCGGGGGATCTACAACGAGTTCCTCCGCAGCGACCTGCAACCGCACCGCAAGGTGTTCGAGGTTCTCGGCGACCGCACCAAGTGCGAGCCGTCTCCGGACCAGCTGTCCGGTCTCGGCTTCAGCTCCACGGTCCGCAGCTCGGTGGTCGCCAAGGTGACCATGACCGGCGGCCGGCGCCGCCTTATCAGCATCCAGTTCTGATTCCCTACCCGGATATTCCAGAGAGGCTACCGTGACCATTTTCGAGAAGGCCACACGGGAGAAGTTCCGCTATCCGTCGGCCAAGGGACTGCTGACCACGGAACAGCTGTGGGAGCTCCCGCTTACCGCCAGGTCCGGCTTCAGCCTCGATGATGTGGCCAAGGCGGTCAACGCCGAGCTCAAGGCCGTCGACACCGAGTCGTTCGTGGCCACCGAGGCCAATCCGGCCAAGGCAACCTTGGAGACCAAGCTGGAGGTCGTCAAGCACATCATCGCCGTACGCCTCACGGAGGACCAGGCGGCGAAGGCGGCGGCGGCCAAGAAGCTGGAGAAGGAAAAGCTGCTGGCGGTCCTGGGCCGCAAGCAGGACGCGGTCCTGGAAAACCTGAGCGAGGCAGACCTGCTGGCCCGAATCAACAACCTGTAGCCCGCCGACAATCAGCGTCTGCCAGCGGGCCCGCACATCAGGGCCTCGGCAAAGTCGTGACGGTGTCTGACTTGTGGGGCTTGGAGTAGAAGCGCCGCTGTTGGTGGCAGCAAGA
>NZ_JBHSQS010000049.1:0-9040 GCF_042658605.1 Micromonospora vulcania | reverse complement strand
CGTCGGGCGGCCACCCCGCCCCACCCCGCCCGGCCCGCTCGGCCCGCTCGGCGCGTTGATCATGACGTTGGCGACGTCGACACCGGCGCGTCGTGACGATAACTTCATGATCAACAGGGTCTAGGGAGTTAGAAGGATTGCCAGGGCCAGGGTTGTGATGATGGCGCTGCTCGCGAGGGCGGTCAGTTGTCGGCCGCGAGGGCTGGTGAGGAGGCGGCCGATCAGGGTGCCGCCGGTGGCGATGAGGAGTTGCCAGCTCGCCGAGGCGACGAACGCCCCGAGCACGAACAGCGCTGCCGTCGAGCGCCCCGGATCGGCGGCATCGCCCCGGCCGAGCACCAACGCGGCGAAATAGACCACCGTCGCCGGGTTGAGCAGTGTCAGCGCCAGAATTCCGACGAACGCCCGCAGCGGGGTGTCCAGACCGCGACGGCTGCGCGCGTCGGCGACCGGACGGGGTCGCACCGCACGCCAGGCACCGTGCACGGCGAGCGCGAGCAGCACCGCCGCGGCCACCACCCGCAGGGGGCCAGCCACCGGTTCGACGACGCCAGCCACCGCCGCGCCACCCAGCGCGGCGACGGCCGCGTACAGGCCGTCGGCGGTGGCCACGCCGAGCGCCCCGGCCGCGCCGACCCGGAACGAGGTACGGGCACTGAGCCCCAGGATGAGCACCGCGATCGCGCCCACCGGGATGGCGACGCCGTAACCGGCGACGAGACCGGCGAGCAACGCCCCGGTCACGGTCGTGGATGCCAGGTCGAGGCGGACCCCGGGACCGGCCGCTGTCGGCGCGCGGTGGTAGCCGCGCCAACAGAAACCCGCATCCGGTACGCCTCGATCACCCGCCCATCCTGCGCCCCCAGCCCCGCCCACCACCACCGATTTCCACCACACCCGCGGTGATCACTTGCGGCGCCTCAGCATCGCAGCAAGTGATCTTGATGAAGCGGGGGTGAGTGCGCTGGAAAGCGTCGAGCGCGGCACCCCGGCAGGGGTACCGCGCTCGACGGAGACCCAACGGCTCAGACGTTGAAGCCGAGGGAGCGGAGCTGGTCCCGGCCCTCGTCAGTGATCTTGTCCGGGCCCCACGGCGGCAGCCAGACCCAGTTGATCCGGATGTCGTTGACCAGGCCGCCGCCGGGGCCGGTGGTCAGCGCCTGCCGGGCCTGGTCCTCGATCACGTCGGTCAACGGGCAGGCCGCCGAGGTGAGCGTCATGTCCAGGGTCGCGACATTCTCGTCGTCGACGTGCACCCCGTACACCAGACCCAGGTCGACCACGTTGATGCCCAACTCCGGGTCGACGACGTCCTTCATCGCCTCCTCGATGTCGGCGATCATGGCCTTGCTGACACCGGCGGCCGGGGCGACGGCATCGCCGGCGCCCGGCGTCGCGGCGGCGTCGGTCGCGGCGGCGTCGGTCTGCGGTGCCGCGGTGGCGTCACCGGCCTCCGGCGTCGCTGCGGTAGCAGTGTTCTCGCTCATGCCTTCACCTCCGGGCTCACGCCCACACCGGCGCGTGCCGCGGCGTCCTTGAACGCCATCCACGGCAGCAGCGCGCACTTGACCCGAGCGGGGTAGCGGGCAACGCCCGCGAAAGCCACCCCGTCACCGAGCACGTCCTCGTCCGGCGTGACCTGACCACGGCCGGACATCAACTCGACGAACGCCTCGTGCACCTCGAAAGCTTCCCCGGCGCCCCGACCGCGCAGCAACTCGTGCAACACGCTCGCCGACGCCTGGCTGATCGAGCAGCCCATCCCCTCGTACGAGATGTCGTGCAGCACGCCGCCGTCGGTGGCCACCCGGACGGTGACCTCGTCGCCGCAGGTCGGGTTGACGTGGTGCGCCTCCGCGACCTGGTCGCCCGGGTCGTCGGCGTCGCGCAGGCCACGCCCGTGCGGATGCTTGTAGTGGTCCAGGATGATCTCTTGGTAGAGCTGGTCGAGCTGCATCAGTCGAACACCTTCCGCACCTGCTCCAGACCGGCCACCAGAGCGTCGATCTCCTCGGTGGTGGTGTAGAGGTAGAACGAGGCCCGGGTCATCGCCGGGACTCCGAACCGGCTGCACACCGGCTTGGCACAGTGGTGGCCCACCCGCACCTGCACGCCGAGCGAGTCGAGCACCTGACCCACGTCGTGCGGGTGCACGTCACCCAGTGCGAACGAGATGGTGCCGCCCCGCCCCACCGGTACGGTCGGGCCGAAGATCCGCAGGTCGGGCACCGAGGCGAGAGCGTCCAGCGCGTACGCGGTCAGCTCCTTCTCGTGCCACTGGATGGCCCGCATGCCGATGCCGGTGAGGTAGTCCACCGCCGCGCCGAGCGCGACCGCCTCGGCGATCGGCGGGGTGCCCGCCTCGAACCGGGCCGGCGGCGCGGCGTACGTCGTGCGGGCCATGGTGACCGTCTCGATCATCGAGCCGCCACCGAACACCGGCGGCATCGCCGCCAGCAGCTCGCCCCGACCCCAGAGCACACCGATGCCGGTCGGGCCGCACATCTTGTGCCCGGTGAAGACGATGTAGTCGGCGTCCAGGTCGACCACGTCGATGGGCAGGTGCGGCACCGACTGCGAGCAGTCCAGCAGCAGCAGCGCACCCACCGCACGCACCCGCTCGGTGATCCGGGAGGTGGCGTTGACCGTGCCCAGGATGTTCGACACGTGCACCAGCGAGACGATCTTCGTCCGTTCGGTGACCAGGTCCTCCAGGCCCGACTCGTCGAGCCGGCCGCCCTCGGTGACCGGGAACCAGCGCAGGGTCGCGCCGGTCCGCTCACACAGCAACTGCCACGGGACGATGTTCGAGTGGTGCTCCATCTCGGAGATCACCACCTCGTCGCCGGGACCCAGCCGGAACCGGGGGTCGGCGTCCGGACGCAGCGACGCGTTGGAGAACGCGTACGCCACGATGTTGATCGCCTCGGTGGAGTTCTTGGTGAACACCACCTCGTCGGTGCTCGGCGCGTTGATGAACGCGGCGACCTTGGCCCGCGCCCCCTCGTACGCCTCGGTGGCCTCGGTGCCCAGGGTGTGCACCGAGCGCGACACGTTGGCGTTGTGCAGCGCGTAGTGCTCCTCGAGCACGTCGAGCACCTGGCGAGGCTTGTGCGAGGTGTTGGCGCTGTCGAGGTAGACCAGCGGGTACCCGTTGATCTCCCGGTTCAGGATCGGGAAGTCGGCCCGCACCCGTGCCACGTCGAAACGCGGCACGTCGTCGTACTGCGGCATCCCGGGCGGGATCGCGATGGTGGTCATCTCGGCAGCGCCCCTCCCACTCAGGCCCGGGCCGTACCGGCCCCGGCGGCGTACCGCTCGTAGCCCTCGGCCTCGAGCTTGTCGGCCAACTCCGGGCCGCCCTGTTCGACGATCCGGCCGCCCACGAAGACGTGTACGAAGTCCGGCTTGATGTAGCGCAGGATCCGCGTGTAGTGCGTGATCAGCAGCACGCCGGTGTCGCCGGTGTCGCGGACCCGGTTGACGCCCTCACTGACCACCCGCAGCGCGTCCACGTCGAGGCCGGAGTCGGTCTCGTCGAGGATGGCGATCTTCGGCTTGAGCAGCTCCAGCTGGACGATCTCGTGCCGCTTCTTCTCACCGCCGGAGAAACCCTCGTTGACGTTGCGCTGGGCGAACGCCGGGTCCATCTGGAGCCGCTCCATCGCGCTGCGCAGCTCGCCACCCCAGGTACGCAGCTTCGGCGCCTCGCCGTCGATGGCGGTCTTCGCGGTCCGCAGGAAGTTCGCCACCGAGACGCCGGGCACCTCGACCGGGTACTGCATGGCCAGGAAGAGGCCGGCGCGGGCCCGCTCGTCCACGGTCATGGCCAGCACGTCCTCGCCGTCGAGGGTCACCGAGCCGCCGGTGATCTCGTACTTGGGATGGCCGGCGATCGAGTACGCCAGGGTGGACTTGCCGGAGCCGTTCGGGCCCATGATCGCGTGGGTCTCACCGGAGCGGACGGTCAGGTCGACGCCGGCCAGGATCGGCTTGAGCTCACCCTCGGGCAGCTTGACCGACACCTTCAGGTCGCGGATCTCCAGGGTGCTCATTATCGGGTCACTCCATTACTCGGCGTCAGGCTGAGGTAGATGTCGCCGTCGCGGACTTCGACGGGGTAGACGGGTACGGGTTCGGTGGCCGGCAGCCCGGAGGGCTGCCCGGTGCGCAGGTCGAAGCGCGAGCCGTGCAGCCAGCACTCGAGTGTGCAGCCGTCGACCTCACCCTCGGAGAGGGCGACCGAGGCGTGCGAGCACTCGTCGTAGGCGGCGTAGAACTCGCCGTCCTCGCCGTGTACCAGCGCGATCGGCGTGCCGTCGACGTCCGCGCTGATCGCGGTCCCCTTCGGCACGTCCTCGGTGGAGCAGATCCGGATCATCAGGCGCCGGCCTTGGTCAGCCGGGCCTCGATCGCGTCGCCCAGGCGCTCACGCAGCGACTCCACCGGGATCTTGTTGATCAGCTCGGCGAAGAAGCCGCGGACCACCAGGCGACGGGCCTCACCCTCCGGGATACCCCGGGCCATCAGGTAGAACAACTGCTCGTCGTCGAAGCGGCCGGTCGCGCTGGCGTGGCCAGCGCCGGCGATCTCGCCGGTCTCGATCTCCAGATTGGGTACGGAGTCGGCCCGCGCGCCGTCGGTGAGCAGCAGGTTCCGGTTGATCTCGTACGTGTCGGTGCCGGTCGCCTCGGCCTGGATCAGCACGTCGCCGACCCAGACGGTGTGCGCCTCCGCGCCCTGCAGGGCACCCCGGTAGCCGACGTAGCTGCGGCAGTCCGGCACGGAGTGGTCGACCAACTGCCGGTGCTCCAGGTGCTGACCGGAGTCGGCGAAGTAGACGCCGTACAGCTCGGCCTCGCCGCCCCGCCCGGTGTACTCCACCGAGGTGAACTGCCGGACCAGGTCGCCGCCGAGACTGACCTGGATGTGGATGACCTTGGCGTCCCGACCCAGCTTGACCTTGAGGTGCTGGGCCTGGACCGCGCCGGCCGCCCAGTCGGCCACGGTGACCAGGATGAGCTTCGCGCCGTCGGCCACCGAGACCTCGACGTTGTCCGCCAAGGTCGCCGAGCCGACGTGCTCCAGCACCAGGGTCACCTCGGCGAACCGGCCCACCTCGACGAAGGTGTGCCCGAAGGCGCGACCCTCGACGCTGTCGCCGACCACCCGCAGGCCCACCGGCGCCGAGACCACGGCGTCGCTGGCCACCTGGACCAGCAGCGCCTGGCCGGCCGAGCCGTAGGCGAGCGCGCTCACCCGGTCGACCGGGGTGAGCACACTGCCCACCCGCGCGTCGTCCATGCCGATCCGCTCGATCGTCACGCCCTCCGGCAGGTCGCCGTACTCGTGGCGGACCGTGTCGGCGGAGACCTGCGGCTCGCCGGCCAGGCCGCGGAGGCGCTTGAGCGGAGTGAAGCGCCACTCCTCCTCCAGGCCGGTGAGGGCCGGGAAGTCGGCGACGTCGTACGAGCGCAGCGCCTGCGACTTGGTGCTGGGTGGCGCGGAAGCCTGGGTAGTCATTTCTTCCTTGGTCTGTTCTGCGACGACGGTGTCATTGATCGGAGGACGGGTCGGGTTCACGCGGCTCGGCCCGACGGGTCGGGCTGGACGCGGCCCGGCAGAGTCGGGACCGGGCCGCGCACGGGCCGGGCGGCGTCAGCCGACCGCGCCCTCCATCTGGAGCTCGATCAGGCGGTTGAGCTCCAGCGCGTACTCCATCGGGAGCTCCTTGGCGATCGGCTCGATGAAGCCGCGGACGATCATGGCCATCGCCTCGTCCTCGCTCAGGCCCCGGCTCATCAGGTAGAAGAGCTGGTCATCGCTGATCTTGGAGACGGTCGCCTCGTGACCCATCGACACGTCGTCCTCGCGGATGTCGACGTACGGGTAGGTGTCCGAGCGGGAGATGGTGTCGACCAGCAGCGCGTCGCACTTGACCGTGCTCCGGCTGTGGTGCGAGCCCTCCAGCACCTGCACCAGACCGCGGTACGAGGTGCGGCCGCCGCCCCGGGCGATCGACTTCGACACGATGGTCGAGGAGGTGTGCGGCGCGGCGTGCACCATCTTGGCGCCGGCGTCCTGGTGCTGGCCCTCGCCGGCCATCGCCACCGAGAGCACCTCGCCCTTGGCGTGCTCGCCGGTCATGTAGACCGCCGGGTACTTCATGGTGACCTTGGAGCCGATGTTGCCGTCGACCCACTCCATGGTCGCGCCCTCGTGGCAGACGGCGCGCTTGGTGACCAGGTTGTAGACGTTGTTCGACCAGTTCTGGATGGTCGTGTAACGGCACCGGGCGTTCTTCTTGACGATGATCTCCACGACCGCGCTGTGCAGCGAGTCGGAGGAGTAGAGCGGCGCCGTGCAGCCCTCGACGTAGTGCACGTACGCGCCCTCGTCGACGATGATCAGCGTCCGCTCGAACTGGCCCATGTTCTCGGTGTTGATCCGGAAGTAGGCCTGCAGCGGAATCTCCACGTGCACACCCTTCGGCACGTAGATGAACGAGCCACCGGACCACACGGAGGTGTTCAGCGCGGCGAACTTGTTGTCGCCGACCGGGATCACCGTGCCGAAGTACTCCTTGAAGACATCCTCGTGCTCACGCAGCGCGGTGTCGGTGTCCAGGAACAGGACACCCTGCTCCTCAAGGTCCTCACGGATCTTGTGGTAGACGACCTCGGACTCGTACTGCGCCGCCACACCCGCGACCAGCCGCTGCTTCTCCGCCTCCGGGATGCCCAGCCGGTCGTACGTGTTCTTGATGTCCTCCGGCAGGTCCTCCCAGCTGGTGGCCTGCTTCTCGGTGGACCGGACGAAGTACTTGATGTTGTCGAAGTCGATCCCGGTGAGGTCGGCGCCCCAGGCCGGCATCGGCTTGCGGCCGAAGAGCCGCAGGCCCTTCAGGCGCAGGTCGAGCATCCAGGCCGGCTCGTTCTTCTTGGCCGAGATGTCCCGCACCACCGCCTCGTTGATGCCGCGCTGGGCAACCGCCCCGGCGGCGTCCGGGTCGGACCAGCCGTACTCGTAGCGACCCAGGGCGGCAAGCTGCTCTTCCTGGGTCAGGGGCTGGACGATCTGCTCGGTCATCTATCTGTCCTCACAGTGGTGACGGGATTACCGGATTGGGCGCGGGTCGGCTGAGTGGGAATGTGCGTGGTGCACACCCCGTCGCCGTGCGCGATGGTGGCCAGGCGCTGTACGTGGGTGCCGACCAGACGGGAGATGACCGCGGTCTCGGCCTCGCACAGCTGAGGGAACTCGGCGGCCACGTGCGCCACCGGACAGTGGTGTTGGCAGAGCTGACCGCCAGAGGCGATCGTGGTCGCGTTTGCAGCGTAACCCTCGGCGGTGAGCGCTCCGGCGAGTGCCTCCGCCCGCGCGAGGGGGTCGTCGCCGGCGTCCTCCATGGCGCTCCGACAGCGGGACTCCAGGGCGGACACCTGCTCGGTGGCGAACGCCTCGACCGCGTCCGAGCCGCCGCTGCGGGCTATCCAGCGCAGCGCGGCGGTGGCCATGTTGTCGTAGTGGTGAGTGCCACAGCGCACCCGGGCCGCCTCGGTCAACACGAAGACCTTCGCCGGACGCCCCCGACCGCGGCTGCCCTGCACGGTCTGCTCGCGGGCGACGACGTCACCGTCGGCGAGCATCGCGTCCAGGTGCCGGCGGATCGCCGCCGGGCTGAGGCCGAGCGCCAGACCGAGCTGCGCGGCCGTCGTGGCACCCCGCTCCAGGAGCTGCTGGGTCACCCGGTCCCGGGTGGAGACCTCGGACGCCGACGTACCGGCAGCGAACGTGGCCGACGTGGTCACGGCGGGTGCGGACGCGGACACACCGACGGCCGGGACGGGCGTCGGCTTCTGCCCGGAGAGCGCCGCCGTGTTTTTCACAACGCCAACGTTACGTAATTACCCGGAGGGTCGCAAACCCGGGCCCCGGTGATCCGAACCACCGACCCGAAGGAGTCGGACGAACCTCGATCACTACGGTGCGTAGGATTTGCGCCGTGAACCGTATCGTCCGTCCGGTCCCCGGCATCCTGCTGCGCCGCCTCGCGTTCGCCTCGATCATCGCGAACGTGGGCATCGTCGTCACCGGCGGGGCCGTCCGATTGACTGCGTCGGGTCTCGGCTGCCCCACCTGGCCCCGGTGCACCGACGGGTCGTACGTCACCACGTCCGAGATGGGCGCGCACGGGGTGATCGAGTTCGGCAACCGGATGCTGACCTTCGCGGTGGGTCTGATCGCACTCGCCACCGTACTGGCGGTGCTGGCGCACCGGCCACGCCGACCCGGGCTGCTCGCGCTCGCAGTCGCGGTCTTCCTGGGCATTCCCGCCCAGGCGGTGATCGGCGGCATCACCGTGCTCACCAACCTCAACCCGTGGGTGGTCGGGCTGCACTTCCTCGCCTCGATGGCGGTGATCGCCGCCTCGTACGCCCTCTGGCGACGGATCGCCGAGCCGGACGGCCCGACGGTGGCCGTGGTGCCGGCACCGCTGCGCGTGCTGGCCCGGGTCACCACCGCGGTCGGTGTCGCGGTGCTGGTCATCGGCACCTGGGTCACCGGCAGCGGCCCGCACGCCGGCGACCAGGGCGCGGCCCGCAACGGGCTCGACCCGGAGTCGATCTCCCAGGTGCACGCCGACAGCGTCTTCCTGCTGATCGGCCTCTCGGTCGCACTGATCTTCGCGTTCCGCGCGGTCGGCGCCCAGCGGGCCACCCGGGCCGCCATCGTCCTGGTCGCGGTGGAACTCGGGCAGGGCCTGATCGGGTTCGTGCAGTACTTCACCCACGTACCGGCGGTACTGGTCGGCGCGCACATGCTCGGCTCCTGCCTGGTGCTGCTGGCCACCCTCGCGGTGCAGTGGTCCACCCGCGAACGCCGCCCGGTCACTCTGACCCCCGTGACCACCCCGGCCGACTCCGCCACCCCGGCCGTGCCGGTCACGGCCTGACCAACCCCGCGCCTCGCGCCTCGCGCCTCGCGCCTCGCGCCTCGCGCCTCGCGCCTCGCGCCTCGCGCCTCGCGCCTCGCGCCT
>NZ_JBHSQS010000048.1:0-11585 GCF_042658605.1 Micromonospora vulcania | reverse complement strand
AGGGCATATCGGTGCTAGTTGATCTACGAGAGCAGCGATATGCCCTAGATCGACGGGGCTGGGGGGCGTGGGCGCTCCACGGGTTTCGGAGCGTGGGGGCACGTCGGGGCCGGGCGCGGGGGCGCGACGCGCGGGGGCAGCGCGGGGGCGCGACGCGCTGGGGCGGCGCGGGGGCGCGACGCGCTGGGGCGGCCTGGGGGCGCGACGCGCTGGGCGGGCGCGAGGGCCCGCTGCCGTGGCCCGGTGTCTAGCCGGCAGCCAGGGATATACCTCGCAGGTATATTTATGACTCACAGGTATACCGCTCAGACGGACGGCGGCCACCCAACACCGGGTGGGGCCCGCCGTGTCCCGGCGCGGGGATCAAGCCTGACCGCCCGGAGCCCGGCACCCCGCGAGCGGCGCACCCCGCCCCGACGCACCCCGCCTCCGACGCACCGCAACCCGACACCGAGCACGCAACCAGCCCAGGCCGCCACATCGAGCCAACCGCCGGCCGCCCTGAACCACAGCGTGACGAGGCCCTAGGGTGGTCAGCGTGGCAACCCTTCTGCTTCTGCGACACGGCCGCACGACGGCGAACGCCGACGGTGGCTTGGCCGGTCGGCAACCGGTCGAGCTGGACGAGACCGGGCGCGCCCAGGCGGCCGCGGTGGGTGAGCGGTTGCGGGCGGTGCCGCTGGCCGCGGTGGTGACCAGCCCGCTGGTTCGCTGCCGGCAGACCTTGGAGTTGGCGCTTCCGCAGGCCGAGCCGGTGGTCGAGGAGGGGTTGATCGAGTGCGACTACGGCAGTTGGGAGGGGCAGCCGCTCAAGAAGCTCGCCAAGGAGCCGCTGTGGCCCGTGGTCCAGCAGCGTCCCAGCGCGGCGGTCTTCCCGGGCGGGGAGGCGATGGCGGCGATGGCGGCACGCGCGGTGGGGGCGGTACGCGCCTGGGACGCCCGGGTGAGCGCCGAGCACGGGCCCGAGGCGGTCTGGCTGGCGTGCAGCCACGGTGATGTGATCAAGGCCATCGTGGCGGACGCTCTCGGCGTACACCTGGATCTTTTTCAGCGGATCGTGGCCGACCCGGCGTCGGTGACCGCGATCCGCTTCACGCCGCTACGGCCGTTCCTGGTCCGGCTCAACGACACCGGCGGCGATCTCGCCGCCCTGGTCCCGCCGCCGCGTAAGCGGCGCCGGCGGTCGACCCGCCCGGCCGATTCCGACGCCGCCGTCGGCGGCGGGGCCGGGGCGACGCGATGATCGGGTCCGGGCTCCGAGCAGGGGGTCGATGGGTCGCCACGCCCGGGTGCAGCCGCCGGTACGTCGGGCGCGCCGCCGCTGCGGCGATTCGGGTCGGTGGGGTGCGCGATGCCATGACGGGCCGGATAGGGTCGTGGGTATGACCCACCAGGTGCACGCCTTCGAACCGCCGGAGCGGTTCGTCGCCGGGACCGTCGGGCCGCCGGGGGAGCGCACGTTCTTCCTGCAGGCCCGCGGCGGCGGTCGGCTGGTCAGCGTCGCGCTGGAGAAGGTCCAGGTGTCTCTGCTCGCCGAGAAGCTCGAGGAGTTGCTCACCGAGGCGCAGCGGCGCTTCGGGGTGGACCTGCCCGAGGTGCCGCCGGCGGTCGGCGACAACGAGCCGCTGGACACGCCGGTCGACGAGGAGTTCCGGGTCGGGACGCTCGGGTTGGCCTTCGACGTGGACACCGCGACCGTGGTGATCGAGGCGATCGCGGCCGGCGAGGTCGAGGCCGAGGTCGAGCTGGGCGACGAGGACGAGGTCGACGACGACGACGAGGACGACGACGAGCCCGACGAGGATCTGGACCGGCTCCGGGTCCGGCTCACCCCGCAGGCCACCCGCCAGTTCATCGAGCGGGCCCGGCGAGTGGTGAACGCGGGCCGGCCGCCGTGCCCGCTCTGCGGCCAGCCGTTGGACCCCGCCGGGCACCTCTGCCCGCGGCACAACGGTTACCACCGGTGACCTTGTCCGGCCTCCAGCCCCTGCACGACGACGACGCCGCGCTGCGGCTGTTGCGAGACGGCGCGCTCGACCTGGAAGGTCGGCTGGTCGACGCCTCGAACACCACCTTGCGGGGCATCCTGACGCTCGATGACGCCACGGCCCGCTGCGTCTACAAGCCGGTACGGGGCGAGCGCCCACTCTGGGACTTCCCGGACGGCACGCTCGCGGGCCGGGAGGTCTCGGCGTACCTGGTCTCCCGGGCCACCGGCTGGGACCTGGTGCCGCCGACCGTGCTGCGGGACGGCCCGTTCGGCCCGGGCTCCTGCCAGCTCTGGATCGACGAGCCGGAGGAGGCCGAGCCGCTGGTCGGGTTCGTGCCTGCCGACGCGCTGCCGCCGCGCTGGTTCCCGATCGCCGCGGCCCGCGACGACGACGGGACGGCGTACGCGCTGGCGCACGCCGACGATCCGCGGCTGGCCCGGCTCGCGGTGCTCGACGCGGTGCTCAACAATGCCGACCGCAAGGGCGGTCACGTGCTGGTCGGTGGCGACGACCGGATCTATGGCGTGGACCACGGGGTGAGCTTCCACGTCGAGGGCAAGCTGCGTACGGTGCTCTGGGGCTGGGCCGGCAAGCAGCTGCCGCCGGATGCCATGGAGATGCTCGACGGGCTCGCCGGGCAGGTCACCGGTGCGCTCGGCGCGGAGCTGGCCGACCACCTGACGATCAGCGAGATCGCCGAGTTGGCCGCCCGCATCGACGAGTTGCGCCGTACGGATTGCTTCCCGCAGCCGTCCGAGGACTGGCCTGCGGTGCCCTGGCCGCCCATGTGATCCGCTGTCATCTTGATCACCCGTGGGGCGGCCCGGAGCCGTCGTGGCGCTGGCTAGGCTGAGAGTCATGGAGTCTTGGGCGGGACACGAGGTGCCACAGCTGCCGGGCAGGGGCGAGCCGTTGGCGTTGTACGACTCGGCGCGGCAGAGTGTCCAGCCGAGCGAGCCGGCCGGCGGCGGCAGCATGTACGTCTGCGGCATCACCCCGTACGACGCCACCCACCTCGGGCACGCCGCCACGATGATCACCTTCGATCTGGTGCAGCGGATGTGGCGCGACGCCGGCCATCCGGTGCGCTACGTGCAGAATGTCACCGACATCGATGACCCGCTGCTGGAGCGGGCCGCCCGCGACGGCGAGGACTGGGTGGTCCTGGCGATGCGCGAGACGGCACTGTTCCGGGAGGACATGGAGGCGCTGCGGATCATCCCGCCGGCGCACTACGTGGGCGCGGTCGAGTCGATCCCGGACATCGCCGACAAGGTCGAGGTGCTGCTCAAGGACGGTGCCGCGTACCGGCTCGACGACGGCACCGGCGACGTCTACTTCGACATCTCCGCCACCGGCCGGTTCGGCTACGAGTCGAACCTGACCCGGGAGCAGATGCTGGAGATCTTCCCGGAGCGCGGCGGTGACCCGGACCGGGCCGGCAAGCGCGACCCGCTGGACCCGCTGCTGTGGCGCGGCAGCCGCGAGGGCGAGCCGTCCTGGCCGGGCGGGGAGCTGGGCCCGGGCCGTCCGGGCTGGCACATCGAGTGTGCGGTCATCGCGCTGAACCTGCTCGGCGACCGGATCGACGTGCAGGGCGGCGGCAACGACCTGCTGTTCCCGCACCACGAGGCGTCCGCGGCGCACGCCGAGCGGCTGACCGGCCAGGCGCCGTTCGCCGAGCACTACGTGCACGCCGGGATGATCGGCCTGGACGGCGAGAAGATGTCCAAGTCCCGTGGCAACCTGGTCTTCGTCTCCCGGCTGCGCGCCGACAAGGTCGACCCGATGGCGATCCGGTTGGCGCTGCTGTCCGGGCACTACCGCAGCGACCGCACCTGGACCGATGAGCTGCTGACCGCCGCGCAGGAGCGGCTGGCCCGCTGGCGGCAGGCCGCCGCCGCGCCCGCCGGGCCGTCCGGGGCCGAACTGCTGGCCGGCGTACGCGAGCGCCTCGCCGATGACCTGGACACGCCCGGCGCCCTGGCCGCAGCCGACCGCTGGGCCGACCAGACCCTCGCCGGCGCGACGGCCGACAAGAATGCCCCCGCCCTCTTCGCCAAAACAGTAGACGCCCTCCTCGGCATCCACCTCTGAACCCCCTGCCCTGTTGATCAATAGGTTTGCGTCAGGTTCGGCTCCAACGGTGACGCGAAGCTCTTGATCAACGGGGCGGGGCTGGGGGAGGGCGATGCGGGCCGGGGGGTTAGCCGAGGACTAGGCCGGGGTCGGGTTCTGGGTCGGGGGTTGGGCCTGGGACCTGGTACTCCTCGGTGAGGGTGGTCATCGGACCGGGCCAGGTGGCCTGGGCGACCTCGATCGGCTTGCGGTGCCCGTCGTAGGCGACGTGCAGCAGGTGCAGCACCGGGGTGTCGGGTCGGATCTGCAGGGTCTCGGCCTCGTCCCGGCTGGGCTGGCGGGCGCTGATGGTGTCGGTGGCCGAGACGTACCGCCGGCCGGTGGCCTCCTCTGCCTCCTGGTAGAGCGGCCGGCCGAACGCCTCGGCGCGCTCCAGCGAGGTGCCGGCGGTGTCGGCGGGCAGGAACCAGGAGGCACCCACCTCGACCGGCGAGTCGTCGGTGCGTACCAGGTGGCGGCGGCAGAGCAGGTCGGTGCCGTCGGGCACGCCGAAGGCGTCGGCCACCTCGGCGGGTGCGGGGGCGCGGCCGACGGAGACGAGCTGTTGGCGGTACCGGGCGGCGAGATCGGTGTGGTAGCCGCGGAAGCCGCCGTACCGGCCGCGGGAGAGCCGGTTGAGTCGGCGGCGGGTGCCTCGGACGTACGTACCGGAGCCGGGTTTGGTGATCAGGATGCCCTCGACCCGCAGCTGGTCGACGGCGCGTTGCACGGTCTGCTTGGCGACGCCGAACATCTCGGCGATGGCCGGGATGGACGGCAGTCGTTCGCCCGGCCCCCAGTCGCCGCGGCGGACCTGGGCCTTGAGCTGCGCGGCGATCTGCCGGTGCGGGAACTCGGCGGCCCCGGGATTGATCTGCATACCCGCCTCCTTGATCACATCTAGGTTCCTAGGATGCCCTAGCGGGTGTGACCTCGCCACCCCGGACACGCGCGAGGGGACACGAAAACGGGCCCCGGACAACGAGGTCCGGGGCCCGCAGGAAGACAGCCGCTACCAGGAACCGGCGGTGGGACCGGCTGAGCCGCCCCGGCGCCGCAGGTACTTCTCGAACTCCTGCGCGATCTCGTCACCGGTCAGCGGGGTGATCCCCTCGTCGCCGACCCGCTCCTCCAGCTCGCGGACGTACTCGCCGAGCTCGGCGTCCTGCTCGGCGGCGCCACGCACCCGCTGCTCCCACTCGGCGGACTCCTCGGCCAGATCGGCCATCGGGACCGGCAGGTCGAGCACCTCCTCGACCCGGTGCAGCAGGGCGAGGGTGGCCTTGGGGCAGGGCGGGTTGTTGGCGTAGTGCGGCACGTGCACCCAGAACGAGACCGCGTCCACCTCGGCACGGTTGCACGCGTCGTGCAGCACGCCGACGATGCCGGTCGGCCCGTCGTAGCGGGTGGGCGTGAGTTGGTAGCGCTCGGCGGCCTCCGCGTCCGAGGCGCTGCCACTGATCGGCAACGGCCGGGTGTACGGCACGTCGGCGAGCAGCGCGCCGAGCAGCACGACGCGCTCCACCTCAAGGCTGTGGCAGATCTCCAGGACCTGCTCGCAGAACGTACGCCAGCGCATGCTCGGCTCGATGCCCCGGATCAGCACCACGTCCCGCTCGGTGCCCTCGGGGCTGGCCACCATGAACCGGGTCGTCGGCCACTCCACCCGACGGGTCTCCCCGTCGGCCATCGTGACGGTCGGCCGGCTGACCTGGAAGTCGTAGAAGTCCTCCGGGTCGAGCTCGCTGATCTGCCGGGCGTGCCAGACCTGCTCCAGGTGCTCGACGGCGGCGGTGGAGGCGTCCGCGGCGTCGTTCCAGCCCTCGAACGCGACGATGGCCACCGGGGAGCGCAGCACCGGCAGTCCGTCGAACTCGGTCACGCCGTCACCCCACCCTGCTCGTCGCGGCCGGCGCCGGGACCGTGCCCGGTCGTCGAACCGTAAGGCACAGCGGCGTCCCTGTTGTCCTTCACGTCCGTCAGCCTACGTGCCAGGCAGGGATGCGGCCCGTCGGCCGCGCCGGTCGGCCCGGCCAGCACCCGGTCATACGATAACGAACCGGACGGCGTGATCCCGCTGACACAATATGGGATCGGGCACGGAGGAACGGTGGGTCCGGGGGAAACGGAACTAGCCTGTACGGGTGCGGAACTCGTTGATGGATGTGCTGGCCGACCGGATCCTCATCGCCGACGGCGCGATGGGCACGATGCTGCACGCTGCGGACCTCACGCTCGACGACTTCGACGGGCTGGAGGGGTGCAACGAGATCCTCAACGTCACCCGGCCGGACGTCGTCCGTGGGGTGCACGACGCGTACCTGGCCGCCGGCGCGGACTGCGTGGAGACCAACACGTTCGGCGCCAACCTCGCCAACCTGGGTGAGTACGACATCCCGCACCGCATCCGGGAGCTGTCCGAGGCGGGAGCCCGCATCGCCCGGGAGGCCGCCGACGCGGCCAGCACGCCGCAGCGGCCCCGGTTCGTGCTCGGCTCGATCGGCCCGGGCACCAAGCTGCCCACCCTCGGGCACACCGACTACGCGATCCTGCGCGACGCGTACCAGGAGAATGCCGCCGGTCTGATCGCCGGCGGCGCGGACGCGCTGATCATCGAGACCAGCCAGGACCTGCTCCAGGTCAAGGCGGCGGTGGTCGGGGCGAAGCGGGCAAAGGCCGAGCTGGGCCAGCAGGTGCCGATCATCTGCCAGGTCGCCATGGAGACCACCGGCACCATGCTGGTGGGCAGCGAGATCGGCGCGGCCCTCGCGGCGATCGAGCCGCTGGGCGTGGACCTGATCGGCCTGAACTGCTCCACCGGTCCGGCCGAGATGGGCGAGCACCTGCGCTACCTGTCGCAGCACTCCCGGATCCCGGTGTCGGTGATGCCGAACGCCGGCCTGCCGGTGCTGACCGCCGACGGGGCATACTTCCCGCTCACCCCGGTGGAGTTGGCCGACGCGCTGGAGCGGTTCGTCAACGAGTACGGCGTCTCGCTGATCGGCGGCTGTTGCGGCACCACGCCGGAGCACATCCGGGTGCTGAACGAGCGCCTGAACGGCGCGACCGCCACCGCTCGCGAGCCGCGGCACGAGGCGGGTGTCTCGTCGGTCTACCACCCGGTGCCGTTCGCGCAGGACGCCTCGGTGCTGATGGTGGGAGAGCGGACCAACGCCAACGGTTCCAAGGCGTTCCGCGAGGCGATGCTGGCCGAGGACTGGCGGGCCTGCGTGGAGATCGCCCGCAGCCAGGCGCGGGACGGCTCGCACCTGCTCGACCTGTGCGTCGACTACGTCGGCCGGGACGGCACCCGGGACATGCGGGAGCTGGCCGGCCGGTTCGCCACCGCGTCGACGTTGCCGATCATGCTGGACTCCACCGAGCCGGGCGTCGTCGAGGCGGGGCTGGAGATGCTCGGCGGCCGGTGCGTGGTCAACTCGGTGAACTTCGAGGACGGTGACGGCCCCGACTCCCGGTACGCGCGGGTGATGCCGGTCGTGCGCGAGCACGGCGCGGCCGTGGTGGCGCTGCTCATCGACGAGGAGGGCCAGGCGCGTACCCAGGAATGGAAGGTCCGGGTCGCGGCCCGGCTGATCGACGACCTGACCGGCCGCTGGGGGATGGACCGCTCCGACATCCTGATCGACGCGCTGACCTTTCCGATCGCCACCGGTCAGGAGGAGACCCGCCGCGACGGCATCGAGACGATCGAGGCGATCCGGGAGATCGCCAGCCGCTACCCGGGCGTCAACTTCACCCTGGGCATCTCGAACATCTCCTTCGGGCTCAACCCGGCGGCTCGGCAGGTGCTCAACTCGGTGTTCCTGCACGAGTGCGTGCAGGCCGGGCTGACCTCCGCGATCGTGCACGCCAGCAAGATCCTGCCGATGTCGAAGATTCCCGACGAGCAGCGCCAGGTCGCGTTGGACCTGGTCTATGACCGGCGCCGCGAGGGGTACGACCCGGTGCAGCGTTTCCTCGAACTCTTCGAGGGCGTCGATGTGACCAGTGCCCGGGCCAGCCGGGCGCAGGAGTTGGCCGCGCTGCCGCTGGACGAGCGGCTCAAGCGGCGGATCATCGACGGTGAGCGCAACGGCCTGGAGGCCGACCTGGACGCCTCGATGGCCGACGGCCGGGCCCCGCTGTCGATCATCAACGACATCCTGCTGGACGGGATGAAGGTGGTCGGTGAGCTGTTCGGCTCCGGGCAGATGCAGCTGCCGTTCGTGCTCCAGTCCGCCGAGGTGATGAAGACCGCGGTGGCATACCTGGAGCCGCACATGGAGACCGCGGAGGACGGCGGCAAGGGCCGGATCGTGCTCGCCACCGTGCGCGGCGACGTGCACGACATTGGGAAGAACCTGGTCGACATCATCCTGTCCAACAACGGCTACGAGGTGGTGAACATCGGCATCAAGCAGCCGATCAGCGCCATCCTGGAGGCCGCCGAGCAGCACCGCGCCGACGCGATCGGCATGTCCGGGCTGCTCGTCAAGAGCACCGTGATCATGAAGGAGAACCTGGCCGAGATGGCCACCCGCGGGGTCGCGGAGCGCTGGCCCGTACTGCTGGGTGGTGCCGCGCTGACCCGGGCGTACGTCGAGGACGACCTGCGGTCGGTCTTCCCCGGCCAGGTGCACTACGCGCGCGACGCGTTCGAGGGGCTGTCCCTGATGGACCGGGTGATGACCGCCAAGCGCGGCGGTGCGCCGGTGGTCGACCCGGAGCGGGAGGCGGCCCTGGCGGCCCGGCGGGCACGCCGCGAGCGGCAGCGCACGGTGGTCACCGAGTCGCTGCCGGAGCTGCACGACTCCTCGGTCCGCTCCGACGTGGCCGCGGACGTGCCGGTGCCCGCCGCGCCTTTCCTGGGTACGCGGGTGATCAAGGGCGTGCCGATGGCCGACTACGCGGCTCTGCTGGACGAGCGGGCCACCTTCCTGGGCCAGTGGGGGCTGCGCGGCGCCCGTGGCGGCGGCGGTCCGTCCTATGAGGAGCTGGTGGAGACCGAGGGCCGGCCGCGGCTGCGCTACTGGCTGGACCGGCTGATCGCCGACCAGGTGTTGGAGGCGGCCGTGGTCTACGGCTACTTTCCGGCGTACTCCGAAGGCAACGACCTGGTCGTGCTGGACGAGAACGGGCACGCCGAGCGGGCCCGGTTCTCCTTCCCCCGCCAGCGGCAGGAGCGGCGGCTCTGCCTCGCGGACTTCTTCCGGCCCAAGGGCGACCAGCTCGATGTTGTCGCGTTGCAACTGGTCACCGTCGGCCAGCCGGTCAGTGAGTACGCGGCGAAGCTGTTCGCCCGCAACGAGTACCGCGACTACCTGGAGGTGCACGGGCTCTCCGTGCAGCTCACGGAGGCCCTGGCGGAATACTGGCACCGGCGCATCCGCTCCGAGCTGACCCTGCCCGACGGCCGTCCGCTCGGCCACGACGATCCGACGGACCTGGCCGGCCTGCTGCGCAACGACTACCGGGGCTGCCGGTACGCGTTCGGCTACCCGGCCTGCCCGGACCTGGAGGACCGGGCGAAGATCGTGGATCTGCTCGGGGCGGACCGGATCGGGGTGGAGTTGTCCGAGGAGTTCCAGCTGATGCCGGAGCAGGCCACCGACGCGATCGTGGTCCACCACCCGGAGGCCAGCTACTTCAACGCCAAGTGACGACCTCAGGTGTCCTGACCTGCACCTGAGGCCGCCTGGAAGGCCGCTGAAGCACGATCACACGGTCTGCGACTGCGAGGACCAGAAAGGGTATGGGTGAGTCCAGGAGGCTGGCCGGCGGACGATGTCGGTGCGGGCAGGCAGTGGCAGGACTGGCTGGATGCTGTGGACGAGCTTGGGGCAGATCCGAGTGTCGAGGCATTCGAGGAGGTAGTGGCGGCGGCCGTGACATTGTTGGCCGCGTTGACTCCGCCGCCTGGGTCTCGACGCCCGCGTCCGAACCGGTTGGCGGCGTTGGTGGAGCGCTGGGGTGTGCACGTGGACGCGATCCCGCGCCTGAGCGTTGAGCAGGTGGAGACTCCGCCCGAGGACGGGGACGTCAGGCGGTAGTGGTGGTAGCGAGCGCGACCAGCCCGGGCCAGGTTCGCCACAGGTCACGCGAACACTGAGCCGTCAGACCGCCGTAGGGTGCGGGACATGCCTGAGGACAGGGACGTCGTTCTTCGCCTGGACCGACCGACAGCCACGTCGCTCGCGGACCTGATCTACAACATCGGCGAACACCAGGCCGCCGGGCTGCCTGTCGCGGAGCTGTCGACAGACGACAGCGAACGGCTCGGGCGGGTGCTCCATGACCTCTGGCGAGCCTTGGGCGTCTCGCCTCCGTACGGCGACGGTGGCGGCAAGGCACCTCGTCGCCGGATCTGATCGGTTCCGTGGCTGACGGCCGTCCGAGATCGTGGAATCCGACGAGGACGACCTCGGGTTGAGCGCTGCACGCCGAAGACCGCTGGATGCCGCTGCGGCTATTCGTAGCCACTGGCCATCAACAGTGCCTCGCCGACGAGCTGCCAGGTTGGCTGGTCGGGCATGGTCCGTCCCTCGTTGGCGTATCTGCCGTCAATGTCGGTGAGAGACGACGAGAGCGCTCCGAGGAAGGACTCCAAGGTTGTGTTCTCCCACTCGTCGGGGTGCGCGATCAGGTCAGCTTGCATGCCGTCGACCAGACGTGCGATGTCCTGTCGGGTGGCAGTGGCGGGCGGGTCATCGACGTCGGCGAAGCGGCCGTAGGGTTGGTGAACTGACACCGGGCCATTTTGACGTGCTGACAGTCGGTCGTGTTGCCGGCCCCGACGGCCACCGTCAGCTGACGCCGTTGCCACCACCTGAGCGGGCCCTGAATCCGGCCCGTTCGGCTGCCGACGCAGTGGACGCTTCTAGTGCTCGTCGAGCGGTGTCGAGGGTGACTGGCTGAGCCCGTAGAGCTCGTTGAGGTCGAGCAGGTGGTGGCCGAGTACCGATGCTGCCCCGAGGTTGAGCACGAGCACCATGAACACGTTCGGCGTCTCGGACGCGATGAGGACATGCTGATACGCCCCGTTGGGCATCTGCCAGACGTTCGTCACCTCCTCGCGGCTGAAGTCGTGGCCGGCGAAGTGATCATGGGGGATGGCGTCGAAGTAGGGCCAGAAGTCGAACGGCGGACGCTCATCGACGTCGACTGGTGCCGGTGGACTCCCGTGCGTGGCCTTGAACTCATCTGCCGTCAGTAGTCGCACCGGGCCATGATGCCTGCTCGATGAAGTGCAGATCGAAGCGGTCGACCCGCAAGGGGCAGAGCGACAAGGTTGCAGGTCCGGCCCCGAGCAGGTCCGGCGGATCCTGCCACCCGCTGGTCTCCACCAACTGCCAACCGTCGCCCAGTTCGCGCAACCATCAATGCTGGTGACGGAACCGCGCCTAGGGCATGTTTCATAAGAACTGGCCGGCCTGCGGCGGGCCCGGACGACGACCGGCGGCGTTGCGGTTTCGTCCG
>NZ_JBHSQS010000047.1:0-15566 GCF_042658605.1 Micromonospora vulcania | reverse complement strand
AGGTCTGGATCAACAAACCAGAGCCGGAACCTCAAGCCGCATAACTCCCGCTGGCCTCAAATCCTTGACACGTTCCGTGCTGACCTACCAGTGGGCCGAGGGGTGGAACAGCACTGGCCGGTGGGGCTGGACCAATGATCGGCGGCTGCGGTTCAGCGGTCGTTCCGGGCCTCTGTTTGTCTGGCGTACCGATAACTGGCGGGTGCACTACGCCGAGTTCGACCGTGGCTCTGCCGGGCCTGTCCTGCCGGATTCGTTCGATGGGGTGCAGTACTCCGGCGCGCAGGCCGCCGCTTTCGACCAGGAATTGCAGTCGGCGAACCTGCAACCGCGCTGGCAGGGCGTGGACTCCCCGACTCCGGTGCGGGGGCTGCCAGTGCTGCTCGTGCTCAGCGTCCTGGCCGTGCTCCTTTTCGGACCCAACCCGGCTCGAGGTACCCGATGGTTCTGGTTCTGGGTGCTCACGGGGGCGCCGCTGGGCCTGGGACTGATTTGGTGGCTCGCCCGGGAACGCCCCTGGCATCCCGCGGTCACGCCCCCGCCGGACTCGAATGGCCGTGACCCGCGGGACCGGTGGTACGTGGGCCTGCTCATCGCGATAGCGACATCGATCGCGGCGAGCATCCTCCTGTACGGCCTACGCCAGGCACTCGGCGACTGGTACGTGCCCCCCGACGCCGCCAACTGAGTGCATCAGCCCGGCCCTTGATCACCATCCTTCTTGAGCTACGGGTACCGAACCTCTGGGACGTAGGCCGTCAGCCGCGTCCAGCGACCTCTACGAGAGTTTCCGCAGCGAGGGGTTTTCCATTGACGTCGAGTGGCGTCACCGGAACTGCCCGATCGGTCGATCTGATCACCGAGGTAGGGACGAGGAACACCCCAGAGTGAACCGGGGCACGCACAGGGGTAGGCGACCCGACCACGACAGCCGCCGCGCCAGCGGTGGACAGTTGGCCCACTAGTCCATTGAGGACTTCACTCACGCTGGGCTGGTCGCCGCCGCGTCCTGCTCCGACGGCTGCCTGGTGCCGGCCGGACAGCATGCTTTCGACATACCAGCCGGAAGGCCCGGTCCAGAGCCGTAACGTGTGCTTGTCGTCGAGCGAGACCGTGTCGGCCAGGACATAGCCGGTTGGTGGTCGCCAGTCGCGGCGTTCAGGTACAGCCGAGCTCGGGGCGACGCTGATGACCGCCGCGACGGCCAGGCAGACAGCCGAAAGCCCGATCAGGCTGCGTGCGTTCGAGCAGAGTCCGGCGAGGGCCATGATGCGATGCTCGCAGTAATCGCGGTCGGCCGGCATGTGCCGAACCTACTCGTCATCCGTCCTGTGGCCTATCCACGAGGGGTGACACCGACAAGTAGCCGATGAGCATGTGCTGCTTTGGGTGCCAGGATGGCCGGTGACGTGCGTATCAGGCAGGAGCGTCGCGGTGGACGCGCTGATCGGTCGCAGGCTCGTGAAAGTCGTGCGGCTGGCCTGGCGTCGGTCAGACGAACCGGTGGAACTCAGTGTTGGGCCGGTGCAGCTTGTATTCGCTGACGGACGAGCACTCCTGCTCGACGGCCAGAGCGACTGGACCGTCGCACTCACAGAGACCTGCCCCGGCGACGCGCAGTACAAGGCGTCAGGCCCGGATCCGCTGCTCGCCGAAGTCTGTGCCCTTGTTCAGCGTGGGGACAGGATGGCGGCGCTGCGGTACGTCCGCGAGCAGGCGCCGCGGATGAGCTTGCGGAATGCCAAGGCGTATATCGACGCGGTGAGCAAGGGAGATGAGCCCTCGGAGTGCTTGACGGGCTTCACTCGGGAGGAACCAGAGCCGCTGCCCTTAGCGATCGAGACGCTTGCCGGCCCGTATGACGAGGACGCTGGAGCATAGGCCAGCATTCAGGGTGTTGGTTGACACGCCGTTGCGCCTGCCGGGCGGGTGGCTTCCCAGGGCGGTCAGGCTGTGGCGGTGGCAGAACCCGTACGCGTTCGGCAGCTGAGCGGTCAGGAAGGTCAACAGCTGCTTCTCGTGCTCGCCTTGGCCGGAGGGAACACGGTGCCGGCGATCGCCCGGTGATCGAGGTGCTGGCCGTGTTCGTGCGTACCAACGTTCCCCAGCCTGATCCGGTGCCCGAGACAGTGCCGTCGTCGCCGCTGGACGTTCGAGCTGCGGTCACCGTTCTCGGCCGGCGTCCCGCCCCGGACGACGAGGCGAATAGTCGGGTTGATCTGTCCGGCACGCTTCTTGGCCTGGGCAACGCCCACATGCCTGAAACCGACCTGGGCGAGGTCGATCTGCCTGACGCGGACCTGCACGGCGCCCGGCTGCGTGGCGCCGACCTGCACTCCACAGACCTGACCGGGGCAGAGTTGGGCCAGATTGAGCTGGTTGACGCCGATCTGAGGACGAGTGCCCGGAATGGACCCGGCATCGCCGGGTGTTGCCCGACCACTCCGCCGAATCCGTGGACGCGATGAACCCGTCGCCCCCATCCGGCAGCGACCCTGTCCCATCGAGTGGATGCAGCCGAGTTGTCCTAGCTGCGCATACTGAACGGGTCACGCGGCAACTGGTGTCGAGTGTGGGGTGTGCTGATGGACCGTCCAGCGCGGGACCAAGACGATGAGTCCTTCTACTTCGCCGACCCGCTGGTCCCGGAGGCGCGTGAACGTAGCCCCTGGCCGGAGAGAGCATCGGCGCGGAACGATGAGGAACCCCTCGCGTATTACCCGCTCGATTCAGAATCCTGGGTGGATGACCCCGCCGACCGCGGGGGCCGGGCGTTCGACTACCACGATCCCGACAACGACGAATTTCGCGACGACCCGTTCTCCGGTGCGGGGGATAGCCCGGTAACTGATGATGAGTTGACCTTGTCGAGGCGGGGCGAATCGATCGAGGAATCAGAGTTCCTCATGCGGCTCCGAAACGATCATGAAAGAAGCCAGCGCGAGGCGGCGGGGCGGCTCTACTTGGGCGTTTCGGGTTGGATCGGTGGCCTTGCCATCGCTGGCGCTCCGGCGATAGTCGCGGTCGCGCGTTCCTACGTCCTCGCGCACGGTGATCCGCAGACAATGTTCACCATTTTGCGTAACGTCAATATCTTCGCCCTCTTGAGTGGTTATCTGTTTTGGATGGTCACTTATTGCGCGATATTCCTGTTTGCGCTCCGCCGTGTCGTCGCGCACGGCGACCTGTCATATGACAACAGCAGCGAAGTCCACCAACGGCTGCGGTACCGAGCGAGTTCGCTGTTGGGGGCGCTCGCTTTCTTGCTTCCCGTCCTTCTCGTGCCGCCCGCTGCCTGGCAGCCGGTGGCCATCGCCGGTGTGATCGCGTACGGGCTGGTGAAGGTCGGCGATCTGTGGACAAGACGGAGTTGGGCTCGCTATGCAGACAGGCACGCTCGAGTGCCACGCAGTCACGATCGGGAAGGCTGGTGGATGCGTCTCCGGCCGCGCCGGTTGCGGTTTCCGTACCTCGGTGATGCCTACCCGGTTTTCTGGGACGCCCTCATCGTGCCCTTGGTCATCGCGATCGTCGGCGCTCTCACCTTCGACTGGATGCCGCTGGAGACGGTGGAACTGGCGCCACGGGTCGCGACGACTACCGCCTACGTGCTTGATGTCGGCGAGGAGCACACTCAGCTGCTGACTCCGGATGGCCAGATCGTCATCCTCCGGAACAGCACCGTCCAAGCCCGTGCCGTCTGCCCGGCGCTGCCCCTGGGCATGACAGCAGACTTCTGGAATCGATTGTTGGACCAGCAGAGCCACAACGAGCGACTCTCATTCCTGTCGACCGTGCAGCGCGACAGGAGTGTTCTCCAGCAGGTGCTCTGGCCCAATCGGCCGGCCCCGCCAGAGCTGTGCGCCGAGCGACCCTAAGTCGCTGGATCTAAGGCGGGCCGTGGTAGCGGTGGCAGCTCGGACGGCCGCGACCTACGAGGGACGGGTGGCGCAGCCGCCCGTTGCGAGCCGTCAGGGCTGATCAACCCCTTACCGGATAGAGAGTCGGGAACGACCTCGGCCGGAGCATCCGGTCGGGGGTCTTTCGCATATCCGCTTCCGGCGAGCGGCACAGCCGAGTCGATGGCATCATGCCCTGGATCAAGGATGTTCATCGATGGAGGGGGCGACGGTGGGCGGAGCAGACAGATCAGCGACCCGACGGCGTACGCGACAGCTCACCGCCGGCGTGGTCGGCGCATTGGCCGTGTTGGCCGCGATTCCGGCACCCGCGTGGGCGGCCACGTGGTCCCCGATCCAGGTCGTGTCGGAGGCTGGTTGGAGCGGGCAGGATCAACCCTTCGTCGCGGTCGACCGGCAGGGCGATTCGCTGCTCGCCTGGGCTGGCTGTGACAGCAACGCGAGCGGCTGCTACGACCAGGTCAAGGCGCAGACCGCGTCGGTCGACGGCGTGTGGGGGCCGGTCCAGACGCTCTCGCCGCTCGGCGCGTCCGCGTCCTGGCCCAAGGTCGCGTCCGACGATGACGGCGACTCCGCGGTGGTGTGGACACAGGACGGTCTCGTGGCGGGCCGTCGGGTGTCCGCGACCGGTGAACTGGGCCCGCTGCGCACGATCGCGCCGTGGAGCGCCATCAGTCCGGCCGTCGCGGTGGATCCCTCGGGTCTGGCGCTGGTCACCTGGACGGAGATCCGTGACGGCGCGTACACGACGAAGGCCCGCTACTTCGGCGCGGACAGCTCGCTCGGCGCGGAGCTGACCCTTGGCGTCGGTGCCGACCAGCCGGTCGTGGCCGTCGACCGCACCGGAACCGCCCTCGTTGCCTGGACGGAGAACTACGAGCGGGTCGTCGCACGCCGGGTCCGCCCGGAGGGGGTCTCCGCCCTGCGCGCGATCGCCGGGGCGGGCACCGACGTCAGGTACGCCAGTGTCTCGGTCGCCCTGGACCGGGACGGGGACGCGGTGATCAGCTACCGGTGGTCGAAGGCGGGTGAGCCGCCTCGCCTGCGCGTGCGGCACTACAGCCACACCGACACGTTGGGCAGCGTCATCAGCGTGTCGCCGGCCGCCCACGAGCTGAGCCTCTTCGACGAACTCGCCGGCGACCTCGACGGTGACGCGGTGCTGACCTGGGGCCGCTGGACCTCCGGCGGCACGCAGGTCTTCGCCCGCTCGATCTCCAGCACCGGCGCCCTCGGCACGGTCACCAGGCTCGGTGCCGGCGACTGGCCGAAGGTCGCCCTGGACGACGACGGCGACGGACTCATCACCTGGCAGGCGCCCAGCCCGGACTTCTCGACCAGCCAGGTCCACGCCAGGACCATCGGGCAGGACGGCGCGTTCGGAGCGGCCGAGATCCTCGCCCCGGACGGGCGCTACGCGCAGCCGGCGTCCAGCCCGACGGGCCGATTCTCGGTCATCTGGCAGAAGGGGTCCTACCCGAGCGATATCCGGGCCCGCTTCGGTGGGCAGGCGGGCTGACCCGGCACCTTCAGAGGAACGGCACACACGGAGCACGGTGGTGAAGAACTCACGCAGCGGCGTTCCGGCCCGGTTGCTGAGCAGCATCGATGTCGCTCTCCGGCGGCCGGCAGGCCGTGAGGGGACCGCGTCACTGCATAGCGGTGGCCGGGGGATGATCGAATGATTCGGGGCAGCGGAAGGTGTACAGCGAGTAGCCACGCCCGATCTGCACGCCGACGGTGTCCGGGGACGCGGTCGGGTTCTCCTCGGACGGGCGCCAGCTGCAATGCATGCCGTTCCAGTCGCCCGAACCGACGGTGAGAATCAAGGCCATCGTGGTGCCGCAGGCAGCACAATCCATCGGGTACGGATCGGTCAGTGACCAGTTCGCGTACCCTCCGACCTTCCATCCCGGCGCCAGCGACAAGTCGCTCTGATAATGGGGGCGGCTCTCGTCCACGCCGTCATCCCACTCATCGAGCCGCTCGCGTAGGTCATCGGGGAGCAGATCCGCGTATTGGTACTCACGGACCTGCTCGGGGTGCACCACACACGGAACCGGCAGGTACATGTCGCTGATCACCGGCGGCTTGGGAGGCACTTCGAGCAGCGGGCCGACGGCGCAACTGTCGCGCCAGTAGAGAAAGACGCGAGGGCTGTAGTGCCGGTTCGAGTGGTCCACCGGGCACCACAGCACCTGGAGCAGGTCGGTGCCGTCCGGACCGGCGTAGTCCGGGATATCTCGTCGATACAGCTGCGCGACCGGGACCAGAGGGATGGGATCCTCGATCAGGTCGTCCAGGTCCAGAGCGTCGGCCGCATCGAGCTCGGCCCGCTCGTCCGCAGTCAAGAATTCCCGCCCGGCAGCGGCTCGCGGGCTTCTGTGGTCGCGAGGATCTCCCGCCTGCGGTGCAGGGCGGCCGGGGTCGTCAGGTTCCATGGCTCGTGCGCCCCGGCGTCGTCGCAGACCGGCCATACCTCGTCGGCTGGCCACAGCAGCGGTCCGCCGACCGAGCTGTCCGTAACGGTCGGAGCGCCGGGTCGGGGATGCAGGCGGGTAGCGGTGAGCGAATGCTCCCGCAGTTCGGGGAAGAGCGCGGTGATGTCCAGGGGGCGCGGGGGCGTGGTGCGGACCATAGAAGTGGATCTTATGGCCAACGCCAGCCGACAGCAGGCTTGATCTTCCGCACCGCGGACAGGTGTACAGTATTGCTGTATAGCTCGGAGGGGAATTCGTAGGAGATGCCGTGTTGCTCACCAAACATGCTCACGCTTGTGTGACCTTCGCCGACCGGGGCGGCGTTCTGCTCATCGATCCCGGGACGTTCACGCCGAATGCCGCAGAGCTGATCTCGGGCGCGACCGCCATCCTCGTGACGCACGAGCACTTCGACCACTTCGACCGTGCCGCCGTCGCGTTGGAGCTCGATCGGCGGCCAGAGCTGACGGTGTACGGGCCGGCCGCTGTTCGGCAGGAGCTGGGAGACCGCGGCGGGCAGGTCGTAACCGTCCGTGCCGGCGATCGTCTGGAGGTTGCCGGATTTGAGGTCGAGGTGCACGGCGAACGGCATGCCGTGATCCACGAGGACATTCCAATCGTGGACAACGTCGGCTATCTGGTCCAAGGTCGGGTCTTCCATCCTGGAGACTCCTACGCGGTGCCGGACGCGAAGGTCGAGACGCTGCTGTTGCCCACGAGTGGCCCGTGGACCAAGCTCGGCGAGGCCGCCGAGTTTGTCCGGGCGGTACGTCCGGCCAGGATGATTCAGGTGCATGAGCTGATGCTCAGCGAGCTCGGGCAGACCTCGGCTCGACGGCTACTCGGCGAAGAGGGACTGACCGGCCTCCCGCTCGAAATCCTTCCCGAAGGTGAGTCCTCCGCCGTGTGAGGCGATTGTCGTACTCGCCGGGGCCGGTAGTGGCGGCGCTGCTACTCGACGAGTTTCGTGAGCAGCTGCGGGATGTGAGCGAGGGCCTCACGATCGTCCTCGTCGAGTCGCAGGGCGATCGCCTGCGCGAGCCAGTCGCGGCGGGCGGCGCGGTCCGCGTCCACGGCTGCCTGCCCGGCCTCGGTGAGGGAGATGACGAAACCGCGCGCGTCCGCCGGGTTCGGTGCCCGGTCGGCCAAGCCGAGTTGCTCCAGGTCACCGACCATCCGGCTCATGGTCTGATGTCGTACGCCGCGTCGGGCCGCGAGTTCGGCGATGGTCTGCGGGCCGTTCCGCACGAGCTGTCCGAGAACCTCGGCCCGAGGCGTGAGCAGAGTCTTGGTCTCCGTGCGGGTGGATCGCACGAATCGGCCGACAGCTTCACGTAGCGCCTCAGCTAGATCCTGGTACTGATGTTCATCCACGGCCACGGCACGACCGTACAACGGAGCTGTACAAGTGTGCGCCGCGTAGCTGTGCTTCGCCCCTACGCCGGTTTTCCGGGTCCTGGCGGACCTCGAAGTCATAGCCCGTCGGAGCGATTCAACGTCAACACAGCAGCCTTCCATCTCGGAGCGTCGGTCCGAGACGGCGCGGCGACGTCGGAGGTCGTAGAGCGCCACGTCCTGCGCCCTGGCCAGGAGCAGGCGGTTCGTCGGGGGTATCAGCGACGCCAGAACTGGCGGGGTGCGAACCCTTCCCGTCGCAGCCAGTGCTCGGTATAGACGATCCGCTCGGCCTCGACGACCACCAGGGTGTCCTCGGGAGGCTCGGACAGCAGTCGCCCGCGCTCGGCGTGCTCGTTCTCCCATCGGAACGCCTCCCAGTAGTGCGCACGCTCCGGATGGCCTGGGTCGAGCACTCTGGCAGCTCCGAACAGCTGAGCGCCGCGGCTGCTGGCCAGCCCGACCAGCGGCGCGAATATCCCGACGGACACCCGCGGATCGGCGGCGATGTTCCGCATCTTCGGTGAACGCGGCGCGGCCGTGAACAGCACCGCGAAGTCGAGCGAGTAGTACCGCACCGGGGTGGCCAGCGGCCCGTCCGGACCCGTGGTCGCGAGCACGCACATGTTCTGCGACGAAAGCAGGTTGAGAATGCGCTCTTCAAGCCGTTCAGGATCGAGCCGCTTCGCCGGCGTGGGCCCGGCCAGCCACGGATTCGTCAACGGCATGCGGCGTCCTCGATCATGGCGGGCACCCTACCCACCTAGCCTGCCCATCGGCTACCAAGATCGGCAGGACCTGCCCTGGCCCGGGATCATCCGGTGTTCGTTCTCGCCCCGCCCGTAGGTGGCTGGTCGTCGAGGACGAGGCCCCGCAGGCGGTTCGCCACGAGAGCGCTGTCGGGTCCGGACGCGGACCAGCCTCCATGGCGATCATCGACGTCTCCCGCTACGATCCGATGTCGGAAGATTACTGAGCGTCGATGTTCGTTGGCCGCAAGCCCTGGACGCTGGCAATCCGGTGCCGCTACGAACGTGGTGTCGGCCGGAGGATCACGCCGTCTCGACGAAGGGAATCCGGATGACAGGGAGCGCGCAGACCACCGGGAGCCGAACCGTTCCGCCGGCCCGGCCGTACCCGTTCAGCGTGCCCGACGGCCTCGTCGTCGATCCGACCTATGGCGAGCTGCGCGAGCACGAGCCGATGACCCGGGTAAAGCTCCCCTACGGCGAGGAGGCCTGGCTCGCCACCCGGTACGAGGACGTCCGTACGGTCCTCGGTGACGTGCGGTTCGGCCGCGCCCCGGCCGTCCAGCGCGACGAGCCCAGGCTCACCCCGCGCCAGCAGTACAGCGGCATGCTGACCATGGACCCGCCCGATCACACTCGGCTGCGCCGGCTGGTGGCGAAGGCGTTCACGGCACGTCGGGTGGAGGCGCTGCGACCCCGAACCCACCAGATCGCCGACGTACTGGTCGACAACCTGGTCCGCCTCGGTCCCCCGGCCGACCTGGTGGAGCACGTCGCCACGCCGCTGCCGATCCAGGTGATCTGCGAGCTGCTCGGGGTCCCGTACGCCGACCGCGACCGCTTCCACCTCTGGTCCGAGGCGATCGTCTCGACCACCTCCCTGCCCATGGAGACGATTCAGGAGTATCTGAACAATCTCTGGGGCTACATAGGTGATTTGGTCGCGGAGCGCCGCCGCGAGCCGGGGATCGACGACCTGCTTGGCGCGTTGGTGCGGGCCCGCGACGAGAATCAGGATCGGCTCAGCGAGACCGAGCTGGTGGAGCTGGCCGGAGGGCTGCTCGCGGCCGGCCACGAGACCACGGTGACCCAGATCCCCAACTTCATCTACGTCCTGCTGCACAATCCGGACCAGCTCGCTCGGCTGCGGGCCGACCCGTCGCTGGTGCCGGCCGCGGTCGAGGAACTGTTGCGGTACGTGCCGCTCGGCGTCGGCTCCTCCTTCGCCCGGTACGCCAAGGAGGACGTCGAGGTCGGCGGGGTGCTGGTCCGAGCAGGTGAGCCGGTTCTCGGCTCACTGTCGTCGGCGAATCGGGACGGTACCGTCTTCGCCGACCCGGACCGGTTGGATCTCGACCGCGAGCAGAACCCGCACCTGGGCTTCGGGCACGGTGTACACCACTGCGTCGGCGCGCAGTTGGCCCGCATGGAACTGCAGGTCGCCGTCGCCACCCTCGTGACTCGCCTGCCTGGACTGCGGCTCGCCGTAACGGAAGCCGAGCTGGAGTGGAAGCGTGGCATGTTGGTGCGGGGCCTTCTTGGCATGCCGGTGGCCTGGTGAGTACCGAGTGGCGGATCGGGGTGGACTCACGCCGCTGCATCGGCACGAGCATCTGCGCCGGTACCGCGCCCGAGCACTTCCGCCTGGTCGGCGGCCTGTCCGCGCCGCTGGCCGACGTCGTCGCCCCGGCCGAGGTGATCCTCGACGCGGCCGACTCGTGCCCGGTGGAGGCGATCACGGTCCGCGACGTCACCGATGATCGGCTGATCGCGCCGCAGGAGTGACCCGAAGTGGAGCCCGGGGGAAGACCCCGCGTGGCTCGGAATATCCATTGCCATCCGATCGGCGCAGCACCTACCTTGAATGAGCAAGGCCGTCCCGACAAACCCAAGGAGTTCCCCGTGTTGCAGTACGCCTACACCGTGACCACGCGGTTCATACCGCGCGGCGGTGTCGTGCTGCCCTCAATTGGGCGAGCCCACGATCTCTGCGCAAGTGAGCAGAACTGGAAGCCGGGGTGGCGGTGCGAATAGCGCCAGCGCAAGCTGCGAAGCCGCCCACCCGGACAGGGATAGGGCGGCTTTCTCGTTACTGGAACAACTTCATAGGGGCGTAGCTCAACTGGTAGAGCACCGGTCTCCAAAACCGAAGGTTGCAGGTTCGATTCCTGCCGCCCCTGCTTCTCGTCCCGGCTGCGGTCGGCGGCGTTGCAGGTTTTCAACTCCACAGTGGATGGCATAAGCAAACCCCGGCCGGCGCCTGCCTGGGCCGGCCGGGGGCACCACCTCCGGGACGAGGGAGACGGCTGACCCGCTCGCTTTGGGAGCGAGAGACACGGGGTTCGACACCCCGGTCCCGGACCATGGGGTTGTAGCTCAGCTGGGAGAGCGCCGGTTCGGCAGACCGGAGGTCGAGGGTTCGAATCCCTTCTTCTCCACGCATTCATGCCCTCCTGGTGTAACCGGTAGCGCGCGGCAGTGAAGTCCGCGAGTGCTCCGTTCGAGTCGGGGGAGGGCGCGCTGGCGGCGATCGTGGGCACGCGACCACGATCCCCGCCAGCTCCTGGGCCGTTGGAGCAAGCTGGCAGCTCACCTGGTTCTCAGCCAGGAGGTTACGGGTTCGAGCCCCGTACGGCCTACGCAAGCGAAATGCCATGCGGTCGTGGTGAACTTGGCGGACACGTCGGTCTTCCAAACCGAAGAAGCGGGGTCGGTGCCCGCCGACCGCTCAACCGTTCCGGGATGCTCTGCGCACGCAACTCCCTGGTAGGGAGCAGGTCGCCGGTTCGACTCCGGCCGACGGATCCACGCGGTTGTAGCTCAGCTGGTAGAGCGCGACGTTGCCAACGTCGAGGTCGCCCGTTCGATCCGGGTCAGCCGCTCCAAGCACCAACGGCCACGAGGGAAAGGAGGACCCGGTGGACGCCGTTCTCGTCCTCATCGCCGACCTGGGACCGCCGCACCGGGTCCCCATCAATGCCCCGCTGGCCCTCTATGCCGATGTAGCTCAACGGCAGAGCATCCGGCTCATAACCGGAAGGCCCCCGGATCGACACCGGGCGTCGGCACCACGCGCTCGTGGTGGAACTCAGGTAGACACGCACGGCTCAGACCCGTGTGCCGAAGGGCGTGGGGGTTCGAGTCCCCCCGAGCGCACGCATGGCCGACGGCGGAGTGGAGTCGCCCTGGGGTACACAGGGAGAACCGGTTCGTCTCCGCCCGAATTCACTCGCCGGCCGCTGGCCGGTCCCATGCTGGCGTAGCTCAGCGGCTTGAGCACCTCGTTGTCAGCGAGGCGGTCGCGGGTTCGAGTCCCGCCGTCAGGTCGTCGTGGCCAAGCTGGTTAAGGCACTGCGCTGATAACGCAGAGATCGGGGGTTCAACTCCCCCCGACGACACCATGCCCCCGTGGCTCAGCGGATAGAGCACCAGATTACGGATCTGGGGGTCGCGCGTTCGAATCGCGCCGGGGGCACGCATCGGGAGGTAGCGCAGTCGGTAGCGCGCCGGTCTGGGGGACCGGAGGCCGTCGGTTCGCGCTCGGCCGTCCCGAGTCATGGTGAGGCCACCCGACAGGTGACGGGCGCCGCCTCGAAAGCGGACAGGGCCGCAAGGCCTTGGGGGTTCGACTCCCTCCCTCACCGCCGTGCGCCGCTAGCTGAGTGGCTTAGCACCGGACTCTTAATCCGGGGACCGGAGTTCGATCCTCCGGCGGCGTACCAACGTGCCCCGCTAGCTCAGCTGATAGAGCACCGCACTCCTAAAGCGGGTGTCGCTGGTTCGAGTCCAGCGCGGGGCGCAGCACGATGCCGCCGGTGCCTGATGGCTGGGCTCCGGACTTCCAATCCGGACATCGCGGGTTCGAATCCCGCCCCCACTCCCGCCCCGGTAGCTCAGCGGGAGAGCGTCGGCTCGACAAGCCGAAGGCCGCTGGTTCGACACCAGCTCGGGGCACGCAGACGCGCGTTCGGTTATGGATGGGCCGGCCCCTAGCCTTTCAAGCTGGTGAAGTGGGTTCGAATTCCGCACGCGCGACCGATCCGGCGTCGCCCAATCGGTAGGGCAGCGAACTGTTAATCCGTACAGGTACTGGTTCGAGTCCAGTCGTCGGAGCAATGGAGGGGTCCCGGCGGTCACGGGGACACCGTTGGAAACGGTGTAGGGGGCGCAAGTCTCCTCGTGGGTTCGAATCCCATCCCTTCCGCGTACGCCCGCGTAGCTCAACGGGAGAGCACCTGGTCCACACCCAGGGGGTCGGAGGTTCGACACCTTCCGCGGGCACTGGCCACCAGGCCGAAGTTGTGGCTGTAGCTCAGCGGTGGAGCGCCGGAGTCACCCCAAGGGAGTGCGCCACCGATGGTGAGGTGGGCCGGGCTGTAACCCCGGTGCGTTCGCGCTCAGGGAGTTCGAATCTCTCCACTCCCACGCATGCCCGCGTAGCTCAGGGAGTAGAGCACCAGCTTCCGGAGCTGGGTGTCCGGGGGTTCGATTCCCTCCGCGGGCGCTTCTGCCTGGTCGTGTGCCCGAGTGGTGAGGGAGCGGTCTGCAAAACCGCTTACGCCGGTTCGATTCCGGTCACGGCCTCGACTGCCATCCACTGCGGACAGCGAGCGTCACCAGCAACGATCTCACCTGTGTGAGCAGCGCCGAGCCGGTGGTGTTGGCGCCGCCCGAAGACTGAACCCGTGGTTCCGCGCGCAGGTGTGGACACCCAGCCCGCCGATCAGGACGCTGGTACCTGCGGAGTTAGGTGGGATCTCGGCTGCGGGCTGACCCGGGAACGGCATGCTTGAATCCGAGTCTGGTAAGTAGTAACTTACCGTTCGTGGTGGCTTACCAACCTGGTGATGGATGGGACGCGCTCGGCGATCCAACGAGACGCGCCATCGTCGCGTGCCTGGCCGAACGACCCCGCGCCGTCGGCGAACTCGCGGAAGTCCTGCCGGTCAGCAGGCCGGCGGTTTCCCAACACCTCAGAGTGCTCAAAGACGCCGGCCTCGTTACCGACCGCGCCGCCGGCACCCGCAGGGTCTACCGGCTGAACCCCGCAGGCGTCGCCGCCCTTCGCGACCAGCTCGACACGTACTGGAACCGCGCCCTCAAAGGCTTTCAGGACGCCGCCGAACAACCCACCGAGGAGTAGTCATGACGGACACCACCGCAGTCGTCGTGCGCCGGCACATCATCGTGCAGGCACCAATTGAGCGAGCATTCACCGTGTTCACCGAACGGTTCGGCGACTTCAAACCGCGCGAGCACACCCTGCTCGCCGCCGCGACCGCCGAAACCGTCTTCGAACCGAGAGTCGGCGGCCACATCTACGACCGCAGCGCCGACGGCGAGGAATGCCGATGGGCACGGGTCCTGGCCTACGACCCCCCGAAGCGCGTCGTGTTCAGCTGGGACATCAGCCCAACCTGGCAGCTCGAGACCGACCTCGACCACACCAGCGAAGTCGAGGTCACCTTCATCGCCGAAACTCCGGACCGCACCCGGGTCGAATTGGAGCACCGCAACCTCGACCGGCACGGCCCTGGCTGGCCCGCGGTCCGCGACGGCGTTACCCACGACGAAGGCTGGCCGCTCTACCTGGCCCGCTACGCCGAGCTGTTCACCGAGGGCAATTGAACGTCGAGATTCGCTCCCGAGCGTTGTCTGGATGCGCCTCGGCTGGGAGCCGCTCAGGCTGGACCGGATTCCTCCATCGGCAGGTGCAGGTGTTGTAGCTCCTCCGGTACCGGTAGGTCCGGCCGGTAGACCAGCAGTGGTGGTTCGCTGCCGGTGTCGGCCCGGGCGGCGGGAGCATCGGCCAGCGAGAACTGGTCCCGGAGCCGGCCGAAGAAGTCGTCAACATCCGCGACGATGAGCTTCGCACGGCGGCGGGCAGGGTAGACGGCGACCCAGTCGCCGGGATCGAGGATGCCGTGTACGCGCCCGTCGACGACGACAGCGACCTGACCTGATCGAGGGAGCACTTGCACACCCACGGGTTCGTCCGGAGCCGTGACCATGCTGCGGTTGAACGCCATGTGCGGGGCGACCGGGGTGAATACGAGGGCGTTGAGGCGCGGCGACAGGACCGGTCCGCCCGCAGCAAAGGAGTACGCGGTGGAGCCCGTCGGCGAGGCGACCATGACGCCGTCGGCGGAGTAGGTGGCGAACAGCCGCCCTGACAGGTACACCGCCACGCTGGTCTGCCGGTCCCGGCCCAGTTTTTCGAACACGACGTCGTTGAGGGCGCTCAGTCCCAACGGGACACCCCAACCCACCTGATCGGGCGTACCCGGCCGGGGAACGGGCGGGACGGGATCGGGACCACGGCCGTAGCGCAGCAGGGTCCGAAGCTCCGATGGAACGTGTAGCGGTCGCGACGCCCGCAGGGTGAGCAGCATGCGTTCCTGGGTGGGTGCGCGTCCGGCGAGGGCGGCGCCGAGCACCCTCGGCAGGTCCGTGGCTGCGAACGGGGTGAGGAATCCGACCCGGCCGGCCTTCACGCCGAGAACCGGTGCGTCGGCCTCGACGGCGACGGCCAACCCGCGCAGAAGGGTTCCGTCACCGCCGATGGTGACGACGAGCTGCGGTCGCTGCGCCATGCCGGCCAGCACGTCAGCGGGGCTCTGCTCGTCCTGCCAGACGTCCAGTGCCTGCGACGCGGCACCGTGCTCGGCGCAGATCCGCGACACCATTTCCGCTGTCTCGGCGGCCTGGGGCCTGGTCGGGTGTACGACGACGGCAACGAGCATCCGATTTTCCACGCCCTCTCGGCTATCGACTTCCTCTGACGATGAACACTGCGGCAACACTCTACGTATAGGGTCCACGTCAAGGCGTGAGGCAGCCCGTCATCACCGGCACCCGCGCGCGCCGACGGGAACTCAGGTCTAGCGGTGGCACACCTGCGCAGCTACGTGTCACCGGACGCACGCTGGACGTTGGCTCGCGCTTCGGAACGTGTCAAGGATTTGAGGCCAGCGGGAGTTATGCGGCTTGAGGTTCCGGCTCTGGTTTGTTGATCCAGACCT
>NZ_JBHSQS010000046.1:0-21696 GCF_042658605.1 Micromonospora vulcania | reverse complement strand
GTCGACGACGGCCGGGCCGTGGTCGCCAACATCGCCGGCACCACCACCGACACCGACGGCACCACCCACTCCTTCGAAGGCGGGCACTACATCAGCGTCGTGGGCTACCGCGACAACGGCAACACCGTCACCATCGCCGACTCCGCCGACCCCACCATGGCCTCCTACGACATCAGCGTCCAACACCTCGCCGACTGGATCGCCACCCGCGGCTACGCCACCAGCTAACCCACCACACACCACCACGAAGGGCCGGACCCCACCACGGGGACCGGCCCTTCGTCACGCCGCGATCAGGTATCGGCGGTCAGGACGGTCAGGATCTGCTCGCCGTACTTGGCGAGCTTGTTCTCGCCGACCCCGCTGATCCGGGACAGCTCTGCCAGCGAGCTCGGTGCGTCGCTGGCGATCTGTCGCAGCGTGGCGTCGTGAAAGATCACGTACGCGGGCACGCCCTGCTCCTTGGCGGTGGCCGCCCGCCAGCCGCGCAGCCGCTCGAACACCGACGTGGCGGCCTGGTCCAGCTCGGCGACCACGGTGGCCGCGCCACGCGGTTTCGCCGACCGGCTCGACACCGGCTTCTCCGGCTCACGGCGCATCGTCACGGTGCGTCGGCGACCCAGCACGTCGGCGCTCGCCGCTGTCAGCGCCAGCGTGCCGTAGTCGCCCTCCACGGCCAGCAGCCCCTCGGCGAGCAGTTGGCGGACCACGCCCCGCCACTCGGCCTCGCGGAGGTCGGCGCCGATGCCGAAGACGGTCAGCGAGTCGTGGCCGTACTGGCTGATCTTGTCGGTCTGTTTGCCGAGCAGGATGTCGATGCAGTGCCCCGCGCCGAACCGCTGGTTGCGCTCGCGGTCGAGGCGGAAGACGGCGGAGAGCAACTTCTGCGCCGCGACCGTGCCGTCCCAGGACTCCGGCGGGCTCAGGCAGGTGTCGCAGTTGCCGCACGCCACCGTCGTCGTCTCGCCGAAGTATTCGAGGAGCTGGACCCGCCGGCAGCGAACCGTCTCGCAGAGCGCGAGCATCGCGTCCAGGTGTGCGGCGAGGTTGCGACGGTGCGCGAGGTCGCCCTCGGACGTCTCGATCATCTTGCGCTGCTGGACCACGTCCTGCAGCCCGTACGCCAGCCAGGCCGTGGACGGCAACCCGTCGCGGCCGGCGCGGCCGGTCTCCTGGTAGTAGCCCTCGACCGACTTGGGTAGGTCGAGGTGGGCGACGAACCGGACGTCGGGCTTGTCGATGCCCATGCCGAAGGCGATGGTGGCCACCATGACCAGGCCGTCCTCGCGCAGGAAGCGCTGCTGGTTGGCGGCACGGGTGCCGGCGTCCAATCCGGCGTGGTAGGGCAGCGCGGCGATCCCGTTGGAGGTGAGGAACTCGGCCGTCTTGTCCACCGAGGCCCGGGACAGGCAGTAGACGATGCCGGCGTCGCCGGGGTGCTCGTCGCGCAGCAGGGTCAGCAGCTGCTTGCGGGGCTCCCGCTTGGGCACGATCCGGTACTGGATGTTGGGACGGTCGAAGCTGGCCACGAAGTGCCGGGCGTCGTCGAGCTTGAGCCGGGAGGCGATCTCGGTGCGGGTGGCGCTGGTCGCGGTGGCGGTCAGCGCGATGCGGGGGACCTGCGGCCACCGCTCGTGCAGCATCGACAGCGCCAGGTAGTCGGGGCGGAAGTCGTGCCCCCACTGCGACACGCAGTGCGCCTCGTCGATCGCGAACAGCCCGATCGTGCCGCGCTCCAGCAGCGCGAGGGTGGAACGGACGCCGAGTGCCTCGGGCGCCAGGTAGAGCAGGTCCAGGTCGCCGGCGACGAAGGCCGCCTCGACCCGGCGCCGGGCGTCGAGGGTCTGCGTCGAGTTGAGGAACCCGGCGCGTACGCCGACCGCGGTGAGCGCGTCGACCTGGTCCTGCATGAGCGCGATCAGCGGGGACACGACGACTGCGACGCCGGGGCGGACCAGGGCCGGGATCTGGTAGCAGAGCGACTTGCCGCCACCGGTGGGCATCAGCACCAGCGCGTCGCCGCCGGCCGCCACATGGTCGATCACCTCCTGCTGGAAGCCGCGGAAGGCGTCGTAGCCGAATACCCGGCGCAACACCTCGAGCGCTTCGGCGGTGCGCAGGTCGGTGGGGGAAGCCATCCGCGGATTCTACGAGCCGACCCCGACAGTGCCCGTCCGGCACACCCGGGCCGGGTACGCCGGACGGGGCGGGTGGTCAGCCGGGCTGGCTGGACCGGTTCGCCAGCCCGCGCGGCGGGGCCTTCATTCCGACCACGATGTCGACGATCTCGATGTAGCGGGCCTTGTTGCCCATCCGGAACGCGGTGGCCGCCGCGTTGATCTCTTCCAGGGTGTCGCCCTCGACGATGGTGACCTGGTCGTACTTGCCGTTCACCCCGGTCGTCACGACATGGGTGAGCTGCTTGGCGAAGCGGCCCAGGTCCCGCGCGTGCTCGGCGGAGACCTCGTGGATGCCCTCCCGGCCGAGGGCGAAGTATTCCGGGCTGATCCGCATGAACAGGAAGCCGATGTACTTGTTCTTGTCCGCCAGATCGTGCATCGCACCCTCCCAGATGTCGGCCTTGACCTGCGGCGATCACGAAGAGCGTATTGACGACTACTGATCGTCATCAAGGGGCGGTGACTGTCGGGAGGCCGACCCGCGACCGATCCTTCGCCGGCCGACCCGCGACGGGTGCCGGACCGCGTTCGGGCGGCGGGATAGAGTCGCTGATTGACCAATCGCGGCCGATGGCGGCCGCGGCGCCACGGCTTGGGGGTACGGGTGAGCGAGGCGCGCACAGCCGGCGACCGGATCGACGACTCGACGACCATCGACGGGGAGCCGACGGCCGAGTCGGAGACCACGCTCGTGGTGGTCACCGGGCTCTCCGGTGGCGGCCGCAGCACCGTCGCCCGGGCGCTGGAGAACGTCGGCTACTACGTGGTGGACAACCTGCCGCAGGCGCTGATGCTCGACATGGCCGAGTTGGCGTTCAAGGCCGGCGGCGCGGCCCGGCGTACCGCGATGGTGCTGGACGTGCGTTCGCGTGCCTTCTCCACCGACCTGGCCGGGGCGATCCGCGAGCTCAAGGACCGCGGCTTCTCGCCCCGGGTGGTCTTCGTCGACGCCGACGACGAGGTGCTGATCCGGCGGTTCGAGAGCGTGCGCCGCTCGCACCCGTTGCAGGGCGACGGGCGGCTGGCGGACGGCATCGCCGTCGAGCGCGGGCTGTTGGAGGAGGCCCGCGACCAGGCCGACGTGATCATCGACACCAGCAGCCTCAACGTCAACCAGCTCCGGCGGCGCATCGAGGAGCTGTTCGGCGGCGAGGACGCCCGCCGGTTGCGGGTCACCGTGCTGTCGTTCGGCTTCAAGTACGGCCTGCCGCCGGACGCGGACTTCGTGCTGGACGCCCGGTTCCTACCCAACCCGTACTGGGTGCCGGAGCTGCGCGAGCACACCGGGCGGGAGGAGGCGGTCAGCACGTACGTGCTGGGCCAGGAGGGCGCGGACGCCTTCGTCGCCTCGTACGCCGACCTGGTCAACGCCACCACCACCGGCTTCGAGCGGGAGGGCAAGCGGTACCTGACGGTCGCCGTGGGCTGCACCGGCGGCAAGCACCGCAGCGTGGCCATCGCCGAGGAGTTGGCCAGCCGGCTGCGCCACTCCGGGCTGGCGGCCAACGCCCAGCACCGCGACCTGGGGCGGGAATGACCACCCGCCGGGTGGTGGCGTTCGGCGGAGGACACGGGCTGTCCGCCTCGCTGCGCGCGCTGCGCCACTGCGCCCCCGAACTCGACCTGGACATCACCGCCGTGGTCACCGTCGGCGACGACGGCGGCTCCAGTGGCCGGCTGCGCGCCGAGCGGGGCGGCCTGCCCCCGGGTGACCTGCGGCAGGCCCTGGTCGCGCTGGCCGGCGACCATCCGGCCACCCGCCGCAGCGCCGGACTGTTCCAGCACCGCTTCGCCGCGGCCGTGGCGGGCGTACCCGAGCAGGGGTCGGGTGGTTCCGGCCCGGCGGTCGGCGACGGCCCTGGCGACGGCGGCGCGGCCCGCTCCGACGGGCTGGCCGGGCACGCGGTGGGCAACCTGGTGCTCTGCGGCCTGATGGAGCTGCTCGGCGACCCGGTGGCCGCGCTTGAGCACGCCGGCGCGATGCTCGGCGCGGTCGGCCGGGTGCTGCCGATGTCCCGCCAACCGGTCGGCATCGAGGCGCAGGTGCGCGGCGCCGACCCGGCCGCCCCGGACGAGGTGCGTACCCTGCGCGGCCAGCACCAGGTGGCGGTCACCACCGGGCGGGTGGAGGCGCTGCGGCTCACCCCGGCAGCCCCGGCGGCCTGCGCCGAGGCCCTGGCGGCGATCGGCGCGGCGGACTGGTTGATCTTCGGGCCGGGCAGCTGGTACACCAGCGTGCTGCCGCACCTGCTGGTGCCGCAGTTGGCCGACGCGATCGTGTCCAGCCCGGCCCGGCGGCTGGTCACCCTGAATCTCGCCGCCGAGAAGGAGACCCTCGGGCTCTCCGTCGCCGACCACCTCGCGGCGCTGCGCTGGTACCTGCCCGAGCTCAAGGTGGATCTCGTGCTGGCCGACGCCAAGGCGGTGGGTGACCCCGAACCGGTCGAACGTGCGGCAGAATCGCTGGGTGCCCGCCTGGTCCTCGCCCCTGTCGCCGTCACCGACGACACTCCCCGCCATGATCCGGTTGCCCTGGGCGCCGCGCTGGTGCCTGTCCTGGGTGCCGATCGTTAGACACGTACGTAATCTCCGGCGACACGCCGGAACCGGTCCGTGAGGGGACGCACAATGGCGATGACGGCTGCGGTCAAGGACGAGCTGAGTCGGGTCGACGTGCCCAAGCCCTGCTGTCGGCGGGCGGAGATGGCCGCTCTGCTGCGCTTCGCCGGCGGGCTGCACATCGTCTCCGGCCGCGTGGTGGTGGAGGCTGAGCTGGACACCGGCGCGGTGGCCCGGCGGCTGCGCCGGGAGATCGCCGAGGTGTACGGCTACCCGAGCGAGATCCACGTGCTGGCCTCCGGCGGCCTGCGCAAGGGCAGCCACTTCATCGTCCGGGTGGTCAAGGACGGCGAGGCGCTGGCCCGGCAGACCGGCCTGCTGGACGTACGCGGGCGGCCGGTACGCGGGCTGCCCCCGCACGTGGTGGCGGCGAACGTCTGCTGCGCGGTCTCCGCCTGGCGCGGCGCTTTCATGGCGCACGGCTCGCTCACCGAGCCCGGCCGGTCCAGCGCCCTGGAGATCACCTGCCCCGGGCCGGAGTCGGCCCTGGCACTGGTCGGCGCGGCCCGCCGGATCGGCATCACCGCCAAGAACCGCGAGGTGCGCGGCGTGGACCGGGTGGTCGTCAAGGACGGCGACGCGATCGCCGCGCTGCTCACCCGGATCGGCGCGCACTCCAGCGTCCTGGCCTGGGAGGAGCGGCGGGTCCGCCGCGAGGTACGGGCCACCGCCAACCGGCTCGCCAACTTCGACGACGCCAACCTGCGCCGATCGGCGCGCGCCGCGGTGGCCGCCGCCGCCCGGGTGACCCGGGCGCTGGAGATCCTGGCCGAGGAGGCACCCAACCACCTGACCGACGCGGGCCGGCTGCGACTGGAGCACCGGCAGGCGTCGCTGGAGGAGTTGGGCGCCCTGGCCGAGCCTCCGCTGACCAAGGACGCCATCGCCGGGCGGATCCGCCGGCTGCTCGCGCTGGCCGACAAGCGGGCCCGGGACCTCGGCATTCCGGATACCGAAGCAGCCGTCACGCCCGACATGCTCGTGGTCTGATAGGACGGTGGGGCCGTACGGTGCGCCCGGGACCACGCCCCGGCGCAGCGTGGCCCCGCACGCTCGGATATGGTCGCTGCGTACGGCAAGGGGGCCGACACAGGCACTCCTCGTCGTGCCACCGCCTCGGGGCGGTCAGGTCCTCAGACCGCGGCGGGGTGGCCGAGATGAACCGTCAACGGCCGGCTCCAACGGTCGGCGCACACCACTCCGCCGGCCCGTTGTCTGACGCCGGCAGACCACAATGCGAGGAGATGGGACCTGTGACCATCCGGGTTGGCATCAACGGCTTCGGCCGGATCGGCCGTAACTTCTTCCGGGCAGTGCTGGCGTCCGACGCCGACATCGAGGTCGTGGCGGTGAACGACCTGACCGACAACGCCACGCTCGCCCACCTGCTCAAGTACGACAGCATCCTGGGTCGCCTGCCCTACGAGGTCAAGGCCACCGCCGACGAGATCACCGTCGGTGGCAAGACCATCAAGGCGTACGCGGAGAAGAACCCGGCGTCGCTGCCGTGGGGCGAGGTCGGCGCCGACATCGTCATCGAGTCGACCGGCTTCTTCACCGACGCCACCAAGGCCAAGGCGCACGTCGACGGCGGCGCCAAGAAGGTCATCATCTCCGCTCCGGCGAAGAACGAGGACGTCACCGTCGTCATGGGTGTCAACCAGGACACCTACGACCCGGCCAAGCACACCATCATCTCCAACGCCTCGTGCACGACCAACTGCCTCGCCCCGATGGCGAAGGTCCTGCACGACACGTTCGGCATCCAGCACGGCCTGATGACGACGATCCACGCGTACACCCAGGACCAGAACCTGCAGGACGCGCCGCACTCGGATCTGCGTCGGGCCCGCGCCGCCGCGCTGAACATCGTTCCCACCTCGACCGGCGCCGCGAAGGCGATCGGCCTGGTGCTGCCGGATCTCAAGGGCAAGCTCGACGGGTACGCGCTGCGGGTGCCGATCCCCACCGGCTCGGTCACCGACCTCACCGTCAACGTGAGCCGCGAGACCTCCGTGGACGAGGTCAACGCCGCGCTGAAGGCCGCCGCGGACGGCCCGCTCAAGGGCATCCTGGTCTACAACGAGGACCCGATCGTCTCCACCGACATCGTCACCGACCCGGCGTCGTGCATCTTCGACGCGCCGCTGACCAAGGTCGTCGGCAACCAGGTCAAGGTCGTCGGCTGGTACGACAACGAGTGGGGCTACTCCAACCGGCTCGTCGATCTCGTCAAGCTGGTCGGTAGCTCGCTGTGAGCATCCGGACCCTCGACGATCTGCTCGCCGAGGGGGTGTCGGGTCGGCGCGTGCTGGTGCGCGCCGACCTGAACGTCCCGCTCGACAAGCAGACCGGGGCCATCAGTGATGACGGCCGGATCCGGGCGGTGCTCCCGACGCTCGGCGCGCTGGTCGAGGCGGGCGCGAAGGTGGTCGTCTGCTCCCACCTGGGCCGCCCGAAGGGCGCGCCGGACCCGCAGTTCAGCCTCCGCCCGGTCGCCGGGCGGCTCGGTGAGCTGCTCGGCGCTCCGGTGCACTTCGCCACCGACACCGTCGGTGACTCCGCCCGCTCCACCGTCGCCGACCTGGCCGACGGCCAGGTCGCCCTGCTGGAGAACCTGCGCTTCAACGCCGGTGAGACCAGCAAGGACGACGCGGAGCGGGGCGCCTTCGCCGACCAACTCGCCGGCTTCGGTGACGCCTACGTCGACGACGCGTTCGGCGCGGTGCACCGCAAGCACGCCAGCGTCTACGACGTGCCGGCCCGGCTGCCGCACGTGGCCGGCCGACTGGTGCTGCGCGAGGTCGAGGTGCTCTCCCGGCTGACCGGCGAGCCCGAGCGGCCGTACGTGGTGGTGCTCGGCGGGTCCAAGGTCTCCGACAAGCTCGCCGTGATCGAGGCGCTGCTGCCCACGGTCGACCGGCTGCTCATCGGCGGCGGAATGTGCTTCACGTTCCTCAAGGCCCAGGGCCTCGAGGTGGGCACCTCGCTGCTCGAGAAGGACATGGTCGACACCTGCCGCAACCTGCTGGAGCGGTCCGGCGGCAAGATCATGCTCCCGGTCGACATTGTTGCCGCGGACGCGTTCGCCCCGGACGCCACGCACGACACGGTGCGCGTCGACGGCATTCCGAGCCACCGGCTCGGTCTGGACATCGGCCCGGAGACGGTGGCCGGCTTCGCCGCCGCGCTGTCCCAGGCCAAGACGGTCTTCTGGAACGGCCCGATGGGCGTGTTCGAGATGCCGGCGTTCGCGGCCGGCACCCGGGGGGTCGCCGAGGCGATCACCAAGGCCGACGCGTTCACTGTCGTCGGCGGCGGCGACTCGGCGGCGGCGGTCCGTGCCCTCGGTCTGGACGAGTCGTCCTTCGGGCACATCTCCACCGGCGGCGGCGCCTCCCTGGAATACCTTGAGGGCAAGACCCTCCCCGGCATCGCGGCCCTGGAGAGCTGAATGGCGAGCACCACCCGCCGGCCGTTGATGGCCGGCAACTGGAAGATGAACCTCAACCACCTCGAGGCCAACCTGCTGGTGCAGAAGCTGGCCGCGAGCCTCACCGAGAAGCAGCTCACCGAGGTGGAGACGGTCGTGCTGCCGCCGTTCACCGACCTGCGTACGGTGCAGACCGCCGTGGACGGGGACAAGCTGCTGATCGGCTACGGCGGGCAGGACCTCTCCCCGCACGCCTCGGGCGCGTACACCGGGGACATCTCCGGTGCGATGCTGGCCAAGCTCGGCTGCACGTACGTGGTGGTCGGGCACTCCGAGCGGCGGGCCTACCACCACGAGGACGACACGGTCGTCAACGCCAAGGTGAAGGCGGCGCTCACGCACGGGCTGACCCCGATCCTCTGCGTGGGTGAGGGGCTGGACGTGCGCGAGCAGGGCACCCACGTGGCGCACTGCTCCACCCAGCTCGACGGGGGCCTCGCCGGGCTCACCGCCGAGCAGGTGCGGCAGGTCGTGATCGCGTACGAGCCGGTCTGGGCGATCGGCACCGGCAAGACCGCGACGCCCGAGGACGCCCAGGAGGTGTGCGGGGCGATCCGTCAGCGGTTGGCGAAGCAGTTCGACCAGGACACCGCCGACCAGGTCCGGGTCCTCTACGGCGGCTCGGTCAAGGCGTCCAACGCCGCGTCGATCATGGCCCAGCCGGACGTGGACGGGGGCCTCGTCGGGGGCGCCAGCCTGGACGCGGAGGAATTCGCGCAGATCTGCAGGTTCCCGGAGCACATCACCCGCTGATCGCTCGGTATCCTGGACACCGCCCGTCCGCCGGTCGGTGCCACCGTGCCCGATCAGACCGGGCGAGGATCGCTACGAGAGGACTGACCCCAGCCATGCCGATCTGGTTCGCATACACGTTGATCGTGTTGCTGATCATCACGAGCGTCCTGCTCACCATGCTCATCCTGCTGCACCGTGGCAAGGGCGGCGGTCTGTCGAGCATGTTCGGCGGTGGCGTCAGCTCCAGCCTCGCCGGCTCCTCGGTGGCCGAGAAGAACCTGGACCGTTACACCGTTCTGGTGGGTGTCGTCTGGTTCGCGGCCATCGTCGGGCTCGGGCTCTGGCTCCGCCTCCAGCTCAACAGCGGCGCCTGAGCGGGCCCGTCAAGTCGTACAATCTGCGCGCGGTCCGTCACTCGACGGGCCGCGCGCAGGCTTTTCTCCGCTGCACCGCGTCGCCCGCCGCCCACCCCTGACGACGGCGGGTCCCTCCGACGACAGGAGCGAGCAGCCGTGCCGAGTGGCAACGTCATCCGCGGCGCCCGGGTCGGGTCCGCACCCATCCGCCCGGACGAGCGACACCAGCCCGCCCCCCGACAGGACGTCACCTACTGGTGCCGCAACGACCACCGGACCAGTATCCGGATCGCTGCGGACGCCGTGGCGCCACCGCTGTGGGACTGCCCCCGCTGTGGCCTCCCCGCCGGGCCGGACGAGCAGAACCCGCCCGGCCGGACCCGCGCCGAGCCCTACAAGAGCCACCTGGCGTACGTGAAGGAGCGGCGTACCGCCGAGGAGGGCGAGGCGCTGCTGGCCGAGGCGCTCGCCGCGCTGCGCCGCCGTCGAGGTGAGGGTTAGGAAGGGCCCCCTGTACAACGCCAGGCGTTAACAGGGGGCCCTTCCTTACCGCTTCAGCGCAGGCTGCGCAGGCGGGCCGGCACGTCGGCCGCCGCCGCCCGGTCCAACAGCCAGCGGGTACGGCTTACGCCGTGCACGCCGGCGGCCGGCAGTTGCACCGGCCCGGCACCGGCCAGCGCCATGCCGATCGCCCGTGCCTTGTCGGCACCGCCGGCCACCAGCCAGATCTCGTCGGCCGTGTTGATCGTCGGCAGGGTGAGCGTGGTCCGCACCGGCGGCGGCTTGGGGCTGCCCCGCACCGCGCTGACCGGCCGGGTGTCGTAGTGCACCGGATGCCCGGGGAAGACCGAGGCGACGTGCCCGTCCTCTCCGACGCCCAGCATCAGCACGTCGAAGTGCGGCAGCGCGGCGTGCCCGGGTCGGGCGGCGCGGGCCAACTCCTCGGCGTACCCGGCGGCAGCCGCCTCGGGGTCGTTGCCGGCCGGGCCGTCCGACGCCGGCATCGGGTGCACCCGGGCCGGGTCCAGCGGCACCACGTCCAGCAGGGCGGCGCGGGCCTGGGTCTCGTTGCGCTCCGGGTCACCGGCGGGCAGGAACCGCTCGTCGCCCCACCACACGTCGACCCGGGACCAGTCCACCGCGTCGCGGGCCGGTAGCTGCGCCACCGCCCGGTACACGGCCGCGGCGACCCGCCCACCGGTGAGCACCACCGAGGCCTCGCCCCGGTCGGCCTGGGCGTCGAGCAGCTTCACCAGCAGCCGAGCCGCCACGGCCTGGGCCAGCAGGTCGGCATCGGCGTGGACGGCGACACTCGCCTCACTCATCGGTTGTGCCTTCGTTTCTCGACCGCGCGGCGGTCGCTGTCGTCGCGGGGCGGGTGCCCCGGAGGTTTCCGGGGCAGGGCCGGGGATCTTCCCGACCCTGCCCCGATGTCGTGCCTCGTACGCCGTCAGCCCTGGGTGCTGGTGCCGACGTGGGCGGTGACGCCGGCCTCGGCGCGCTGCGCGGTGGCCGGGTCCTTCCAGACGTGCACCCGCTGGCCGGGACGCTGCTCCAGCCCACGTAGCCCGGCGGTCGCGCCCAGCGCCTCCGCGTACACCTGATCGGCGTCCAGGCGGCGCAGCTCCTCGGCCAGCTCGTCACCGAGTGGCCGACGGACCAGTGGCAGGGCCCGATCGTCCTGGCCGGTCCGGCGGAACACCGCCATGCTGTCCTCGCGGGTCAGCGTCAGGTTGTCGCCGTTGGCGCAGGTCAGCTGCACCTCCCGCATCCGGGGGAACTCGTCGGTGCCGACCAGGCGCGGGGTGATACCGAGCCGGCTGGACAGCCAACCGGCCATCAGCGCCGCCGTCGGGTCGGTGGGCGGCGCCACGATGGTGGCGTCGGTGACCCGCGCCTCGGTGGTGTCGAACGCCCCCGCGACCAAGGTCCGCCACGGGGTGATCCGGGTCCACGCCAGGTCGGTGTCGCCGGGTGCGTAGTCCCGGGCCCGCTGCCGCAGCGCCTCCACCGGGTCGGCGGCCTGCGCCGCGTCGGTGATCCGCCGGTCGGCGACCACACCGAGGAAGTCGGTGGCGATCTCGGCCGGCGGTTCGCCGTGCCACCAGGTGACCACCGGCACGTCCGGGACCAGCAGTGGCATCACCACCGACTCGGCGTGCAGGGCCAGCCGCCCGTACATCCGGGTGACCACCGCCTCGCACGGGCCCAGCCGGCCACCGACGACGATCTCCGCGTCCAGCCGGTTGCGGTCCCGCTCGATCTCGGAGCGGACCACCACCACCAGCCGGCACGGGTGGGCGGCGGCGGCGATCGTCGCCGCCGCCTCCGCCTCGCGGACCCGCTTCTCGTCCACCACCACGATGAGGGTGAGTGCCATGCCGCTGGCCACCCCACCGGCGCTACGCCGCTCGGCGGCCAGTGCCTTGACCACCTCGTTGCCGGTGGTGTCCCACAGCCCGATCACTGGAGCCTCCTGCTTCGCTCGCTCATGCGCGCCGCCACGCCCGGCCCTCGCGGGCCAGCATCTCGTCGGCCGCCCGCGGCCCCCACTCGCCGGAGCGGTACGGCTCCGGCGTGGTGCCCGCCCAGGCGTGCTCCAGCGGGTCGACCACCTGCCAGCTCTGCTCGACCTCCGCCGCGTCCGGGAAGAGCGTGCGATCGCCGATCAGCACGTCCAGCACCAGTCGCTCGTACGCCTCCGGGCTGGACTCGGTGAACGCCTCGCCGTACTGGAAGTCCATCGCGATGTCGCGGACCTCCATCGTGGTGCCCGGCACCTTCGAGCCGAACTTGAGCACCACGCCCTCGTCCGGCTGCACCCGGATGACCAGCTGGTTGTTGCCCAGCGACTCCATGTCGGCGTCGTTGAACGGCAGGTGCGGCGCCTTCTTGAACATGATGGCGACCTCGGTGACCCGCCGGGGCAGCCGCTTGCCGGCCCGGATGTAGAACGGCACCTCGGCCCAGCGGCGGTTCTGGATGCCCAGCCGCACCGCCACGTACGTCTCGGTGGTGGAGTCGGCGGGGACGTCCCGCTCGTCCAGGTAGCCGACCGCGCGTTCGCCGCCCACCCAACCGGGCAGGTACTGGCCGCGGACGGTGTCCCGGGCCACGTCCTTGGGAAGGGTGATCGCCTTGAGTACCTTCAGCTTCTCGGCCCGGATCTCGTCGGCGTCGAAGCTGGTCGGCTCCTCCATGGCGACCAGGGCGAGAAGCTGGAGCAGGTGGTTCTGGAGCACGTCGCGCGCGGTGCCGACGGTGTCGTAGAAGCCGGCACGGGTGCCGATCCCGACGTCCTCGGCCATGGTGATCTGCACCGAGTCGACGTACTTGGAGTTCCACAGCGGCTCGAACAGGTTGTTGGCGAACCGCAGGGCGAGGATGTTCTGGACCGTCTCCTTGCCCAGGTAGTGGTCGATCCGGAAGACGTCCTGGCTGGTGAAGACGTCGTCGACCAGGTCGTTGAGCGCCTTCGCGGAGGGCAGGTCGTTGCCGAACGGCTTCTCCACCACCACCCGACGCCATCCGCCGGACTTCTCGTTGTCGGCCATCCCGGTGCGGGCCAACTGCTTGAGTACGACGGGGAACGCGGCCGGGGGGATGGAGAAGTAGAACGCCGCGTTGCCGGCGATGCCGTGGGTCTGCCGCAGCTCGTCCAGCGTCGAGGCGAGCTGGTCGAAGGCGGCGTCGTCGTCGAACGACCCACCGACGAACTTGATGTTGCCGGCGAGCCGGGCCCAGACCTCGTCGCGCCAGGGGGTACGGGCGTGCTTGCGTGCCGCCTCGCAGGCCAGCGTCTCGAAGTCGCCGTCACCCCAGTCGCGACGGGCGAAGCCGAGCACCACGAAACCGGGCGGCAGCAGCCCCCGGTTGGCCAGGTCGTACACCGCGGGGAGCAGCTTCTTGCGGGCCAGGTCGCCGGTCACCCCGAAGATCACCAGAGCACACGGCTCGGGGATCCGTGGCAACCGGCGATCCTGCGGGTCGCGCAGCGGATTCACGCCGCCTCCTCGCTCCGCTTGGGTCACGTCGTCCATCCTCACGCCCGGAGCTCACCGGCCGCGTCGAGCAGTTGGGCCACACCGGCCGCCCGGTCGGTCAGGTGCAGCCGCAGCAGCGGCCGCTCCCGGCCGGACAGCGCCTGCCGGTCGCCGGCGGCCTGCGCCGCCTGCAACTCACCGAAGGTGTACGGCTTGCCCGGCACCGGCAGGTCCTCGGCGACCGCGCCGGTCAGCTGAAGGTAGCTGCCCACCTGCGGGCCGCCCTTGTGGTACTGACCGGTGGAGTGCAGGAACCGGGGCCCCCAGCCGAAGGTGACCGGCCGACCGGACGCGCCGGCCAGCAGCGGCCGCAGCCCGGCGGCGTCGGCGTCGGCGAACCGGTCCAGGTACGCCATCACCGCGAGGTAGCCGTCGTCGCCCAGCCCGTCCAGCAGCCAGCGCAGTACGCCGGCCAGGTCGCCGGGGGCGCCCTGCGGCGCGTACACCTCGATCGCGCCCTCGGTGAACGACGGCGTCTCCGCCGGCGGGCCCGAGGCCAGGATCTTGTTGGTGTTCTCCTTGGACTCCGTGACGTTCGGCTGGTTGAACGGGTCGATGCCGAGCACCACGCCGGCCACCGCGGTGGCGTACTCCCAGGCCAGGAACTGCGCGCCGAGCGGGCCGTTGACCGCCACGTCCGGGTTGGCACCGCCGCCCGGCACGTCGCCGGCGGTCAGCGCGCCGCCGTAGGTGACGGTCAGCACGTCCGCGCCGGAGGCCCCGGGGCTCTGCGGGGACTCCACCACGACCGGCAGGACGCCCACCCCGGCCTTGCCGGTCGACTCGGCGATCAGCTGCTCGGCCCAGTCGCCGAGCCCGTCGATGCCGGTGCCGTCGGAGATCAGCGCGACCTTGTCCCGGCCCGCGGTGGCGGCGGAGCCCAGCGCGGCGCCCAGCGCCAGCGACGGGTTGTCCTGCTCGCCGCCGAGCGACGCGGCCAGCGCGTCGGCCTGGTCGAGGAGCTCGGCCACGTCGACGCCGGCCAGCGCCGAGGGCACCAGCCCGAACGCGGTCAGCGCCGAGTACCGGCCGCCCACGTTCGGGTCGGCGAGCACGGTGAACGCGCCCATCTCGGTGGCGGTGGCCTGCAGCGGGGAGCCGGGATCGGTGACGATGACGAAGTGCCGACCGGCCTCCGCCTCGGTCATCCCGGCGTCCAGGAACGCCTGCCAGTAGGCGCGTCGGTGGCTGTCGGTCTCCACCGTCGAGCCGGACTTGCTGGCCACCACCACGACGGTGCGCTCCAGCCGGTCACCGAGCGCGGCCCGAACCTGGCCCGGGTCGGTGGTGTCCAGCACGGTCAGCGGTCGGCCCAGGGTCCGGGTGATGACCTCGGGGGCCAGCGAGGAGCCGCCCATCCCGGCCAGCACCACGTGGTCCAGGTCGGCCAGCTCCGCCCGCAGTTCGGCGAGCTGGGCCAGCAGCTCCCGGCTGTGCCGGTGGGTGTCCACCCAGCCGAGCCGGATCTTCGCCTCGGCCTCGGCGTCCGGGCCCCACAGGCTCGGGTCCTTCGCCGCTAGCTTGCCGGGGACCTCGGCCCGGACCAGTGCGTCCCGGGTCGAAGCGGGCGCGGCCTTGTCGACCGCGTCCGCGCCGTACACCGAGAGCCCGGCCGCGGACTCCACCGGACCGTCGAGAAGCTCGCTCATGCGTTACCACCGGCCTGCTCGGCGGCCTTCGCGTTGCCCTTGGCGGCCTTGTTCGGTGAACCCTTACCGGCGCCCGCCGCCTCCAGCGACTTGCGGACGCCCTCGAGCAGCTCCTGCCAGCTGGCCTCGAACTTCTCGACGCCCTCGCGCTCCAGGGTGGCGATCACGTCGGCCAGGTCCACCCCGACCGACTCCAGGTCCGCGAAGACCTTCCGGGCCGCGTCATAGGAACCGGTGATGGTGTCGCCGCGGGTCTCGCCATGATCGGCGTACGCGTGGATGACCGACTCCGGCATGGTGTTGACCGTGCCGGGGGCGATCAGCTCCTCGACGTAGATCACGTCCCGGTAGTCCGGGTTCTTGGTGGAGGTGGACGCCCACAGCGGCCGCTGCGGGTGCGCGCCGGCGTCGGCGAGCGCCTGCCAGCGGTCCGAGGAGAACACCTCGCCGTAACGCTCGTACGCGAGCTGGGCGTTGGCGATGGCGGCCTTGCCCTTGAGCGCCTTGGCCTGCTCGGAGCCGACCTTCTCCAGCCGCTTGTCGACCTCGGAGTCGACCCGGGAGACGAAGAACGACGCCACCGAGCCGATGGTGGACAGGTCGTGGCCGTTGGCCTTGGCCTGCTCCAGGCCCGCGAGGAACGCCTCCATGACCGCCGAGTAGCGGTCCAGCCCGAAGATCAGCGTCACGTTGACGCTGATGCCCTCGGCCAGCGTGGCGGTGATCGCCGGCAGACCCGCCTCGGTGGCCGGGATCTTGATGTAGAGGTTGGGCCGGTCGACCAGCCACCACAGCGCCTTGGCCTCGGCGACCGTCCGGTCACTCTCGTGCGCCAGTCGCGGGTCCACCTCGATGGAGACCCGGCCGTCCACGCCGCCACTGGCGTCGTACGACGGGCGCATCACGTCGCAGGCCCAACGTACGTCGTACGTGGTGAGCATCCGTACCGACTCCTCGACCTCCACGCCACGGATGGCGAGGTCGCGAAGCTGCCAGTTGTACTCGTCGGCGTCGCTCAGCGCCTTCGCGAAGATCGTCGGGTTGGTGGTCACACCGGCCACGTGCTTCTCACGGCGCAGTTGGTCCAGCCCGCCGGAGCTCAGTCGTACCCGGGAAAGATCGTCGAGCCAGACCGCGACACCCGCGGCGGTGAGCTCGCTCAGCTTGTCCGTCATGCCGTCCACGCTCCCTCAGTTGCCGGTCGTGTAACCGGTGATGTCGCCCACCCGGGTCAGCGCCGCGTGCGCGGCCGCCACGATCCGGTCGGGAGTGAACCCGAACTGCTCGAAGAGCACGGTGTGCGGGGCGCTGGCGCCGTAGTGCTCCAGGCTGACGCTCTCGCCGCAGTCGCCGACGATCGCGCGCCAGGACATGGCGATGCCTGCCTCCACGCTCACCCGTGCCTTTACCCCGCGCGGCAGCACCGACTCCCGGTACGCCTCGTCCTGCTCGAAGAACCACTCCTGACACGGCATCGACACCACCCGGGTGGGGGTGCCGTCCGCCTCCAGCCGCTCCCGAGCGGTCAGGCAGAGCTGCACCTCGGAGCCGGTGCCGACGATGATCACCTGCGGCTTGCCGTTGGATGCCTCGGCCAGCACGTAGCCACCCTTGGCCACCCCGTCGGCGGCACCCAGGACGTCCCGGTCCAGGGTCGGCAGCGGCTGACGGCTCAGGGCCAGCGCGGTCGGCCGGTCGGTGTGCTCCAGCGCCTGCCGCCACGCCCAGGCGGTCTCGTTGGCGTCCGCCGGCCGGACCACGTCCAGGCCGGGGATGGCGCGCAGCGCGGTCAGGTGCTCCACCGGCTGGTGGGTCGGGCCGTCCTCGCCGAGGCCGATCGAGTCGTGCGTCCAGACGTAGGTCACCGGCAGCTTCATCAGCGCGGCCAGTCGTACCGAGGGGCGCATGTAGTCGCTGAACACCAGGAACGTGCCGCCGTAGGGGCGGGTGCCGCCGTGCAGGGCGATGCCGTTGAGGATCGCGCCCATGGCGTGCTCACGGATGCCGAAGTGCAGCGTGCGGCCGTACTCGTGACCCGGGAAGTCCTTGGTGGCGTGCGCGGCCGGGATGAACGACGGCTCGCCCTTCATGGTGGTGTTGTTGCTCTCGGCGAGGTCGGCCGAGCCACCCCACAGCTCCGGCAGCACCGGCGCGAGGGCCTCCAGCACCTTGCCGGAGGCGGCCCGGGTGGCCACGCCCTTGGCGTCGGCGGGGAAGACGGGCAGCGCCTCGATCCAACCCTCCGGCAGCACCCGGCCGGCGAGCCGCTCGAAGAGCGCGGTGCGCTCCGGGTTGGCCTTCGCCCAGGCATCGAACTCGCCGGTCCACTCCTGCTCGGCGGTGGCACCGCGGCCCATCACCTGCCGGGCGTGGGCGAGCACCTCGTCGTCGACCTGGAAGGTCTGCTCCGGGTCGAAGCCGAGGATCCGCTTGGTGGCCTTCACCTCGTCGGCGCCGAGCGCCGAACCGTGGATCTTGCCGGTGTTCTGCTTGTTGGGTGCGGGCCAGCCGATGATGGTGCGCAGCGCGATGAAGGAGGGACGCGTGGTCTCCGCCTTGGCGGCCAGCAGCGCCTGGTACAGCGCCTCGGCGTCCTCGTGGTAGTCGCCCTGGTCGGCGTCGCCGCTGCGCCAGTCGACGGTCTGCACGTGCCAGCCGTACGCCTCGTAGCGGGCCGCCACGTCCTCGCTCTTGGCGATCCGGGTGTCGTCCTCGATCGAGATCTCGTTGTCGTCGTAGATCACCGCGAGGTTGCCCAGCTGCTGGTGCCCGGCGAGGGCGCTCGCCTCGTGGCTGATGCCCTCCTCGATGTCACCGTCCGAGACGATGCACCAGATGTTGTGGTCGAAGACCGAGGCGCCGGGCTCGGCCTCCGGGTCGAACAGGCCGCGCTCACGGCGGGCCGCCATAGCCATGCCGACGGCGTTGCCCAGGCCCTGCCCGAGCGGGCCGGTGGTGGTCTCCACGCCCGGGGTGTGCCCGTGCTCGGGGTGACCCGGAGTGAGCGAGCCCCACTGCCGCAGCGCCTGCAGGTCCGACAGGCTCAGCGGGTAGCCGGACAGGAACAGCTGGATGTAGAGCGTCAGGCTGGAGTGCCCGGCGGAGAGCACGAAACGGTCCCGCCCGGCCCAGCTCGGGTCGGCGGGGTTGTGCCGCATGACGCGGTTGAAGAGGAGGTACGCCGCGGGCGCCAGGCTCATCGCGGTGCCCGGGTGGCCGTTGCCGGATTTCTCCACGGCGTCCATGGCCAGCACGCGGACGGTATCGACGGCCCGGCGGTCGAGGTCGGACCAGTTGAGTGCGGAGTGCTCGGGTCGGTTGGCAGCCACGATGGTTGTGCTCCTAGGCAGATGGTCGGAACCCTCACTGGTGACCCTATCGACCGTGCCTAAACGTCCGCCCACGGATCTCTGCATGGTGTGCGGTACGTGACTACCCGGGCGCGCGGTTCAAACCCGGTGGTGTGACGGCCCGCACCGTTGTCGGGTCGGCCGGGCAGCGAAAACGACGACGCGTAGTGTGTGGGTCGGTATGCGGCCCCTGGGTGGGCCCGGCCAATCCGATCTCCCCGTGCTGATGCCGGAAGGTGGCAATCCGTGAGCATGATCACCGAGCGCCCCGCGAGCAACCCCGCCGGGCACCCGGCGCGGGCGGCCGAGGGCCCGGTGGCCCGGCGGGACGTACGCGCGATCCTCTCGGCGTACGTGGCGCTCACCAAGCCACGGATCGTGGAGCTGCTGCTCGTCACCACCATCCCGGCGATGATGCTCGCCGAGGGCGGCCTGCCGTCGCTGTGGTTGATGGCCGTGGTGCTGATCGGCGGCTCGCTGGCCGCCGGTGCGGCGAGCGTGCTCAACTGCTACATCGACCGGGACATCGACCAGTTGATGCGGCGTACCAAGCGCCGGCCGCTGCCCGCGCACACCGTGTCGCCGCGCAGCGCGCTGATCTTCGGTCTGGTGCTGGCGGCGGTGTCGATCGTCCTGATGGCGGCGTTCACCAACCTGCTGGCCGCCGGGCTGACCCTCGCCGCGATCGCCTACTACGACCTCGTCTACACCCTGTGGCTCAAGCGCTCCACCCCGACGAACACGTTCTGGGGCGGGGCCTGTGGTGCCGCTCCGGTGCTGATCGGCTGGGCGGCGGTCACCGGCTCGCTGGCGCCGGCCGCCTGGGCGCTGTTCGCCGTGGTCTTCTTCTGGCAGATGCCGCACTTCTATCCGCTCGCCATGAAGTACAAGGACGACTACGCCCGCGCCGGCATCCCGATGCTGCCGGTGGTGGCCTCCATCCGCCGGGTGAACGCCGAGATCCTGATCTTCGCGTGGCTGACCGTGCTCACCTCGCTGGCGGTCTGGCCGCTGGGGCTCAGCGCGATCTACGGCCTGCCGACCCTGGTGGTTGGCGCCATCTTCCTGGTCGAGGCACACCGGCTCTGCAGGCGTGCGACGCGCGGCGAGGCGGTCAAGCCGATGCGGCTGTTCCACTGGTCGACGACGTACCTCACGATCGTCTTCCTGGCCGTCGCGCTCGACGCGCTGATCTGACCTCTCCGCCGGTTTACTCCCCGCCGGCTCCCTGAGCCGGCTCTCTCGATGCGGCCGTGCTCGCCGATGGTCTGCCGCCGCTGGCGGTGGTGGTTGCCGCCGCTGGTGGTGGTTGCCGCCGGCGGTCGTGGTTGCCGCCGCTGGTGGCGATCCGCTGACTAATCACGGCCATGGATGAGTTGTCCGGGTTTAACGTCACATCAGAGTAACTTTCGGCATGAGTCGGATCGGCTCAACCTAGGTCGCTCGGCCCCGATTTGCCGATGTGCTTTACGACCAAAAGTCGGTATAAATTCGGGCACACAACCTGTGGTCTTCCTTAAACCTGTAGGTAATTGGCATCACAAAAGGTTCATGGTTCTCGCCCGCCCGGGTGCAACTCTGCTTAGGCTTCGCGTCATGGCAGATGGTTCCGATACGACGCTGACGGCCGAGCAGACCGCCGGCGACCCGGCCCCTCACGGTCTGGTCGCGGGCCTCAAGTCGTTCGCCGCCGGACACGGCGGGGCGAAGGCGGTCATCGAGTACGTCGGCAAGCGTGGCGCGCGAATCGTTCTCGTGGGCTCCGACGGTGAGTGGGGCGACCAGTTCGCCGAGGACACCGTCACCGCACGGGAGGCGTGCGCCAAGGCGGGAGTCACCGTCGAGAACGCCTGGGAGCGTGAACTGATGGACCAGATGCGTCCGAGCAACGACCTGTGGCGGTCGATGGCCCGGCGCACGATGGCCCGGTGAGATAGACAGCTGAATTGACCAACCACCAGCCGACCCGGGGGGAACCCCGGGTCGCTCTCGTCACCTGTAGCAGGCTGGTCGACCTCGACCCGGACGACCGCCTCGTCATCGCCCCGCTGGCCGCCCGCCAGATCGCCGCCGAGGTGGTCGTCTGGGACGACCCCGATGTGGACTGGGCCTCCTACAACCTGGTCGTGCTCCGTTCACCGTGGGACTACGCGTTGCGTCGCGACGAGTTCGTCGCCTGGGCTGCCTCCGTTGCCGCCCTGGTCAACCCGGCCGACGTGGTGCGCTGGAACACCGACAAGCGGTATCTCGCCGAGTTGAGCGCGGCGGGCGTACCCACCGTGCCGACCTCCTGGGTCGAGCCAAGGGAGACCTGGCAACCACCGGCCGACAGCGGTGAGTACGTGATCAAGCCGGCGGTCAGCGCGGGCAGCCAGGACACCGGCCGGTACGACCTTGCCGACCCGGAGCACCGCGACCTGGCCGCCGCGCACGTACGCCGGCTGTCCGAGGCCGGCCGGGTAACGATGATCCAGCCGTACCTGACCGCCGTCGACACCGAGGGCGAGACGGCGCTGCTCTTCCTGGCCGGCCCGGACGGCCTGGCGTTCAGCCACGCGATTCGCAAGGGGCCGATGCTGACCGGTCCGGATCTCGGCCCGGACGACCTCTACAAGGCCGAGGAGATCACCGCCCGCACCGCCCGGCCCGAACAATTGGCCGTGGCCGAGCGGACGCTGGCCACGGTGCCGGGCGGGACGCGGCAGCTGCTCTACGCCCGGGTGGACCTGATCCCCGGCCCGGACGGCGACCCGGTCCTGGTCGAACTGGAGCTGACCGAGCCCTCGCTGTTCCTCGGCTACGCCGAGGGCGCCCCCGACCGCCTCGCCGACGCGATCACCACCCACCTGACCCGCTCCTGAGTCGTCCCTGACCCGGCCCGGTGCCGACGTGGTCCGCGTGGCTCTGGGCTGTCGCGGCCTGCGTGGTTTCGGAGCTGTCGCTCCCTCGCGGCGCTGGCCGTCGCCCCGCGCCTTCAAGATCCGCACAACTTCAGGGATGTTGTCGCCTCAGCGCGCCGTGACCCAGCACTTTCCCCGAAGTTGTGCGGATCTTGCTGTTGGACCGGTCGGTCTGCAGGCACCGCTCGACCCGCCCGGCCGCGGCCGACCGGGTCGGGCGGGTCGGGCGCGCAACAACCTGGATGTAGTGGCATCCCCGCGTGTCCGACCCCACTACAGCCAGGATCGAGCACGATCCTGGCGCGGGGCGCGGGGCGCGGGGCGCGGGGCGCGGGGCGCGGGGCGCGGGGCGCGGGGCGCGGGGCGCGGGG
>NZ_JBHSQS010000045.1:0-26270 GCF_042658605.1 Micromonospora vulcania | reverse complement strand
GCCGTCCGCTACGAAGCCACCGTGCACATCGCCGCGATCAACGAGTGGCTGTGACCGACTTCGACACAGGCCCTAGCCTGACCAGACCGACTTCGGAGTCGCGACGTTCATCGTCGGCCTCAGCCGGGAGACGGTTCGCCGGATCGACCGTCCTCGGTGGGTGCCAGGACGGCTCCGGTCGGTGACCACGCCGCGCGTCCCGGGTCGAGCTTGTCCGGGTCGAGGATCATGTCGATCGCGGCGATACGGTCGCCGTGGACGGTGAAGCCGACGACGGCGACGAGCCGGCCGCGCCGGTCCCGGGCGACGACGCCGGCGACCCCGTTGACCAACGCGGGGGCGCAGAGGCGCGCGAACCGTGGCCCGGCGTCGGCGGCGCGGGCGGCCACCGCGCCCGCGCCGGTGAGCAGGGCGGGTGCGAGCCGCGCACGGCTCCCGTGGTCGGCACGGAACACCACGTCGGGGTCCAGCAGGGCCAGCAGGGCGTCGAAGTCACCGGCGCGGGCGGCAGCCAGGAACGCGTCGACGACACGTCGCTGGGCGGCCAGGCCGGCTCGGGGCTGCGGGGCCTGCTCGCGCAGTCGCCGCCGGGCGCGGCTGGCCAACTGCCGGGTGGCCGCCGGCGTACGACCCACCACGGCGGCCACCTGCTCGAACGGCATACCGAACATGTCGTGCAGCACCACCGCGAGCCGTTCGGCAGGCTCGAGGCTGTCCAGCACCACGAGTAGCGCGATGCCGACCGCGTCGGTGTGCAGGCTGGCCTCCTCCGGATCGCCGTACTCGCTGACCAGCGGCTCCCAGGTCGCACTCAACTGCTCGCGACGCGCCTGCCGGGCCCGCAGCATGTCGATACACACCCGGCCGACCAGCGTGGTCAGCCACGCCGCGGGATTGGTGATCGCGGCCGGATCGGCCCGCCGGGCGCGCAGCCACGCCTCCTGCAACGCGTCGTCGACCTCGGTCGGCGACCCCAACAGCCGGTAGGCGACGGCCCGCAGACGTGGGCGGTGCTGCGCCAACTGCTCGGCGAACCACTGCTGGTCGTCCATCTCGCTACTTCCCGAACGCTTCCCGCCGCAGCATCGCCAACAGCGTCGGAGTGCCCTGCGCGGTGGTGACCGCCACGGTCCGGCCGACCCAGGTGGTGTCGGTCGCCTGGGCCAGCAGACAGGCCGCCAGGTCCGCACGGCTGGTGAAGATCCCGTCGGAGCGGTTCTCGGAGAGCCGGTAGGGAGTGACGCTGTCGCTGTCGAAGAGCCCCGACGGACGCACGATCGTCCAGTCGAGGCTGCTGTCGCGCACCAACTTCTCCATGACGCGCATGTCGTCGTAGGTGGACTTGCCGATCGTGGCGGTCACCAACGGCTGAATGACGCGGTTGAGCAGGAAACCGCCCTCGGCGTGGTGATGCGGCTCGGTCGCGCTGGAACTGACCACGACGAGCCGCCGTACGCCCGCACGACGCATCGCGGCCAGGACGTTCGCGGTGGAGCGGCTGTAGAGCAGCACCGGTCGCCGGGTGAACGGCACTCCGAGGGTCGACAGCACCACGTCGGCACCGCCCACCGGGACATCCACCGTGACATCGGCCGCCACCACCTCCAGCCCGGGACCCCGGACCGGGAACGACCCCGGCTGCCGGGTCACCGCCCGTACGTCATGGCCGGCGTCCAACGCCTGCCGTACCAGGCGACGACCCGTGCCCCCGTTCGCGCCGAGAACGACGATACGCATCTGTGGTGCTCCCTCCCGAGGTGACCTTCGACAGCAACGTCGATCGGCGCGGTTCGTTTGTGACAAACCGCAGGCCACGGCGGTGTCAGCGGTGTCGCCGTACCGAGGCGGCCAGACCTGCTGTGCCGGGAGCGGCGGTCAGCCGAGCCGGGCCGCCAGGGCGCGGCCGAGGTCCCGACCCGAGCGCCAGGCACTCTGCACCCGGGGCTTGCCGAACGCGTCACCGGCCAGGCCGATCCCGTCCGCGTCCAGGTGACAAGTGTCGCCGCCGGCGCCGGTGGTCGGCTTCGCGTACGTCCAGCGGTGCACGTGCACGTCGGTGGGCGGCTCGGGCAGCCCCAGCAGGTCCCGGACGGCCTGCTCGATCGCCGGGGCGGCCCCGGTGGGCTGGGCCAGGTGGCCGGCGGCGAACTCCGGCACGGTGTGCGCGACCAGCACCGGTGCGGCGTCGCCGCGCCGATCGCCGTCGTCGCAGACCAGGTTGAGCACCGGGTGGTCGTTGACGAACGCCCCTCGGAACTCCGCCCAGCGCCGGGTCGGGAAGCGCAGCACCGCCGCCATCGACGGCGACCAGCTCTGCGCCTGCACGACCCGCGTGGCGGCGGCCAGGGCCGGGTCGAGCAGGAGTGCGGCCTGCGGGCCGGGCATTGCCAGGGCGACCGCCGCGCACGGCTGGCCGTCCACGGACGGGCCGGGCTGCACGTTGAGCACCAGCCGGTCGACGGTCACCGGCACCTCGTCGGCGAGGTGTTCGACCAGCGAGCGCAGTCCGCGCGGCGCGGCGAAACGCATCGGTCCGGGCACGTCGTGGCAGCCGTCCCGGTCGTACGACTGGAAGGTGTCGGTCCATTCGCGGACCAGGCCGGCGGCGCGCCACTGCCCGACCACGGCGGCGAAGTCCGGGTCGCTGGCGGTGAAGTACGCGGCGCCGATGTCCGCCGGGCGCCCGTCGAAGCGCTTGCTGGCCATCCGGCCGCCGGCGACGTGCCCCCGCTCGCGAACCCGCACCGGAACCCCGGCCCGGACCAACTCCACCGCACAGGCCACCCCGGCGATGCCCGCCCCGACCACCACCACGCCCGACCGGTCCACGCTCATCCGGTGATCGTAGGTGCCCTGGGCGGGCATGAACTGGCAACTTCCGGGGTACTGGCACACCTGTTCGAAGAGAGGATGATGACGATGACGGACCGCAGCTCCAGGCGGAGACCGGCCGAGGCCAGTGAGCCACAGTTCAACGGCGGGGTAGCCGGTGCAGCTCGACCGAGGTCAGGCGACCGGCCTGGATCTCCGCCGTCTGGTAGGTGGCGTGGGGTTGAGCGCGGCGGTCTGTGGGCGAGCCGGGATTGAGCAGGCGCAGGCCACCGGGCGCCTCGGTGTCCCAAGGGATGTGCGAGTGCCCGAAGACGAGCAGATCGACGTCGGGGAAGCGGGCCGCGCACCGCTGCTCGCGAGCGGTCCGGGGCCCGGTCTCGTGCACCACGGCGATCCGCAGGCCGTCGAGATCGGCGCGGGCCACCTCCGGAAGCCGGGCGCGCAGCGCCGGCCCGTCGTTGTTGCCGTACACCCCGATGAGCCGGCGCGATCGCGCGGTCATCTCGTCGAGCAGCGCCTCGTCCACCCAGTCGCCGGCGTGCAGCACCACGTCGGCGGCCTCGATCGCCGTCCAGAGCGGCGCCGGCAACTCCCGGGCACGCTTCGGGAGGTGGGTGTCCGCCGTGAGCACCAGCCGCATCCCGGCATTGTCCCCCGAGCCACGGCCGCCCACCCGGGGACGCGGGTGGACGGCCGGAATCCGCTCCGGTTTCCCGGACCGGGGACGACACACCGTCGTGTCGCCCCGGGCCGGGACACCGGAGTCGATCAGGTGCCGGTCGGCAGGGTCCAGCGCTGCGCCCCGGAGCCGTTGCAGGTCCAGATCTGCAGTTGCCGACCGTCGGTGACATCGGAGTTCGGTATGTCCAGGCAGCGCCCGGCCTGCGGGTTGCGCAGGCTGCCGTCGGGCTGGGCGGCCCACTGCTGGGCCCCGGTGCCGTTGCAGTCGTAGAGCTGGACGAGCGTGCCGTCGGTGGTGCCGCTGGCCTTCACGTCCAGGCACTTGCCGAGCCCTCGCACGGTGCCGTCGGCCGGCAGGGTCCAGCGCTGCGCGCCGGTGCCGTTGCAGGTCCAGATCTGTACCTTGGTGCCGTTGGTGGTCTGGCTGGCGTTGATGTCCGCGCACTTGCCGAGGGCCTTGATCTCGCCGGTACGCGCCCCGCCGGTGCCGACGCCCGGCCCGGTGAAGGTGTAGCTGTCCACGTCCAGCAACGCGCCACTGCCGCCGGTGAAGACCAGGTACAGGTCGTGGGTGCCGTCGTCCGGCTTGGTCACCGTGGCGGTCAACTCGGTGTAGTTGTCCCAACCACCGGTGTTCGGCACCGCGATCCGGGCGACCTCGGTGCCGGTCGGTGAGTCGTACCGGAAGGAGACGGTGCCGCCGGGGCCGCCCGAGGAGACCCGGGCCTTGACCCCGGTGATCCCCTTGAGGCTCACCGCGTGGTGCCGGACGTTCTCACCGTTCTGGATGTCGCCCAGCCGCTTGGCGCCCTCGGCCGCCGACTGGTCGATGACCTTGGGCCCGTTGAGCTGTACGAAGTGCTCCGCCTGCCACTGCTTCGGGTAGAGGCTGATCTCCTTCTCCCCGGTCAGCGCCGCCGAGCCGGCCGCGCCCCGGTCGGTGTAGCTGCCCCGGATCACGAAGAACAGCACCGAGTCGGGACCGGCGTGCACCGGACCGGTGTTGAAGGTGGCGCCGCAGCCAGTCCCCTCACCTTCCTCGTGGGCGTGCTCCTGATGCCCGAGCGCGGCCCGGACGACCACCGCCGAACAGGCCGGGGTGCCGTCCTGCGGGTCGCTGGCCGAGGCGGTCACCGCGAGGTTCTGCTCCCAGTCGAACAGCCCGCCGGCGGGCAGCCCGCCGAGGGTGACGGTGGGCCGGTTGTTGCCGACCACGATCGGTACCAGCGTGGTCGCCGTACGACCGGTGCCGTCGTTGACCGTCAGCCGGGCCTGGTAGCTGCCGTTGGTGGGGTAGCTGAAGGACGGGTTCGCCGCGGTCGAGTCGGTGCTGCCGTTGTTGGTGAAGTCCCAGGCGTACGTCAGCGGGTCGCCGTCCGGGTCGGAGCTGCCGGCGCTGGAGAACGTCACCGCGAGTGGGGCGAGGCCGTTGTCCCTGTTCACGCTGGCCTTGGCGACCGGCGACCGGCCGCCCTGGACGTAGTTGATTTTGTAGAGGCCGGCGTCGACGGCGCCGGAGAAGTAGCCGCTGCCGTATTCCAACAGATAGAGCGAGCCGTCCGGGCCGAACTGCCAGTCGATCGGGTGGACGAGGTTCATGCCGGCGAGTACCGGCTCGATGACCGTCGGCGCACCGGTGGCGGGGTTGCCGTTGTCGAACTGGACCTCCTTGATCCAGTTACGGCAGTACTCGGAGATCAGCCACTTGTTGTCGTAGTAGGCCGGCCACTTCACGTCCGAGACGAGGTTCGGGTCGTAGTGGTAGACCTCGACGTGGTTGGGCGAGCCGCAGCCACCCGGGTTGTCCAGCGCCGGCCAGTCGTCGCTGCCGCCGTGCTGCTCCCAGACCAGCGCCGGCTTCGTCGGCGGGAGCTGCGTAAGGCCGGTATTGCGGGGCGAGTTGTTGACCGGGCCGGTGGCCGTACCGCACGGGAACCAGCCGCGCGGCGCCGCGGTCGCGAAGTCCCAGTCGTTGTAGGCGACGTTGGGGCCGCCACAGTACGGCCAGCCGTAGTTGCCGGGGCCGGTGGCGCGGTTGAACTCGTCGTACGCCGCCGGGCCGCGGTTGGCGAGGTCCGCACCCGCGTCCGGGCCGACCTCTCCCCAGTAGAGGGTGTTGCCGGCCTTGCGGTCCACCCAGATCCGGTACGGGTTGCGTACGCCCATCACGTAGATCTCGGGGCGGGTCTGCGCGGTGCCGTTGGCGAAGAGGTTGCCGGACGGGACGGTGTAGCTGCCGTCGTTCTCCGGATGGATCCGGTTGATCTTCCCGCGCAGGTCGTTGGTGTTGCCGGAGGTGCGCTGGGCGTCGTACTGCGGGTTGCGGGTGGTCCGTTCGTCGATCGGGGCCATCCCCGCCGAGTCGCCGCCGGAGTTGGTGTTGTCCCCGACGGCGAAGTACAGGTTGCCGGCGGTGTCCCAGCTCATCGACCCAGCCGAGTGACAGCACAGGTCGCGCTCGGTGGGCCACTCGATGAGCACGTCCTCGCTGCTCGGGTCGAGCAGCAGGGTGGACGGGTTGAAGGTGAACCGGCTGATCCGGTTGACCAGCGGAGTGACCTTGGGCGAGTAGAACAGGTACACCCAGCGGTTGCTGGCGAAGCTGGGATGCAGGGTGATGCCGATCAGGCCGTCCTCGAACCGGGCGTCCAGGGCCACGGTGAGCGCGACCGTGGTGGACCTCGTCGCCGGGTTGTAGAGGCGGACCTGACCACCACCGTTGGTGGTGCCCCGGTTGATGTAGAAGACCTTGCCGTCGGGGGCGACGGCCAGCTCGATCGGCTCCCCCATGGAGAGTCCGCCGTCGAGGGCGATCTTCTCGAAGCCGTTGGTGGCGGGTGGCGCGAGAGCGGCGGCCCGTGCCGGGACGGCGGCGACGGGACGCTCGGCATTGGGGCGGGCGGTGGCCGACGGCGCGAAGCCGACGGCGGCCAGGACGGTGAGCAGGGTGGTGGCGACGACGAGCCGTCGGCGTGGTGGGCGTGACACGAGACCTCCAGGTGTCCGGGCGATCTCGGTGCCGCTCCCGCCGACTGGAGGAGCACCGCAGTGTGTCCCGGACATTAACGTCTTTCACTGCAGAGCGACAGAACTTCGGTTCGCTGAATCGAAAGTTGTCGCTATTGATGCGAAAGGTGGGGCTGCGCAGGCCAGACCGGCGACGGGGATCAGGACCGCGTCGGGGTGAAGTGCGGCGGCGGCATGCCGCGATCGCGCTCGGTCGGGTCCTGGACGTCGGTGAGCTGACCGGCGGCGTTGATCAGACCGATGTGCGAGAAGGCCTGGGGGAAGTTGCCCAACTGTTCCCCGGTCAGGGGGTCGATCTGTTCGGCGAACAGGCCGAGGTCGTTGACCCGGCCGGCAAGTTGGCGGAACAACTCGTGCGCCCGCTCCCGCTGGCCGCCCAGCGCCAGGCAACCCACCAGCCAGAACGAGCAGATGACGAAGCCCGCCGGGTCACCGTCCCACCGCCGCAACAGGCCGTCGTGGGACAGCCGCTGCTCGACCGCGCGGACCGTCGCGACCATCCGCGGGTCGTCCGCCCGCAGAAACCCCACCAGCGGCATCACCAGCACCGATGCGTCCAGGTCGTCGCCGTCCAAACTTCCGGTGTACGCCTGGAGCCGATCGCTCCAGCCGCGCTCCAGCACCGTCGCCCGCACCTCGTCCCGGGCGGCCGCCCAGCGGGCGACGTCCTGCGGCCCGCCGAGCTGTTCGCCGAAGCGGACCGCACGGTCCAGCGCGACCCAGCACTGCACCTTCGAGGACACGTGGTGGTGTTGGACTCCCCGCTCCTCCCACATCCCCGCGTCCGGCAGCTTCCAGTCCACCATTGCCTGGTCGGCGAGCACCCGCAGCAGGTGGTACACCTCCGGGTCCATCGGCTCCAACTTGTCCCGCATCAGCCAGGCGGCATCCATGGCCTCGCCGAAGATGTCGGTCTGCCGCTGCCGCCACGCGTCGTTGCCGATCAGCACCGGCTGACTGTCGCGGTACCCGGCGAGTTGGTCCAGGCGGTGCTCGGTGAGGTCGCGCTCGCCCTGCACCCCGTACATGATCGGCACCGGTCCGTCGCTGATCCGGCCCATCGCCCGGCCCAGCCAGGCGAACTGCCGCTGCACCTCGTCGAAGCACGCCGACCGCCACAGCGCCCGCAGGGTGAGGGTGAAGTCGCGTACCCACACGTAGCGGTAGTCGTAGTTGCGGGCTCCGCCGAGCTTCTCCGGCAGCGAGGTGGTCGCCGAGGCCACCACCGCGCCGCTGGGCCGGTACGTCATGCCCTGCACCACCAACGCGCTGCGCCGCACCTGCTCGGCGTAGCACCCCTGGTACTCGTGCTGCTGCGTCCAGGACCGCCACCCGGCGACCGTGTCGTCGATGGTCCGGTCGGCGTCCGGCACCTCCGGCGGCGGAGCGTCGTAGGTCGGGGCGTACCCGAGGGAGAAGTTGTGCACCGAGCCGGCGCGGGCGGTGAACGTCGCGGTGGCCTCGCCGTCGTCGGGATGCAGCCGCACGCTGCCGCGCAGGGCGAGCCGGGCGGCCCCCGCGGTGGCCTCCAGCACGCCGTCCCGTTCGAGCAGGTACGCGGTGACCCGCCCGTACTCGAAGCGGGGCCGGTAGTTCACCCGCATCGGAACCTCGCCGGAGAGGCTTCGCACCGAGCGGACCAGCACCTGCGGCGAACGCATCCCGATGTCGTGGCCACGCGCGCCGGGCTCGAACGCGAGCGCGTCGGTGAGGGCCACCTCCCCGCGCCCGGTGCGAAAGACGGTCCGCAGCACGAGGGTGTCGTCGAGATAGCAGCGCTCGATGGTGAACTCGCCCTCCGGCTGGATCGACCAGTGCCCGGCGCCCTCATCGAGTAGCCGCCCGAACACCGAGGGGGCGTCGAACCGACCCGGGCACCACCAGTTGACCGAGCCGAAGCGGTCCACCAGCGCCGCACTGCGGCCGTCGGCCAGGAAACCGTGGTCGCTGATCTGTCCGCTCTGCACCTGGCTACCTACCCGGGCCGTCCGGGCGCATACCTGTCGGCGGGCGGCATCCGGGGTGGGTGCCCACGTTACCGGCGGGCACAGCCGGGAACGCCGGCAGCTGACGAGGGAGGATGCTCATGACGTCAGCTTCTTCGAGTCCGACCGCCGCCTGGCGGCCCGGTACGCAGGGCGGCGATCTGCTCCCGTCCGGGCCGGCCGGCCATCCGTCGGCACCGAGCGGTGACGGGCACGGACCGGAGTCCGGCCCGCCCACCGTGACGATCGGTTCGTACCCGGACTATCCGTCCGCCCAACGAGTGGTCGACTATCTGGCCGACAATCGTTTCCCGGTGGAGCACACCGCCATCGTCGGTACCAACCTCACACTGGTGGAGACGGTGCTCGGCCGGATGACCACCGGCCGGGCCGCTGTGCTGGGTGCCGGCACCGGCGCCTGGTTCGGGCTCTTCATCGGGCTGCTGTTCGGCATCTTCACGGTCGGCAACTGGCTGGCGGTGATCCTGGTCGGGCTGGTCGTCGGCGCGATCTGGGGTGCCGTGTTCGGCGCCGTCGCGCACGCGATGACCGGCGGGCAGCGCGACTTCACCTCGGCCAGCTCACTGCGTGCCGGCCAGTACGCGGTGACCGTCGACGCACAGCTCGCCGACCAGGCCCGGCAGCTGATGGGCCGGGCACACCTACCCGGCTCAACCGCGAACGCGAGCTGAGCCACCGGCAGATCGGCCGCCCCGGCGTACTGCCGGGGCGGCCGTTCAGGCGTGGTACGCCAGCTCGCCGGCCCGCAGCGGCACGTCGACCCGGTTCTCCGGTGGTGCCAGCGGGCAGGCCCAGCGCTCGTCGTAGGCGCAGCTCGGGTTGTAGAGATAATTGGGGTCCAGTCGGACCCGGTCGCCGGGCAGCAGCTCGACGCCCCGGCCGAAGGTGCCCTTCACCGTGTCCGTGAGATACCGGCCACCGCCGTACGTCTCCCGCCCGCAGGTGCCGTCGCGCAGCGGCACGAACAGCCCGCCCCCGTACGCCTCGATCCACCACAGGGTCAGTGACCCCCACGTCGTGTCGGCAATGGCCACCCGCCGGTACGCCACCACCCCGTCCGGGCCTCCGGTGTCCACCCGCAGCTCACCGCTGGCCGGCCGCAGCGGCGCCTCGACCACGGCGGCCGGGTCGGGCGGGAAGTAGCGCACCCCGGGGAAGGCGGCCCGCTCGGCCGGCGGGATCGGGCTCTGCGGGTGGTCGGCAAAGAGCTCGTCGCGGCCGGCGCGGAAGCCGGCGAGGTCGACGTCGGACAGGTACAGCCGGGCCACCCGCTCGCGCCAGTCGGCCAACTGAAGATCTTCCACGCTCCCGAGCCTAGGCGTCAGCATCCGTGCTGCGCGTCGGCCAGGGACAACTCCCCGGTCCGGACGGGCAGACCGCACGCCTGGCAGCGGACCACGGCGACGAAGACCTCGCCGCAGACGTCGTGGATGAAGTCGACCTTGGGCACGTCGGCGTCGGCGTAGGTGTCTCCCCAGCGCTTGAGCACGAGGATGACGTGCCCGAGGTCCTTGCCCTTCTGGGTGAGTTCGTACCCCGCCGTCCCCCCGTTCTCGGTCGACCGAGGCTGCAGGATGCCGGATTCGGCGAGCTTGCGCAGCCGGGCCGCGAGGACGTCCCGAGGCGCGCCGACCGCCCGCAGGATCTCGGTGTACCGGGAGGCGCCGAACGCGAGCGCTCGAACGATGTGCAGTGACCACCGGTCGTTGACTGCGTCGAGCGCCACAGCGAGGGTGTCCCGCTCTGGTTTGATTTTCAAACCGTCGGCGCTACGGTTCGTCTGGTTGGACATTCAAACCACACTACCCGAGGGACCAGACATGACGTCATCACCCGACTCCGGAACCGACGCGGAAACCCTGATCGTCACGGAACGCCGGGCCTGGGTATCGCTCGTGCTCACCGGGCTGATCATTGGCACGGCCTTCATCGCCGTCTATGTCGGGCTGCAGCGCAGTCCCCAGCCGAGCCACCTGCCGATCGCGGTGGTCGGCGAGCAACTGGCGACCGCCGCCCATGCCGGGCTCGGCGACGCGGTCGCGGTCACACAGGTCGCGAGCGCCGAGGAGGGCGGGGCCCTGGTTCGCGGTGGCGACGCCATCGCGGTACTCGACGCGACCTCCCCCAGCACGCTGAAGCTCGACTACGCCGGCGCCGGCGGGTTCAGCGAGAGCGGCGCCGCACGTCAGCTCGTCGCCGGCCTCGCCAGCAAGGCCGGAGCGACCGTCCAGGAGAACGACATCGTGCCGCTGGCGAGCTACGACAGTCGTGGACTGTCCGCCTTCTACGTGGTGTTCGGCGTGACCCTCTCGTCGTTCGTCCTCGCGCAGGGGCTCACCGCGGCCACCGCGAAGGTACGCCTGCGCCACCGCCTCTACGCGATGGGCGGGTTCGCCGTCGCGATCGGCCTGATCGCCGCGACCGTCGCGGGCCCGATCTACGGCTCGTTGACGGCCCCGTTCCCGCTGCTCGCGCTGTCGCTCATCCTGTTGTCCGCGGCCAGCGCCTTCACCACCAAGGCGCTCGGGGCGTGGCTCGGTCCGGCCGGCATCGGCCTCGCCGTGCTCACCCTGACCACGATCGGAAACGCGACCAGCGGAGCGACGATCGGAGTCGACCTGCTGCCGGGCTGGGCGCAGGCGATCTCGGCGAAGCTGCCGCCCGGTGCGGCCGTGCGGGCGGTCAACAACTTCGGTTACTTCAACGGCTCCCACACGCTGGTGCCCCTCGCCGTCCTCGCCACCTGGTTCCTGGCCGGCCTCGGGTTCGTCCTGCTCCGGCAGCGGACCGCACGGCTTCCTCGAAAGGCGGCACGATGACCGTTCGAGTCAGCCCGTACCGCCGTCATCGCGGCCAGTTGGTCAGGACGGCGTCGAGGGCGTCCAGGGTCCGGGTCCACGAGGCGTCCGCCGTACGCGGGGTGTGCCGGAACCCGCCGGTCCGTTCCAGGCTCACGAACCCGTGGAACGTGCTGTGCATCATCCGTACCGCGTCGGTCTGGTCGGGTTCGGACAACCGGTAGCCGCGCAGGATCGCCCGGGTCATCTCCGCGTGCCGAACGCCCGCGCTCGCGGCGGCCGTCTCCGGGTCGAGGTCCACCTGCATGGCGGCGTACCGGCCCGGGTGCTCTCTGGCGTAGTCGCGGTACGCGTTGGCGAAGGCCACCAGCGCGTCCCGGCCCGCGCGACCGGCCAGCGCCGCGGCGACCCGGTCGGCCAGCTCCGCCAGCGCCAGCAGGGCCACCCTGATCCGCAGGTCGTGGGCGTTCTTGATGTGGAAGTACAGGCTCGCGTCCTTGACGCCGAAGCGGCGCGCGAGTGCCGCGACAGTCACGTTCTCCACGCCCACCTCGTCGGCCAGCTCGGCCGCGGCCAGGGTCAGGCGCTCGGCGGTCACCCCTGCACGTGCCACGCACCACACTCCCAGAAAACTAGCTCAATTAGTCGTTTGCCTAGGAGGGCTAGGCTACTACCTATGCTTGCCATTTCCGAGCCCGCCATCCGCGCGTCCTTCGTCAACTGCACCAAGGGCGAGGCGAAACGGCTGGCCGTACCGAACGATCTTGCCGGGCGCCCCTGGGACGACCTCGACTTCCTCGGATGGCGGGACCCCGCCGCCGCGCAGCGGGCCTACCTGGTCGCCGAGTCCGGGGCCGGGCTCGTCGGGGTGGCGCTACGGGTCGCGCCGCAGCAGGCCGGGCGCGTCCGGCGCAGCATGTGCTCGCTGTGCCTGACCACCCACACCGGGGACGGCGTCTCACTGATGACCGCCCGCAAGGCCGGCCCGGACGGGCGGCTGGGCAACTCGGTGGGCGCGTGCATCTGCACCGACCTGGCCTGCTCGCTCTACCTGCGAGGCAAGAAGACCGCCGGGTCGCGCATCCACGAGACCCTCACCCTGGCCGAGAAGATCGACCGTACGACGACGACCCTCACCGCCTTTCTTCGCAAGGTGGTCGAGTGACCGAGGCCCGGGCGCGCGGACCAGCGCCGAACGCCAGCCCAGCGCCCGGTCAGCGGTCGCTGGCCAGGCGGGCGTGCAGGTGCTCGTCGTGGCGGCGGCCGTCGCCGTACTGGTACGACTCGCGCAGCGTTCCCTCGGCGGCGTAGCCGGCCCGGTCGGCGACCCGGCAGGAGGCCGAGTTGGCCACCGCGTGACACAGCTCCACCCGGTGCAGCCGGAGGTCGGCGAACGCCCATTCGGTGAGCCGGACGACCGCGCGTACCGCCACCCCGCGCTTGCGGGCGGTCGGCACCGTCCAGTAACCGATGGACGCGTCGCCGTGGTGGATGTGGTGCAGCGACACCGAGCCCAGAAGCTGACCGCCGGCCGCTGCGGTGACCGCCATCGAGACGTGGTCACCGGCGGACCAGTCGGCGCGGCGGCGCACCCACAGCAGGGCGGAGTCGTCGTCGATGTGGCCGCCCTGCGGGTTCCACTGGGCGATGTCCGGGTCGCGCAGGGCGTCGCGCACCGCCGGGGCGTCCGCCTCCCGCCACGGGCGCAGCAACAGGTCGGCGGCGGAGAGTTCGACGTGTTCCACGACGCCGGAGTCTGGCACATCGCACCCGGCTCCGCCGCCCGTTAACCGCCGGGTTCTTTCAAAGCTGCACCATCGCCTCGCGCCGACCGGCTCGATGTGACCCAGACGACGCGCTGACGCACTATTTGAATTTTGAAAGAGTGCTACCTTGATGGCGTGACCGAGAACCTGGACAGCGCCCGATCGGCCGCCTGGCGTGCCTACATCGAGGCCAGCCAGCGGCTCTACACCCAGTTGGAAGAGGATCTGCGCGCCGACAGCGACCTCAGCTTCGCCGACTACCACGTGCTGGTCCTGCTCTCCGAGGTGCCGGGGCAGCGGCTGCGGATGGGCGAGCTGGCCGGCCGCCTGGTCTTCTCGCCCAGCCGACTCACGTACCAGATCTCCTCGATGCAACGCCGCGGCCTGGTCAGTCGGGAGTCCTGCCCGGACGACCGACGGGGCAGCGAGGCTGTGCTCACCGCCGCCGGCCTGCTCGCCCTGACCGAAGCCGCACCCCACCACCTGGCGTCGGTGCGTACCCATCTGATGGACGACCTCGACGACGCCGAGGTCGCCTGCCTCACCCGGGTCTTCGACCGGCTCGGTGCCCGCCTGCGGGCGTCCCGGGCCACCTCCACCACACACGCCACGAACTAGGAGCCTTCGATGCCCGCGATCACCGTCGACAACGTCCTCGTCCTTCCCCGCCTACCGCAGCTCGACGAGTCCACCAGGATCCGACCGGTGCGCACGGTGACCACCGCGCCCAGCGGCTTCGAGGGCGAGGGCTTTCCGGTCCGCCGGGCGTTCGCCGGAGTGTCGACGACCGACCTGGACCCGTTCATCCACCTCGACCAGATGGGCGAGGTGGACTACGCGCCGGGCGAGCCGAAGGGCACGCCGTGGCACCCGCACCGCGGCTTCGAGACCGTCACGTACATCATCGACGGCGTCTTCGACCACCAGGATTCGCAGGGTGGCGGCGGCACCATCACCGACGGCGACACCCAGTGGATGACGGCGGGCAGCGGCCTGCTGCACATCGAGGCCCCGCCGGAGCACCTGGTGATGAGCGGTGGGCTCTTCCACGGCACACAGCTCTGGGTCAACCTGCCCCGCGCGGCCAAGATGAACCCGCCCCGCTACCAGGACATCCGGGGCAAGGAGTCGGCGCTGCTCACCACACCCGACGGTGGGGCGCTGATCCGGGTCATCGCCGGCGAGGTGGCCGGGCACCGCGGCCCGGGCTCCACCTTCACCCCGATCACCATCACGCACGTCACGGTGCAGCCGGGGGCGCAGGTCGACCTGCCCTGGCAGCCGGAGTTCAACGCCCTGGTGTACGTGCTCGGTGGGCGCGGCACGGTCGGCACCGAGCAGCGACCGGTGCGTACCGGCCAGCTCGCGGTGCACGGTGCGGGCGACGCGCTGCGCTTGCGCGCCGACACCCGGCAGGACAGCAACACCCCGGCGCTGGACCTCTACATCATGGGTGGCCAGCCGATCCGGGAGCCGGTGGCGCAGTACGGCCCGTTCGTCATGAACACCCGCGACGAGTTGCTCCAGGCGTTCGAGGACTTTCAGGCCGGCCGGCTCGGCGTGATCCCCACCGAGCGGCTGCCGCACACCGGTGGCCAGGGCACCCGGCCCTGACCGAGGTCGGTCACTGAGTTCGGCGCCGGCGCCCCCGTGCACCGCGGGAGCGCCGGCGCCGCCTCAGGAGACCGCAAAAATCCCCGCAACACCCAGAATCACCATCACCAACACCGCTACCAGCGCCCCCCGTTCGCTCTCCACCGCCGGCTCGCGGTACTCGGTCACGGGGTTCGTCGTCTCGCGGGGCATAGTGTGATCTCCTCGGCTGTCGCGTCGTTCAGATGGCGTCGACCAGGTCACGGGTCTGCCGGCCTGGCGTGCGGACCCGCCGTCCGGGTCCTACCGTGAGGACGTTGTCGACCTCGGGGGGCTGGAGACGTTGCCGCTGCAGGACTGGTTCCTCACCGCACAGGAACGGGCCAACCCGGTCTCTGGGTTACCCGTCTGGACCGTCGGAAACCTCGCCGAGCCGTTGATTCACGGTGCGGCGTACTTCGACCGGCTGGTCGACGAGGTCGAGGCACTGCGCGCCGGTGACCACCTGTTCTTCACCGACTGGCGGGGTGACCCGGACCAGCGGATGCGCCCGGACGGCCCGACCGTGGCCCAACTGTTCGCCCAGGCCGCCCAACGCGGAGTGGTGGTCAAGGGGCTGATCTGGCGCTCGCACCTCGACGTGCTGGCGTACAGCGAGGCGGAGAACCGCGATCTCAGCGAGACGATCTCCGCGGCCGGCGGCGAGGTGCTGCTCGACCAGCGGGTACGACGCGGCGGCTCACACCACCAGAAGCTGGTGGTGCTGCGGCACCCGAGTGCCCCGGAGCGCGACATCGCGTTCGCCGGCGGGATCGACCTGTGCCACAGCCGGCGGGACGACGCCATGCACCACGGCGACCCGCAGCCGGTGCAGATGTCCCCCCGGTACGGCCCCACCCCGCCCTGGCACGACGTGCAGCTCGCGGTGCGCGGCCCGGTGGTCGGCGCGCTGGACACCCTGTTCCGGGAGCGCTGGACCGACCCGATGCCACTGGACTCGGAGAACCCGATGGCGTACCTGCGGGACCGGCTGCGCGGCGCGGACCTGCGCCCGGACCCGCTGCCCGAGCAGCCGGCGGACCCACCGTCCTGCGGTCCGCACCAGATCCAGGTGCTGCGCACCTACCCGGCCGTCCGGCCGCGTTACTCCTTCGCACCGGACGGCGAGCGCACCGTGGCGCGGGGCTACACCAAGGCGGTACGCCGCGCGCGCCGGCTCATCTACCTGGAGGACCAGTACCTCTGGTCGACCGAGGTGGCGGAGCTGTTCGCCGACGCGCTGCGGGACAACCCGGAGCTGCACCTGATCGCCGTGGTGCCCCGGCATCCGGACGTGGACGGCCGGCTCGCCCTGCCGCCGAACATGGTCGGCCGCGAGCAGGCGTTGTCGCTGTGCGAGCGCGCGGCACCGGACCGGGTGCACGTGTTCGACGTGGAGAACCACGCCGGCAACCCGGTCTACGTACACGCGAAGGTCTGCGTGGTCGACGACGTCTGGGCCAGCGTGGGCAGCGACAACTTCAACCGCCGCTCCTGGACACACGACAGCGAGCTGTCCTGCGCGGTGCTGGACGACAGCCGCGACCCGCGCGAGCCCACCGACCCCGCCGGGCAGGGCGACGGGGCGCGGACCTTCGCCCGGGAGCTGCGGCTGCGGCTCTGGCGTGAACACCTGGACCGCGACCCGCACGGTGCGGACGACGCCGACCTGCTCGACCCGGCGGACGCCGTCGCGGCCGTCACGGCCGCCGCCGACGCGCTCCAGGAGTGGTACGACGGCGGCCAGGTGGGCGAACGTCCGCCCGGCCGGCTGCGCCCGCACCGCCCCGAGCGGCTGCCGTGGTACACCCGCAGTTGGGCGTTGCCGGTCTACCGGCTGGTCTACGACCCGGACGGCAGGCCGCTGCGGGCCAGGTTGTCCGGCACCTGGTGAGCCGACCAGGGCGGCTCCCGCGTGTCGTCCTGGCCCGACCCCTGGTGCACGCTGAGCCCACCGGGGTAGGCGAACGAGGAGCGGGGCGAGTAGTAACCGAAGCCGATGGTCAACGGGTTGGCCGGCCGTAGCGCGTAGATCGGGTGTCGGGGCTGCAGAAACTCGACCGACTCGATCTCGAACGGCGCGACCGGCTCCGCCACGAACGGGTAGACCGAGCTGACCAGCTCCCCGCCGCGGCGGGTGAAGTAGCGGTGGTGCCCGCTACTGATCACGTGGCCGGTCTCCCCCACTCGACAGGTGGCCCGGATCAGCGGCGTCCCGTCGACCTCCGTCTCGGAGAGCAGGTCCTCGCCCCGAACCTCGATCCTGGTCCGGCCGGCGAGCACCGGGGCGCCTCGGGCGACGGCGTACTCCCGGACCCTCCCGCTGGACGCGACGTAGTGGGTCCACCAGCCACCGGGGTTGAGCCCGCCGGGCGCGTCCTCGCCGACCAGCGAGACGCCCAGGTAGGTCAGCGAGTAGGCGCCGAAGCCGGAGGTCTGCGTCTCGTCGTCGACGACGTACTGGTTGAGGAACACCTGACGGTCGGGACGCGGGCGCAGCCCGGCCGGAATCAGGGCGGCGACCGCGTCCGGATCCGCCGGGAGCCAGCTGAAGTAGAGCGTGCGACTGTTCACGACGAGCTGGGGAGCGGCTGGATCGAGCACGGTGCCTCCGAACCGGATGTGTACACGCGACGCTACGGCGGGTCCCACCGGCGGGACAACGACGGAAACCGGACAGTACTGCCCCGATGTCGGATTTCATGTTGACCGCTCGTCCAGCCCCGGGCACCGACCAGCCGGAGCGGATGACATGACCGGGTGGCTGAGGCCTGGCCCGAAAAGCGGGTAAGGGTCCTCACAAATTGCCGATCTGCCGCCCGCTATGCGGCTTTTGTCATTCGACACGCCTTAAGTACATCAGCCTTTCGGCTAGATTCTGGGGAGACGATCAGGCTAAGGTGAGTCCCGAACGGCCCATACGAAGCTAAACCAAAGCGTCACGTCTTTTTTTGTCCGCGGACGAGGTGCAGGGAGGACCACCCATGACCGCGCCAACGATCACCGAGCAGGTGAGCACCAAGCCCAGGAGCGCCGCGAAGCTCGACCCGCGGGCGCTCACCGACAGCGCCGCCGACCTGCTCAACGCCATGGCGGCACTGCCCGCCAGCCACCCGTCGCGCCCGGCGCTGCGGGACCGGGCGATCGAGGCCTGGCTGCCGCTGGCCAACCACCTGGCCCATCGCTACAGCGGCCGGGGCGAGCCGAGCGACGACCTCGCCCAGACCGCCGCCATCGGGCTGATCAAGGCCATCGACAAGTTCGACCCGACGCGCGGCGTCGACTTCGCCGGCTACGCCATCCCGACCATCATCGGGGAGCTCAAGCGGCACTTCCGCGACCGCACCTGGGACATCCGGGTCCCCCGCCGGCTGCAGGAGCTGCGCCTGGCCATCTCCGACGCCAACAGCTCCCTGCTGCAGACCCTCGGGCGCTCCCCGACCGTCGCCGACATCGCCGCCCACCTCAAGGTCACCGAGGAAGAGGTCCTGGAAGGCCTGGAAGGCGCCCGCGCCTACAACGCGGTCTCCCTGTCCACCCCCACCGGCGACGGCGAACGCGCCACCGAACTCGGCGACATGCTCGGCGGCGAAGACGCCGAATTCGAACTCGCCGAACTGCGCGCCTCCCTCGGCCCAGCACTGGCCACCCTCGACGAGCGCGAGCAGAAGATTCTCACGCTGCGGTTCTACGGCAACCTCACCCAGTCGCAGATCGCCGACCAGATCGGTGTCTCCCAGATGCACGTCTCCCGGCTGCTCGCCCGCGCGCTGACCAAGTTGCGCGGCCAGCTCGACGGCACGTACTAGACGATTCGCGGTTGAGGGCCGGGTCCACAGGACCCGGCCCTCAACTATGTGTGCGTACTGTCACGCGAGCGTGACAGTACGTCCAATCGTCAGTGACCTGCCGGCTCCCGCCACATCGGCCAGAACGGCGTGCCGTCGGGCACCCGGAACGGCTCGCCGGTCCGGTAGCCGTTCCGCGCGTACAGGTCCCGACTGCGCGGGCTGCTCGCCTCCAGGTAGCCCGGCATCCCGGCCTCGTCCAGCCAGGCGTGGTGGTGCTCGAGCAGCGCCGTGCCCAACCCCTGCCCCTGCCGGTCCGGCCGGGTCGCCAAAAAGGCCAGGTGGTGGTGGTCGGTGTGCGGGTGGTTGGCCGCGAACAACTCGTCGAGATGCTGGAACCGGTTCCACCAGGGCGGCGAGTTCCGCCAGGACTGAGCCGCGCCGGCTGGACCGGCCGGGCCGGTGCGAGACTGGGCCGTGCTCTCCGACGTACACCTGGACCTGCCGGTGCGCCCGGTGCTGCCGGCGCTGATCGCGGCGCTCGACGCGGCCGGCGCCGGGGTCCTGGTGGCCCCGCCCGGCACCGGCAAGACCACGCTCGCGCCGCTGGCCGTGGCCGACCGGGTGACCGGCCGGGTGGTGATCGCGCAACCCCGCCGGGTGGCCGCGCGTGCCGCAGCCCGGCGGATGGCCGACCTGCTCGGTGAGCGGGTCGGCGACCGCGTCGGCTACGCGGTACGCGGTGAGCGCCGCGTCGGCCCGGCCACCCGGGTGGAGGTCGTCACCACCGGCCTGCTGGTCCGACGGCTGCACCACGACCCGGAGCTGCCCGGCACGGGTGCGGTGCTGCTCGACGAGTGCCACGAGCGACAACTCGACGCGGACCTCGCGCTGGCCTTCTCGGTGGAGGCGCGGGCCACCCTCCGGCCCGATCTGTGGCTGCTGGCGATGTCCGCCACCCCGGACACCGACCGGTTCGCCGCGCTGCTCGGCGGGGCCACCCCGGCCCCGGTCGTACGGGCCGAATCGGCGCTGCACCCGGTGCAGCGGATCTGGACGCCGCCACCGCGGCCGATCGCCCCACCCGGTGCCGGGCCGGTGGACCGGGCTCTGCTCGACCACGTGGCGGCCACCGTCCGGCGGGCGCTGCGCGAGCGCGACGGCGACGTGCTGGTCTTCCTGCCCGGGGCCGGGGAGATCGCGGCGGTCACGGGCCGACTGGCCGACCTGCGGGACACCGTCGCGCTGCTGCCGCTGCACGGCCGGCAGCGCGGCACCGAGCAGGACGCGGCGCTGCGTCCGGCGGATCGGCGGCGCGTGGTGCTGTCCACCGCCCTGGCCGAGACCAGCCTGACCGTGCCGGGCGTACGGGTCGTGGTGGACGCCGGGCTGTCCCGGGTGCCCCGGATCGACCTGGCCCGCGGGCTCGGCGCGCTGATCACGGTGCCGGTCTCCCGGGCCGCCGCCACCCAACGGGCCGGCCGGGCCGGTCGGGAAGCACCCGGGTCCGTCTACCGCTGCTGGTCCGCCGCGACACACGAGCGACTGCCCGCCCGCGGAGAGCCGGAGATCGCCACCGCCGACCTGACCGGCTTCGCGCTGGAACTGGCCGCCTGGGGACAGCCGGACGGCACCGGGCTCGCGCTGCCCGACCCGCCGCCGCCCGCGGCGATGGCGGTGGCCCGGGACACGCTGACCACCCTGGGCGCGGTCGACCCGGACGGCCGGATCACCGGCCGGGGGCGGGCGATCGCCGCCGCCGGGGCGCACCCGCGGCTGGCCCGGGCATTGCTCGACGGCGCTGGTCGGGTCGGCGCCGACCGGGCGGCCGAGGTGGTGGCCCTGCTCGCCGAGGAGAGCGCGGCCGGTCCGGGCGACGACCTGGTCGCCGGCTGGCGTCGACTGCGCACCGGCGTCGACCCCGGCGCGACCGCCCGTTGGCGCACCGAGGTACGCCGGCTGCGCGCCGCACTGCCCGCCGGCTCACCACCGCAGGGTCACCTCGACACCGAACCGGCCGGCGCACGCGCTTTGCGGGGCGGCGGGTCGGCCGGCTCCGCTGGGCTCAGCGACGATCTGGCCGCCGGACTGCTGGTCGGGCTCGCGTACCCCGAACGGCTGGCCCGGGTCCGGCGGCCGGGCGGATCGTCGTACCTGATGACCGGCGGGACCGCCGCGGAGCTGGCGGCCGGGTCCGGGCTGACCGGGTCCGAGTGGCTGGCGGTGGCCGTCGCGGACCGCAGCCCGGGCGCGCCCTCGGCGCGGATCCGCCGGGCCACACCGCTTGACGAGGCGACGGCGCGGGAGGCGGCGGGCCCGCTGCTGTCCACCCGCCGGGAGGTCGGCTGGTCCGACGGGGACGTGGCGGCCCGGGAGGTGACCCGGCTGGGGGCGATCGAGCTGCTGGCGCGTCGGCTGGACCGCCCGGCCACCGCGGAGGTGGCGGCGGCGCTGCAGACCGGCCTGCGCCAGGAGGGGTTGGGGCTGCTGACCTGGACGCCGGCCGCTCAGGCGCTGCGCGAGCGGTTGGCGTTCTGTCGGCACCACCTCGGCGACGAGTGGCCGGACGTCGGCGACGAGGCGCTGCTCGCGGCCGTACCGACCTGGCTGGGCCCGGAGCTGGCCGCCGCCCGGCGGCGCGCGGACCTGGCCCGGGTGGACGTGACCGCCGCGCTGCGCCGGCTCCTGCCGTGGGCGCAGGCCGCCCGACTGGACGAACTGGCCCCGGAACGGATCGCCGTGCCCAGTGGCTCGAAGATCCGGGTGGACTACGCCGACCCGGCCGCGCCGGTGCTGGCGGTGAAGCTCCAGGAGACGTTCGGCTGGCCGGCGGCTCCGCGCATCGGCGGTGGTCGGGTGCCGGTGCTGCTGCACCTGCTCTCCCCCGCCGGGCGGCCGGTGGCGGTCACCGCCGATCTGGCGTCGTTCTGGCGGACCGGCTATCTCCAGGTCCGTGCCGAGCTGCGCGGTCGATATCCCCGGCACCCCTGGCCGGAGGACCCGGCCACGGCGACGCCCACCCGGCACGCCACGCCACGTCGACGCTGAGGCGGGTCATTCCTGGACGACGTCGGCCACCGCCACGGTGATGTTGTCCGGCCCGCCGGCGTGCAGTGCCAGGTCGATCAGCTTGCGGGCGCACTCGGCCCGGTCCGGATGGCCGGCCAGCACCTCGGCGAGGGTGTCCGGACGGACCACGTTGGAGAGGCCGTCGCTGCACAGCAGCCACCGGTCGCCGGCCCGGGGCACCATCGTCGAGTACGCCGGGGAGACGTCGTCGCCCTGCAACGCCTGGGTCACCACCGCCCGGCGCGGGTGGCTGCTGGCCTGGTCGGCGGTGATCACGCCCTGGTCCACCAACATCTGCACGAAGGTGTCGTCCCGGGTGATCTGTTTGAGCACACCCTCGCGGTACAGGTAGGCCCGGGAGTCGCCGATGTGCGCCAGGGCCAGGCAGCTTCCGGTACGGGCGAAGAGCAGGGCGGTCAGTGTGGTGCCCATGCCCTGGCGCTCCGGGTCCTCGGTGACCGCCTGCCGGATCCGTGCGGTGGCCAGGGCGATGCCGCCCTGGAGCGCGGCGACCAGGGCGTCCTCCGGGGTCTCCAGGTCCAGTGGCGCGACCGCGTCGATGGTGAGCGCGCTGGCCAGGTCGCCGGCGGCCATCCCGCCCATGCCGTCGGCGACGGCGACGAGCCAGGTCCCGGCGTGCAGGGCGTCCTGGTTTCCGCTGCGGATCAGCCCACGGTCGCTCGTCCCCACGGAACGCAGCTTCAGGGTCATGGGAGGCAGCCTGCCAGGCGAAGGGCGCAGTTGTCTCTAGGAGATCAGGACGACGGCGTGTGGCGCGGCCAATCTCACGTGTGGGCCCCGACGCCTCGCGGCACCCATCGCGGGCCGACCGCGCTCGTCGGACACCACAAGCCATTCAGTCGGATCGATTGACATGGCCTCCCGTCGCTGGAAACATCGAGCCGATATCTGGGAGCGCTCCCAAGATCTCGCCACCACCACCGTCCCACATCCCGTCCCGGAAGGACTCCCCCGTGACGCCATCCCGACGCCGCCTCCTGCTGGCCGCGGCGACCACCCTGACCCTCGCCGCCGCGGGCGCCGGCGCGGCGTACGCCGACCCGCCACCGGACGCCCCCGAGCAGATCGACAACGGCGACTTCAGCGCCGGCGTGGCCCCCTGGTTCTCCTACGGCACCGGCGCGCTCGCGGTGACCGACGGCCAGCTCTGCACCACCGTCCCCGGCGGGTTGGCCAACCCGTGGGACGCCGGCATCGGGCAGGACGGCGTACCGCTGCTCGCCGGCGCCGAATACACCCTGGGCTTCGCGGTGTCGGCCACCCCGGGCACCGCGATCAAGGCCGTGTTGCAACTCGGCAGCGCCCCGTACACCACGTACGCCGCCGTGGACGCCGCCGCCACCGGCACCCCGCAGCGGGTCGAGCAGACCTTCACCGTCCCGGACGACAATCCGGGCGCCCAACTGATCTTCCAGGTCGGTGGCGCCGCAGCGGCACAGACCGTCTGCCTGGACGACGTCTCATTGCGCGGTGGCGAGCCACCCGCGCCGTACGAGCCGGACACCGGGCCCCGAGTGCGGGTCAACCAGGTCGGCTACCTGCCCGGAGGCCCCAAGAACGCCACCGTGGTCACCACGGCCACCGAGCCGCTGCCCTGGCACCTGCGCTCGGGCACCGGCACGGTCCTGGCCACCGGCACCACCACCGCACGCGGCGTGGACACCGCCTCCGGGCAGAACGTGCAGACGGTCGACTTCTCCGGCTACCGCATGCCGGGCACCGGGTTGACGCTGACCGTGGACGGCGCGACCAGCCACCCGTTCGACATCTCCGGCACGCTCTACGACCGGCTGCGCGCCGACTCGCTCCAGTTCTTCTACGCCCAACGCAGCGGCATCGCCATCGACGGTGACCTGATCGGCGACGAGTACGCGCGGCCCGCCGGCCACCTCGGCGTGGCACCCAACCAGGGAGACACCGCCGTGCCCTGCCAGCCGGGGGTCTGCGACTACACCCTGGACGTACGCGGAGGCTGGTACGACGCCGGCGACCACGGCAAGTACGTGGTCAACGGCGGCATCGCCACCTACCAACTGCTGAACGCCTTCGAGCGGACCAGGACGGCGGCCACCGCGGCCGGCGGTGTTGGCCTGGCCGACGGGACGCTTCGGGTGCCCGAGCGCGCCAACGGCGTACCGGACATCCTCGACGAGGCACGCTGGGAGTTGGAGTTCCTGCTGCGCATGCAGGTGCCGGCCGGCCAGTCCCTCGCCGGCATGGCGCACCACAAGATCCACGACCGGAACTGGACCGGCCTGCCGCTCGCCCCGCAGGACGACCCGCAGCCGCGCGAGCTGCACCCGCCGTCCACCGCCGCCACGCTCAACCTGGCCGCCACCGCCGCCCAGTGCGCGCGGCTCTACGCCCCCTACGACGCGACGTTCGCGGCCCGCTGCGCCACCGCGGCGACGACGGCCTACGCCGCCGCCAAGGCCCACCCGACGGTGTACGCCAGCCCGAGCGACGGCACCGGCGGCGGCGCGTACGACGACGGAGTCGTCACCGACGAGTTCTACTGGGCGGCGGTCGAGCTGTACCTGAGCACCGGGGCGCAGACCTACCTGACCGACCTGACCGCCTCGCCGCACCACACCGGGGACGTGTTCGGCGCACAGGGCTTCGGCTGGCAGAGCACCGCCGCGCTCGGCCGGCTCGACCTGGCCACCGTGCCGAACGGACTGCCCGCCGCCGAGCTGACCCGGGTCCGCGCCTCGGTCACCACCGCCGCCGACGCGTACCTCACCGAGCTGCGCCGCCAGGCGTACGGGCTGCCGCTGCCCGGGGACCCGGGCAGCTACGTCTGGGGCGGCAACAGCAACCTCATCAACAACGCGGTCGTGCTGGCCACCGCGTTCGACCTGACCCGCGACGCGGTCTACCGGGACGGCGCGGTGCAGGCGACGGACTACCTGTTCGGTCGCAACGCGCTGAACATCTCGTACGTCACCGGGTGGGGTGAGCACGCGGCGCAGAACCAGCACAGCCGCATCTTCGCCAACCAACTCGACGCGAGCCTGCCGCACCCGCCCGCCGGTTCCCTGGCCGGTGGGGCGAACGCCGCCCTCCAGGATCCGTTCGCGGCGCAGCTACTCGCCGGCTGCGCACCGATGTTCTGCTACGTCGACGACATCAACTCGTACGCGACCAACGAGGTGGCGATCAACTGGAACTCGGCGCTGGCCTGGATCGCCTCGTTCCTGGCTGACCAGGGCGACGCGGGCGCGGTACCGGCCACCACCTGTACGGCCACCTACACCAACTACGGTGCCTGGCACGGCGGGACCGGGTTCACCGCGCAGGTGACCGTCCGGAACACCGGTGCCACCGCCGTCAACGGCTGGACCGTGCGCTTCGCGTTCACCGGCGACCAACGGGTACGCGAGGCCTGGCTGGCGAAGGTCACCCAGACCGGCGCAACGGTGACCGCCCGCAACGAGCAGTACAACGCGAAAATCAACCCGGGTGCCACCGCCACCTTCGGCTTCAACGCCACCACCGCCGGAGGCCCGAACCCCAACCCGACCCTGGTCACGCTCAACGGCGCTCCCTGCACGTTGTCCTGACCGACCCCGCCCGGAAGGCCGCAGCCGCCAGCCGCAGCCTGGACGACGTCGCGCCGAAACCGGTGGACCCGGCGCGCCGTGCCGGCCATGCTGAGGACCATGGACGGCGACGAACTGACCGGCGCGGAACGTCGGGTGTGGGCGGCGCTGCCGACGGGTACGCGGGCCGCGCTGGGCGGTCTGCCCGGCGCGGACCTGCGTACCCTGCTGCTGACCGTGGCCCGCGACCGCGCCGCCGTCGTGCGCCCGTCCGACGTGCTGCGCCGCCGCCGCGAGGACCGCTTCGTCCAACCGGCCCGTGCCGACCCACGCGCGCTCGCGCAGGTGGAGGCACGGATGTGGCAGCTCCTACCCGCCGACGTGTCGGGAGTGGAGCTGTCGCCGGTCGTTCCGCTCGGCGCCTGCTCGGCGGTCGCGCCGGTCAGTCCGAACAGGATCGTCACCACGATGCGCGCCAGCGAGGTGCTGAGCGACCCCACCAACGCCCTCGCGATCGAGGCGGCACTACGTCGCCGTCAAAGTGCGGAGGTGCACCTCGCCGCCGCTCACCGGGTGCTGCGCGCACAGGACTTCGGTGCCGGCGTGTCCGCGCACTTCCGGCTCTTCGCCCTGGTGTCCAGCGCCCGGGACGCTGGCGCGGGTGTCACACAGGCCCGGCTGCTGATCCGGCACCTCACCTACTGGCGGACCGTCCTCACCGAACTGGCCGCCGCAGCCTCGCCCCAACTGCACGTCACGGTCTTCGACGACCGGGTCGTCCGGGAACGACTGGCCGACACCGTCCGACCGGCACTCGACGGGGGCGCGGTGCCACTGGTGGACGAGCCGGATCGGGTACGCGGTCGCGGCTACTACACCGATTGCGCCCTACGGATCACCGCCCTGGGCGGCAACATGGAACTCGGCGACGGTGGCCTCACCGACTGGACCGCCCGGCTGAGTGGCGACGCCAAGGAGCGCTGCCTCGTCTCCTGCCTCGCTACCGAACGCCTCGTCGACTGCGCAGACCGCTAGGCCGTGTTTCGTAGGGCGTTGATGTTGGGGCGTGGCGGTGGTCGCTAATTGAAGAGGTCTCCGGTAGTTGGTT
>NZ_JBHSQS010000044.1:0-26784 GCF_042658605.1 Micromonospora vulcania | reverse complement strand
TGCCTGGGAGCCCAAGACCGGGGCGGGGGGGGGGGGGGGCGGGGGGGGTTAGCGGAAGAAGGCTCGTAGGAGGGCTGCGTTTTCGGGCTCTAGTACTCCGCCGTAGACCTCTGGGCGGTGGTTGAGGCGGCGGTCGCGCAGCACGTCCCAGAGCGAGCCGGCCGCCCCGGTCTTGGGCTCCCAGGCACCGAAGACCACGGTCGAGACCCGGGCCAGCACCAGCGCGCCGGCGCACATGGTGCACGGCTCCAGCGTGACCACCAGGGTGCAGCCGTCCAGCCGCCACTGGCCGAGCCGCTCCGCGCCCCGGCGCAGCGCCAGCACCTCGGCGTGCCCGGTGGGGTCGCCGGTCAACTCCCGCTCGTTGCGGCCAATCGCCAACTCGGTGCCGTCCGGCCCGTAGAGCACCGCACCCACCGGCACGTCATCGATCGCCGCGCCGGCACCACCCGGACCCACGCCGCCAGCGCCCGGACCCACGCCGCCAGCGCCCGGACCCACGCCGCCAGCGCCCGGACCCACGCCGGCACCACCCGGACCCACGCCGGCACCGCCCGGACCCACGCCGCCAGCGCCCGGACCCACGCCGGCACCACCCGGACCCACGCCGCCAGCGCCCGGACCAACCAAGCCCGCAACAGGGCCGGCGGCGGGGCCGGTGACCGCGACCTCCAAGGCCCGGCGCATCCACAGCTCGTGCCGCTGCCGTCGACCGACCTCGCCCGGGTCGGCCAGCCCTTCGGCAGCACCCGGGCCCACACGGCCCACCGCGCCGGGAGTTGGTTGGCCGGGCCGAACCGTCCCCAGCGAAGGATCGGTGGCGTCGGCCGGCTCCGCGCCGCCCAGGGGCACCGTCACACCGCCCGAACCCGATCCGTCGGGATCAGACCTCACGCAGTTCCTCGACCTCGTCGACACAGCCGAGCACCTGGCATACCTCGGCGGTGACGTCGGCCGGCATCATGCCCTCGTGGGCGCAGAGGGCCAGCAGCTTCTGCGCGGAGATGCCCAGGTTGGCCAGGAGGTCGGCCTCGCCCACCGGGTCGGCCTCCGGGTCGACGGCCGGCTGCTCGCTCTCCTCGTCACCGCTGGACGTCGGGCGCGGCTCGTCGACCTCGTCGAGCCCGGTGACCGAGGTCTTCAGATCACCGACCAGCAACGAACCGAGACGGGACTCCTCGGCGTACGCCGAGTCCGACCCGAACACCCGCAGGTCCTCGCCCTCGTCGAGGCGCAGGATCACCAGGTACGCGTCGTCCGCCTCGACGAACAGCAGCGACACCTCGGCGTCCTGATCGACGTCCCGCAGCCGGTCGGCAACCTCGTCGATGTCGGTGGCGCCGCGCAGATTGACCTCTGCGGCGCTCCAGCCGCTGTCGTCGCGCACCACGGCCGCAGCGAAGTACGACACGGTCCCCCCAATAGCCCTCGGCACAGCGCCGACTCGTTACGCGTGCACGTTAGCCGGTCGGGTCGGCAGCCGACCGGTCAACGCCCCGAAGGGCCGGCCAATCGTGACAAAGTCGGATCAGCCGGCGACCCGGCGACGGGTGGCGATGAGTTGGCGCAGACGCTCGGTACGCAGCCGCTGCGGCCGGTTGCGCTGGCGTACCGCCCGGGCCCCCGCCAACTCGGCGAGAAGCTGCAGGCGGCGGCGGCTTCGATCGGGGTCCTGCCGCGGGGTGGTCCAGGCCATAGTGCCGAGCGTGCCGAGTCTCAGCGGCCACGTCAAGACGGCGTTCGCTACGCAGCCAACCGGGCACGCGGCGCAGTCGCCGACATCCGATCCGGGGCCGGGAAACCGGTCACCAAAGCGGCCAGTCACCACCGGTCGCCCAGCGGACCGCCACCACGGCGGCGGCGATGCTCCAGCCACCGGCGGTGACGATGGCCACCCCGGTCGCCACCCCCCGATCGCCGTAGCGCACCAGCACCAGGGCGGTCGCCCAGGCCAGTAGGCCGGCCACCACCGTCCACCACGCGTAGCTGGCCACATCGGTGCCGAGCAGGCCGAACAGCAGCAGCCACCCGGCCGCCGCGCCGCCGCCCGCGGCGACACCGGCGCCGGTGACCCGGTGCGGTTCGCGGTAGGTGGGCCGGGTCGGCGGCCCGGCCGGGAAGAGCCCCGAGGGGGTACGCGGCACCGCACGTGCGGCGGCGCCGGGAGCCGAACCGGGATCAGGCTGGGCGATCGTCACAGTCGCTGCCTCCCGTCACGCGCGCCGCTCGTGCCCACGGTACCGGTCTGCCAGGATGACCGGATGCCGTCGTCCACGATCGGTCGCCGCGTGCGTCCGGCGTACCCGATTCTGCTGCTGCTCGCCCCGGTGCTGGCCGCCGGTTGCGCGACCACCCGGCCTGGGGCGCCTCCGGATGGCGTGGCGCCGACGCCGCCCGCGGTCTGGGCGACCGGCGAGCAGCCCGCGGCGACGCCGACCGTTGCGGCACCGACCGGCTCGGCCCGCCCGGCGCCGTCGTCGGCCGGGCCGTCGGCGACCGCGCCGCGCGCCGGGCTGCGGCACGTGTTTCCGGTACGCGCCGACAACGTCGCCTATCACCCGACGCACGGGGCGTACCCGGCGACGGACATCTTCGCCGACTGCGGTGAGCCGGTCGTGGCGGTGACCGACGGGACGGTGCTGGAGGTGAGTCGCACCGACCGGTACGACAAGCGCGGGCCACAGGGTCCGGAGAACGGCGGCCTGTCCGTGGCCCTGCTCGGCGACGACGGGGTGCGCTACTACGGCTCGCACCTGAGCGGTGTGGCCACCGGCGTGAACGCCGGGGTCCGGGTCCGCGCCGGGCAGCAGCTCGGCAAGGTGGGCCGCACCGGTAATGCGAACAACGTCTGTCACCTGCATTTCGGCATCTCACCGCCGTGTGCGGGTCGGGACGGCTGGTGGATCCGGCGCGGGGTGCTCTGGCCGGCGCGCTACCTGGACTCGTGGCGGCGTGGTGGCAATCGGGAACCGGCCGCCGAGGTCACGGCGTGGCAGCGCAAACACGGCTGTCCGAAGGCTCCCTGAGGGACCAAGCAGCGGCTAGGTTCGGTGGGATGAAAGCCCGGGACCCCATCGCCGACCTGCGCCGGATCGCGTTCCTGCTGGAACGCGCGAACGAGGCCACCTACCGGGTGCGGGCGTTCCGGTCGGCGGCGACGGCGCTGGCCGGCCTGCCGGCGGCCGAGCTGGCCGAGCGCGCCGGCAACGGCACGCTGACCGAGCTGACCGGGGTCGGTGACGTCACCGCCCGCTGCGTGGCGGAGTCACTGGCCGGCGAGGAGCCGGTCTATCTGCGCCGGTTGGTAGCCACCGAGGGCAGCGATTTGGACGCCGAGGCGGCAGCACTACGCGAGGCGCTGCGCGGCGACTGTCACACCCACTCGGACTGGTCCGACGGCGGCTCGCCGATCGAGGAGATGGCGCTGGCCGCGGTGGAGCTGGGCCACGAATACATGGTGTTGACCGACCACTCGCCCCGGCTGACGGTGGCCCGGGGGCTGACCGCCGACCGGCTGCGCCGTCAGCTCGATCACGTGGCGCAGGTCAACGCGGCGCTGCCGGAGGGTTTCCGGATTCTCACCGGGATCGAGGTGGACATCCTCGCCGACGGCTCGCTCGACCAGGACGACGACCTGCTGGCTCGGCTGGACGTGGTGGTCGGCTCGGTGCACAGCGGCCTGAAGGACGAGCGGGCAAAGATGACGCGGCGGATGCTGACCGCGGTCGCCAACCCGCACCTGGACATCCTGGGTCACTGCACCGGCCGGATGGTGTCGTCCCGCCCGGCCGGGGTGACCGGGCCCGGCGATCGGGGACACCGGGCCCGGACCAGGGGGGAGAGCGACTTCGACGCGGACGCGGTCTTCGCCGCCTGCGCGGAGCACGACACCGCCGTCGAGATCAACTCGCGGCCGGAGCGGCAGGACCCGCCGAAGCGGCTGATCCGCCGTGCCCTGGAGGCCGGCTGCCGGTTCGCGATCGACACGGACGCGCACGCGCCCGGCCAGCTCGACTGGCAGCGGTTCGGTTGCGAGCGGGCGGCCCGCTGCGGCGTCCCCGCCGACCGGGTGGTCAACACCTGGTCGGCGGAGCAGCTCATCGCGTGGACGCAGGGTCGACGCTGACCTCGACGTAGGTCAGCGCTGGGTGGCCGGCTCGGCCGCCGGCACGGCGGGGACGCCGACCGCCACCCGGGGACGCCGCCGGCCGAACACGCCCTGCGAGACGGCGACCCCCAGCAGCACGATGAGCGCGCCGACCGGCTGGTGCCAGTTGAGCCGTTCGTCGAGCGCCACGGCCCCGATCAGCACCGCGAAGATCGGGATCAGGTAGGTGACGGTGGAGGCGGTGCTCGCCCCGGCCACCCGGATGTTGCGCATGTTGATCACGAAGGCGAGCCCGGTGCCGAGCGCGCCGAGGGTCAGCACGCTGGCCACGACCTTCGGCGACAGCTCGGTGGGCAGCGGCGGTGCGCCCGCGACGAACGGGGTGACGATGGCCAACTGCGCGGCGGCGAGCAGGAGCTGCGCCGCGGAGAGCGACAGGCCGGAGTGCGTGCTGCCGGCGACGAACCGCTTCTGGTACGGAATGGCGACGCCGTAGCAGGCGGCCGCGCCGAAGCACATCAGCTGCCCGGTGAAGTGCGCCCCGCCGATCCCCTCCCAGACCCCGAGCACCACGAGCACACCGACGAAGCCCAGCCCGAGCCCGACGGCACGGCGCACGGTCAGCCGCTCGGTACGAAAGACCAGCACGGCCAGCGGCAGCACGATCAGCGGTGTGGTGGCGTTCCAGATGCCGGCCAACATCGACTCGACACGCTGCTCGCCGTAGCCGAAGAGGGTGAACGGCACGGCCACGCCGAACGCGGCGACGACGGTCAGGTGTGCCCAGACCCGGGGCTCACGGGGCGGCCGGTCGCGCAGCACCGCGAGCACCACCAGCAGGGTCAGCGCCCCGGTGGAGACCCGGTAGAGGGTGAGTTGGACCGGGTGCAGCTCGGCCACCCCGACCTTGATGAACAGGAAGCTGGAGCCCCAGATCGCGGCGAGGGCCACGAAGCCTGGCAGCCAGGCGCGCAGCGGCGCCTTGTCAGGAGTGGTATCGGCCGTCACCCCTGACACTCTGCCGCAGTCGTACGACAAAGTCGTGCGACTTTCGGACACCCAGCTCGCTCCACATCTGCCACCTGAACACGACAAACGCCGTCGACAACACCACCGGGTGGTCACGTAGGGTCGCAGCGTGGGACGAATCGATGAACTCGCCAACCGCTACGTGGCCGAGTGGGCGCCCTTGAGCCCGACCGGCGCCACCCATGTCGGCATCGCCGGCCATGACGACCAGCTCGACGATCTGTCGCCCGAGGGCTACGCGGCACGGGCCGACCTGACCCGGCGTACGCTCGCCGACCTCGAAGTGACCGAACCGGCCACCGAGTCGGAACGGACCGCCAAGGAGGCCATGCAGGAACGGCTCGGCCTGGACCTGGCCCGCTACGAGGCCGGCGAGACGACGAGCGAAATCAGTGTGATCGAGAGCGGACTGCACGAGATCCGCATGGTCTTCGACCTCATGCCGACATCGACGGCCGACGAGCAGGCCAACATCGCCGCCCGACTCAACGGCTTCGCCGGCGCGTTGGAGGCCTACAAGACGACCCTGCGCGAGGCTGTCGCCGCCGGTCAGGTCAGCTCCAAGGTGCAGCTGGTCGAGGTGGCCAAGCAGTGCGACATCTGGGTCGACCCGAACGGGGACAACTTCTTCCACGGGCTGGTCGAGCGGCTGGGTGCGGACGGCAGCCTCGGCGCGGAGCTGCGCCGGGGCGCGGCGGCCGCCACTGCCGCGACGGCGGAGTTCGGCCAGTTCCTGCGCGCCGAGCTGGCACCGCACGGGCGGGACAAGCAGGCCGCCGGTCGAGAGCGCTACGAACTCGCCTCGCAGTACTTCCTCGGCGCCAAGGTCGACCTGGACGAGACGTACGCCTGGGGCTTCGCGGAGCTGGCCCGCCTGGAGGCGGAGATGCGCGTCGTGGCCGGGCGTATCGCCGGCTCCGGTGCCACCGTCGACGAGGCCGTGGCCAAGTTGGACGCCGATCCGGCACGGACCATCCAGGGCAAGGAGGCGTTCCGGGACTGGATGCAGGCGCTCGCCGACAAGGCCATCGGCGAGCTGCACGGCACCCACTTCGACATTCCGGAGCAGGTCCGTCGGATCGAGTGCTGCCTGGCCCCGACCAGTGACGGCGCCATCTACTACACCGGGCCGAGCGAGGACTTCTCCCGCCCGGGCCGGATGTGGTGGGCGGTGCCGCAGGGCATCACCGACTTCTCCACCTGGCGGGAGGTGACCACGGTCTACCACGAGGGCGTACCGGGTCACCACCTCCAGGTGGCGCAGACCGCGGTCCGGGCCGACCTGCTCAATCGCTGGCAGCGGTTGCTCTGCTGGGTCTCCGGGCACGGCGAGGGCTGGGCGCTCTACTCGGAGCGGTTGATGGACGAGCTGGGCTACCTGGAGGACCCCGGCGACAAGCTGGGCATGCTCGACGGGCAGGCGATGCGCGCGGCCCGGGTGATCGTGGACATCGGCATGCACCTGGAGTTGGAGATCCCGAAGGACAACCCGTTCGGCTTCCACCCCGGCGAGCGGTGGACGCCCGAGCTGGGCTGGGAGTTCATGCGGGCGCACTGCCGGGTGCCGGACGAGAACCTGCGCTTCGAGCTGAACCGCTACCTCGGCTGGCCGGGGCAGGCACCGTCGTACAAGGTCGGTGAGCGGATCTGGCTCCAGGCGCGGGACGACGCGAAGGCCCGCAAGGGCGCGGACTTCGACCTGCGGGAGTTCCACCGGCAGGCGTTGGACCTGGGCGCGCTGGGCCTCGACCCGCTGCGCCGGGCGCTGGCCCGGCTCTGAGTCGTACCCGCCCCGGTCGGGACGTCCCGACCGGGGCGAAGTCGACCGGGGCGGTGCCGGCCAGCGCCGGGTGGTGCTTGGACGCGCTGGTCAGCCGAGGCTCAGCGCCAACGCCGGCCGGGCGGTGAGCGTGTCGCTGGTGACGTACGCCAGGTCGATGACCGGGTCGGTGAAGGTGATCGGAATGGGCAGGGTGACCGGGATGCCGTCCGGCAACGGCAGGTCCGGGGTCAGAGTGACCTTGATCCCGAGCAGCCGAGCGACGAACCGGGTGGAATAGAAGGCCACGTCGCCGCGGACCGTCAGCCGGTCGGTCGCGTACTGCTGGCTGCGCCCCTGGGGGCCGTCGGCGCGCAGCAGGAAGTCGTCGGTCACCGCCTCCTGCATGCTGAACTTCAGCACCTTGAGAGTGCCCTTCTCGGACTGCAGGTCGGTGATCCCGTCGAACCGAAGGCCGGTCATGGTCACCTTGGTGCCGGTGAGCTTGGACGGCGTCTGGGCCACCTTCGGCAGCGTCGGGTCGGGGGCGATGCGCGGCAGGGGCTTGCCCGGTTCCACCTTGCCCGGTGCCGTCGTACCCGACGTGCCCGGCCGCGCCGGGGGCGCCGTCGGGCAGGCGGTGGAACCGGGGCGGGTCGCCGGCGGCCGGGTCGGCGTGGCGGTCGGCTGCGCCGTCGGGCTCGCCGACGGAGTCGCGCTGGCCCCCCGGCGGCCACCGGTGAGCAGGTCGCCGATCCCGTGCAGGATGTCGCTGATCAGGTTGCCGCCCGAGGTCCGCCCCGGAGTCGGGCTGGCTGTCGGGGTCGCGGTAGGCGTGGTGCGGGTGGGCGACGGGGTGGGCGTCCGGGACGGTGTCGGGCAGGCGGTGGCGGCGGGCCGGCTCGGTGCGGCCTGCACCGGCCTGGGCTGGATGGCCAGCCCGGTCGCGGCGAGACCGAGCACCACCAGGACGATCGTGAAGGTACGCGGGTTGGCCGAACCGCTCGGCCGCTCACCCGGTGTGCCCAGATCGACCGTCGGGTGGTCGGACCGCTCGCCGGCACCGGACCGCTCGCCAGCCTCGGCCCGTTCGTCGGCACCGGCGGCGCTGGCCCGCGCCCCGTCGACCTGCTCGGTTGCGGGCCGCAGGACGCCAGCCCGGTCGACGCCGACCTGGTCGACGCCGACCTGCTCCGCCCCGGCCGGCTCAGCGTCGGCCTCGGTCCGGGCCGCTTCGGTCCCGTCGGTCTCGGTCCGGTCCGCCTCGGTCCGGGCCGCTTCGGTCCCGTCGGCCTCGGTCCGGTCCGCTTCGGTCCGGGCCGCTTCGGTCCGGGCCGCTTCGGTCCGGGCCGCTTCGATCGGCGCGGCGTCGGTCTGGGCCGCTTCGGCCTGGTCGGCTTCGGTTGGCGCGGGCCGGGTTGGCGTCCAGGCGAAGGCGAGCGCGCTGCCGACCATGCCGAGCAGTAGGCCGACGAAGAAACCGCCGAGGTTGAGCCCGATCAGCGAGTAGACCGTGGTGACCGCCGCGACGATCGAGTAGAACAGTCGATGTGCAGGGCTGAGCCAGAGCAGCAGACCGCAGGTCACCAGGATGGCCGGGATCAGCAGCGAGAGCAGCCCGGTGGCTCCGCTGTGGAAGCTCAGTCCGTTGATGGTCATCCGGGTGGAGCCGAACATCTCCAGTCCGGCCAGAGCGGTGAGCAGGCCACCCCAGAACGGCCGGCTCCGCTGCCAGCGGCGGAAGGTCCGCCACGCTTGGGTCGTACCGCTGGGCCGGGCGTGCGACGGGTTGGCGGTTGTCACGTACTCCTCCTGCCGGAGCGGGGACCGGGACGGGAACGGGCCCGCGGTGGTCGACCACCGCGGGCCTCGGCTCACCTCAGAAACACTCCTTGCCCTTGGCGTCGTCGCCCACGTTGACCTTCAGCCGGAGCCCGACCAGGTTGAACGAGGCCGCGGTGGTGTACCGGGACACCTGCTGCAGGTTGGTGATGGTGACGTGCTCGGAGTTCTGGCCGAACGAGCCCGCCTGCGCGGTCGGGTTCAGGTCGGTCGCGTCCCGGCCGATCTTGATGTTGGTGAACGTCGCATTGCCCTCCAGCGAGTCCATCGCGATCAGCAGGTCCTGTGCGTGGGCGGGCTCCTTGCCCTCACCGGCGTTGATGGTGAGCACCACCGGCACGCCCGGCAGGTCGGCGCGGACGGACTGGCAGAGGCTGTAGAGATCCGCGCTGCTGATCTCGGAGAGGGCGATCGGGTGGACCTTGCCGTCCTTGCCCTTCTCCCGGACGATGCCGCCGTACTGCTTGAAGCCGTCCCCTTCGAGGCGCTTGGCGCCGATCTTGAAGGTCTGCCCGGACACGGTGATGTCGGACGCGATGGCGCCGGTCGACATCCCGAACAGGATGGCACCGACGGCGGCCGTGGTGGGCACCATCAGGGCGGCGAACCGCCGCCACCGGGTACGGCCCTGATTGTCTAACCGATCCTGCACGGGTTCCTCCTCGGATGGATGCGTGCGGGTGGCCGTCCCGAACTGATGGCCCCGCACCCGGCCCGTCGCCTGTTACCGGCGGGTAACGATCGGGTTTGATGGTGCACCCGCTGAGGCGCGGCTCACAACCCCCTGATTACCGGGCGGTAACACATCGGCGACCGAGAGGTGCGACGGCATCACGGACCGTCGACCCTTGTGGACGCGCGGAAGCCTAAATAGGTTATAAATCCGGCAAACACTCTCCGGTTGATGACGGAGAGCGACGAACCCATCGACGGATTACAATCAGGTAACGGCTGTAAAGTACGCAGGTCACGGCCACCGTCCACGCCAGCCATCGCCGCCGCCCGGGCGAGCCGTTCGGACCGGCCGGCCCATCCGAACATCCGGCCGACCGAGGAACCGGTCGATCCCGGCGGACGCTCCGATGCCCTACTGTTTCGGCGTGAATCTGAACGACGTGCGGCGTGACTGGACCAAGCTGGGCTCCGAGGATCCGCTCTGGGCCGTACTCGTTCAGCCCGGTAAACGCGGTGGACGGTGGGACGTCGAGGAGTTCCTGGCCACCGGCCGTGCCGACGTCGAGGAGACGACCGGCTGGCTGCGCCAGCTCGACCTGCCCACGCGGTGGGAACGGGTACTGGACTTCGGGTGCGGAGCCGGGCGACTGTCCCAGGCACTCGCCCCGCACGCGGACGAGGTCGTCGGCGTCGACATCGCGCCGTCCATGCTGGAGACCGCCCGGCGACTGGACCAGAGCGCCGGCAACATCCGTTTCGTCCTCAACGACGCGCCGGATCTGAGCCAGTTCCCCGACGGCCACTTCGACCTGGTCTACAGCGCCCTGGTGTTGCAGCACCTGCCGCGCCCCGCGATCGAGGGCTACCTGGCCGAGTTCCTGCGGGTCCTGCGGCCCGGCGGGATCGCGGTCGTGGGGCTGCCGACCGAGCCCGCGCGTACGGCGAAGGGCCTCATTTGGCAGGTCGCGCCCTTCCGCCTGATCAGCTGGGCACAGCGTCGCCTGCTCAACTACCCCGCGCCGATGAGCATGACCGCCGTACCGCACGCCGACATGATGCGACTGATGGCCGCGCACGGCGGGGACATCGTCGGGCAGCGGCCCGACCTCCCGTACACCGAAGACTGGGTGTGCACCCGGTACGCGGTACGCCGCGCCTGACCCACCCGGAAACGGACCGGGCCGGCCGACCCCCGAGGGTCGACCGGCCCAGTCAGGTCGGCGTGCGTTGGTGCTACGGCTCGCTGCGGTCCGAGGCGTGGCGTCCACCGGCCGGCACCGTCGGCTCCTCGACCGGCTCCGCGGTCGCCTCCGACGGCTGGTCGGTCGTCGGTCGGTCGTCGGCGTGCACCGCGGTGGCGGCGGGCCCACGGCGCGACGCGCGGACGACGAGGAACAGACCGAGCAGCAGCAGGAGGATGCCGAGGGCGCCCAGCGCGATCGGCAGCACCCCGGTCAGCAGGTTGATCTGACCCCGCGCGTCCTTGGCAGCCTTGGCCTGCTGCTTCTGGGTCTCCTCGGTGAAGGTGAGGGTGGCGTCGATGATCTTGATCTTGTCCGCGCCGGTTGCGTCGCGGAGGGTCTGCAGCTGCTTCTCCTGGCCCTTGACGATCACGCCGCTGTCCGGCTCCACCCAGAGGGTGCGGGTGTTGGCGTAGTAGCGGCCGGCGGTCACCGTGGGCTCGGTCGAGCCGACCAGGTTGCCCGGGACCTTGATCTCGCTGATCTGGATCGGCTCGGCCGTCATCTCGAACTTGTAGACGGTCAACCCCTGCAGCTCCTCGGTCCCCACGAACTTGGCGGGGTACGACTTCCGAGCGCTGTTGTCGAAGTACTGGTAGGTCTTCTTCTCGGTGCCGAACGGGAACGTGTAGGTCAGGCCCTCGTGCTTGAAGGGCGTGCCGTTGATGTCCTCGGCACAGCAGGCGACCGCCTCCGCCGTCCGGCGGTCCAGGGCCACCCGGTCCGTGCTGAGCGTGATCTCCTTGCCGGCGTCGTCGATCACCCGGACACCGACGTTGAAGACCGTCCGGTCGGCGTTGCCGGCGTCGACATCTCCCCGGACGGCCCGGTGGGCGGTGAGGCCGACCCCGCTCCGCTCGGACAGGGTGCTGAAGTCAAGAACAGTTGCGTTCTGGGCCGTCGAAATCGTCACCGAGCTCTGGTCCAGGGGCAACTTGACGAGAGCGGGCGCGAGGGTCAACGGCGTCGCCACGGCCCCGACGATCAGGAACGCGCCCGCCGCCACCAGGACGGCACCCGACGTGGATCGCATGTAACTCCTCCCCTTGTAAAGCTCGACTAGTCGGCTGACAGTACATGACGAGACCGATTTCGGATATGGTCCGACGCGGCCTCCTGAGCCGTACCGACTCTGGCAGGTGGCAGCCGTCCGGCTGCCGCATCAAATGGGATGTTGAGGACCTGTGAGCGGACCTGTCAGACCGGTACCGATCAGCGGTGAAGCGCGCCCGTCCGCGCCAAATACCGACCGTTCCGGCGGTTGGCTACCCGCTCTGGAAGGGCTCCGCGCGGTGGCGGTGCTCGGTGTGGTCGTCCACCATGTCTCCTTTCTCAGCGGGTTCACCAACTCGTTCGGACGCCTCGGAGGGCTGCTGGCCAGACTGGACGTCGGCGTGGCACTCTTCTTCGCCCTGTCCGGCTTCCTGCTCTACCGGCCATTCGCGGTCGCCGCCATTTCCGCGCACCCGCAGCCGTCCGTTCGGAGATACCTCTGGCACCGGGCGCTGCGCATTTTGCCCGGGTACTGGGCAATGGCGGTCGTCGCACTGCTCTGGCTCAACATCGATTACCTGCGGTCACTCTGGGACTGGGCAATCCCCCTGCTGTTGGCGCAGATTTATCAGCCATTGCGACTCCCGGTCGGGATGGAGCAGACCTGGAGCCTGGCCACCGAGGCGACGTTCTACCTCGCGCTGCCACTGATCGCGGTGTTCGGCCGGCGGCTGGGCGGTCGTACCCCGTTGGGACGGGCCCGCCGCCAGCTGGCACTCGGCGTCGCACTCGTCCTGGCCGGCCTCGCCTGGAACGCGAACGCGCACGGAACCGACTCGCCGCTACCGGGTCTGGCGGTGCTCTGGCTGCCCGCCTTCCTGGACTGGTTCGGAGTCGGTGTCGTGCTCGCCGTGCTCGCCTCCTGGCCCGCCAGTACGACCTCGTCCCCGTTCCTCCCGCACCTGGCCCCGGGCGCGAGTGGATCCGGGCGACGCGAGGAGGACCTGTGGTCCGCCACCCCGCGCGGGCTCCGCGTCTTCACGTTCGCCCCCGGTACGTCGTGGCTCATCGCCGGCGCGCTGCTCTGGATCGCCAGCACCCCGATCGCCGGTCCCCGTGGCGTCGAGCCGGCCACCGCGATCGAGTCGGTCACCGAACACCTGGTGTTCCTGCTCGTCGCCTGGTGCGTGATCGCCCCGCTCGTCGGCCCCGGATCGGGCGGGGTGCCGCGCGCGCTCCTGCTCCAGCCGGTGCTCAGGTTCCTCGGTCGGATCTCCTACGGCATCTTCCTCTGGCATCTCCTCGCCCTGGAGGCCTGTTTCCGACTGCTCGGATTCACCCGGATGGACAGCTCGTTCTGGGTGCTGCTGACGCTCACCCTGGCCCTCACGATCCCGGTCGCCGCCGGCAGCTACTACCTGATCGAGTGGCCGACGCAGCGACTCCGGCGCTACGTCGAGAGTCGGCGCGTCAGGCCGCCCGTCCGGGTGCCCGTGCCGCAGACCGCGGCGGTCGGCCCGGCCGAGCAGACGACGCTGCCGGCGCGACTCGTACTTGCCCCGGACGCGCCGGAAACGCAGCACCAGCGCGGCGATCGCCACGAGCAGCAGACCGGCCGGGACCGCGACGAGTAGGTCCGCGATCGGCTCTGAGCCGACCCGCCACAACCACCACCGCTCGGTCCCGTACATCGTGAGCCCCAGCGCGGCCGGTACCCAGATCCAGGTGGGAGTGGGCGTACGGCGCCGGTGCAGCGCCACCACCACGACCGCGCAGCCGAGCCCCACCAGGCCCCCGAGCAGCGCGGGCACACCGATCGCGAGGACCGGCGCGGTCGGCATCGAGGACGGGACCACCGGGTACGACGGCCGATGACGCCGGGCGGGCAGCAGGGCGGCGACGATCAGGAGCAGCAGCAGACCCGCGGCGATCCGCAGGATGAGGGCGTACTGCACGCCGGGTGTGAAGACCAGCTCGACCCGTCCGGCGGCCCCGGCCGGTACGAGCCACGCCTGTTTCCACCCGTCGAGGCGGGTCGGTTCGAGCCGTACGCCGTCGAGGGTCGCCCGCCAGCCCGGGTTCGCGTTCTCCGGGACGACCAGGTAGCTGGCGCCGCCCGGCCCGACCTCGACCGAGCGGTGTTGGTCGTCCCAGCCGAGCACCGTCAACGCCTGGCGGGACGGCTCGACGGCGGCGGCTCGGGCCGACGGCTCGCCGGTCAGGATCACGCTGTCGATGACGAACCGGTCCGCCGGGGCGGCGACCTCGTTCGGGCCCGCCCTCAGCGGGACTCGGTCGGCATCCGCCTTCGCCGTCGTCTTCGTCTTGGCCGTCGTCTTCGTCTCGACCGTGCACGCGCGGTACCGCAGTGGCCGCAGATCCCGCAGGTCCCGCAGGGTGCCGGACGCCGTCGTCGGCACCCGCGCCCCGTTGACGACGATGGTCGGGCCCGCACCACAGGGCAGGGTCACCGTACGGCCGATGTCGCGGGGCTGGTTGACCTCGGGCATGCCCTGCACCTCGACGCCGCTGAGCCCGACCGGGAGCGGTTGCGGCTCGAACAGCGCCGTCGAGCGGCTGACCCTCGGGACCGTCGACGTCACGGCCACGAACAGGCTGCGGGTACGCAGGGCCGGGAAGCGGGCGATCCCGTCCGGGTCGACGGTCACCTCACGGATTCCGTTGTCCCCCGTGATCCGCACCGTCTTCGGTGGTGCCGCGACGAGGCTCGCCGCGAACCGCAGCCGCACCCAGTTCACCTTCCGGATCCCGGTCCAGCGCAGTTCCACCGTCGGCTGCGGGTCGTTCGGGTCCGCCAACCACGCCGTACCGTCGTCGCCGTCGCCCAGCGCCCTCGCCGAGGCGACCGGGTCCGTGAACCACGCGCTCGACGTGGTGAAGGTCGAGCCGCCCACCAGCTCGTCGTACACGGCGAGTGCGGTGGCCGGCGTGGGGCGGGCCAGGCCGGTGAGATTGGCGGTCGCCGCGGCGGGCAGGTCGAAGCGGCGCGGCACCAGGCCGGTCTCCTCGCCCTGGCGGATCAGGCTGGGCGCGCAGAGGTAGTGGTCGCCGGAGAGCGCACAGGCCGGCCGGTCCACGGCCTTGCGGGCGAGCGCGACGACCTCCGGTGGACCGGCGGCTTCGGGCACCGCCGGCAGGCGTAGGTACCGCTCGGGGCTCACCCCGGGGACCCGCAGGTCCCTGATGCCCGCGCGACGGCCCGGCACGTCGAGGCCCGCGACACCGTCGATGGTCACCCGCACCCAACCGGTACGACCCGAGGGCAGCGCCAACCGCGTCGGCGCCCGCCCCGCGTCGGTCACCGAGTGCACGAACGACCCGCCTTCGGTGCTGACCACCACCCGCGTCGCCGGAGCGCCGAGGACCTCGTCGTCGACCACCTGAAGCTCCACCGACCCGGCCTGGATCTTGTCGCGGAACCGGACCTCCAGCCACTGACCCACCGGTTTGCGCGCACCGTCCGACAACCACGCCGTGCCACTGTCACCGTCCACGGCCGCGAACGGTGTGGCGGACGGGTCACGCAACCCAGCCGGCCCCGCGACGTCGGCGGCGCTGGAGGAGGCCCGTACGTCGGTCACCCCGGCGTAACCGGCCGAGGTGACCGACGAACTCCAGGCCGGGTCGAGGAAGTCGTGCACCGCGCGGGGCAGCCGAGGCTGGTCCTCGGGGGTGAACGTCCGCGAGCCGTTGCCGCGGGCGAGTCCGAAATCGACCTCCCGGTTACGCAGGCTGTCGGCGAGCACGGTGCCCGTACCGGTCGCGGCCGGGGCATCGCCGTCGAGGATCACCGGCCGGTCTCCGAGGACACCGGCGTCGCTGAGATCCAGCAGCGTCTCCGGTGCGCCGACCAGGTCGAGCGGCTGCGCGGCGTCCGCCAGGCTGGCACGCGGTGTCGGTCGGTCCACCTGGTAGATCTCCACCGCCGGGTACGGCTCGTGCAGCCCGTAGTCCCACGCCCCACCGAGATCCGGCTTCAACCCACTGATCGGCCCGAACGCGGCCACCCGGAACAGCCCCGGTGCGCTGTCCAGCGTCCGGTGCACGAGCAGCGGCCAGGCGAAGGCGCCGACCGGCTGTCGAAGGTCGTTGCGGACCAGCAGGTACCGCACGCCGAGCCGACCCAGCACGTCCGCCAGGCCCGGCGAGGCGGTACCGGCGGCGAGCCGGTCGTCGATGGCGGAGAGCAGTCGGGCGTTGCCCGCCGAGCCGGCCGGCACCAGCGAGCGCACCGCCCACGGCTTGTCCAGCAGGGGCTGGACCGGCTCGTCCAGCGAGCGCCCCCAGTCGTACTCGGCGAAGTTGGAGCCGGGCACCAGCAGCGTCGTTCCCGGGCCGGCGTGCTGGTCGAGCCATCCGGTCGCCTGCCGCCAGTGCTCGGGTACGCCCCAGAAGCCGCCGCCCGCCGCGAGCCCCGCGGAACCCGCGCCGCCGGTGACCGCGACGAGCGCGACGGCGGTGACGCCCAGCGCCACCCGCCGGGGCGCCATGTTGGTGGGTCGGGTGAACCGGCGGATGACCGCGATCCGTCCGACGGTGTCCAGCATGTGTGCGGTGGCCAGAGCCAACGGCAGGCGGAGCACGACGTCGAACTTGTGCAGGTTGCGGAGCGCGGCGAGCGGACCGTCGAGGGCCTCCCGGACCGTCGCGGCGAAGGCGGCCCCACCGTCCGACAGGTTGCCCGCGGTCAGGGTCAACAGCCCGACCAGCGCCGCGATGAACAGGAACCGCCGCTCCGGCAGATCCCGACGGGCCAGGCCCGCCAGGCCGATGCAGGCGATCAGGCCGGTGAGCAGGACCATCCACGGCTCGGTGACCAGCGCCCATCCCGAGCGCCACCAGGGCACCCCGTCGACGGCCAGGTACCCCACCCAGTGCGTCGAGCCACGGACCGCCGACGGAAGTGAGGTCACGCTCGTCGTGACCGCCGCGCTCTCGGTGAACGGCAGGAACGGGAACCCGTACCGCTGTAGCAGCAGCAACGGCACCAGCCACCAGAAGGTGGCCGCGACCATCGCCACCGTCCACCAGGCCAACAGCCGGACCCGCCGCCACCCGGGGGCCCGCGTCACCACGAACAGGAAGGCAGGCAGTACGGCACACGCGGCGGCAGCCCCGTTCGCCCCGCCCATGCAGACCACCGCCAACCCGCTGAGCGCCGCCGCCCGCCGCAGCGAACCGCCCGCGGCCCCCTTGACCAGCGGCAGCAGCACCCACGGCGCGACGCAGTACGGCAACAACTCCAGCGAGACCGTGCCGACCAGGGACAGCGCCCGGGGCGAGAGGGCGAACACCGCGCCCGCCACCAGGCGGGACGCCGGGCCGCCCAGGTCGAGCGCGCGGGCCAGCCGCACCACACCGGTGAGGGCCACGCAGAGCAGGGCCGCCATCCAGAGCCGCTGGACGAGCCACGCCGGCAGGCCCATCGCCTCACCGAGGAAGAAGAACGGGCCCATCGGGAAGAAGTAGCCGACCGCCTGGTTCTGCAGCGTGCCGAACTGCCAGTCGGCGGTCCAGAGGTGCATGGCCCGGGCCAGGAACCCGCCCGGGTCCAGGGCCATGTCCAGCTTGGTGTCGGGCACGATGAGCCCCGGCTCCTGGGTGACGCACAGCCCGATCAGCGCCAGACAGACCAGCAGCTCACGCAGGCGCCACACCGCCAGGGACACCGTGGCGGACGGTATACCGGGGGTGCGCCGAGCGGTCGACCAGGCGGTCAGCACTGCCGTACCGGAACTCCGGTAAGCAGTTCGTCCGGGCTGGCCTCCCGCTCGGTCACGGCGTCGTCGTCGACACCCGCACCGATGAGCACCTGCCGGACCGCCGCCGGCTCAGCCCCCGGCACCAGGATCCACAGGCCGTGCTCGTCGATCGCGACGTGCCGGGTGTGCGGCAGCAGCGGAGCCACCCGGGCCAGGAGGGTCTCCGGCCGGTCGGTCCGCACCGTGACGCAGGCGTTCCGCGCCGCCCAGGGCAGCGCTCGCGGTGCGAGCAGGTCACCCAGGACCGCACGGACCCGCTGCCCGGTGTCCGCCCAGCGGAACGCGGCGCTCCACCCGCGACACTCGGCCGCCATCCGGTCGGCGTCCGCCGGCGTCGCGAGGTCGTCCAGCGCGCGGTCGAGACCGACGGCCAGGCTGCCCGCCGGATCCGCACCCTCGTTCACCAACCATCCGGTACGCCCCGGTCGCACCGCGTCGCGAAGCCCGTCCACGTCGAAGGCGACGGTGGGCAGCCCGGCGGCGGCGGCCTCCACCACCACGAGGCCCCACCCCTCGCCCCAGGAACCGGAGACGTGCAACCACGCGGAGCTCAGCAACGCGTCCCGCTCGTCGGACGGCAGGTGGCCGTGGACCGTGACCACGTCGGCCAGCGCCCTCGCGTCGACCTGTCGACGGATCGTCTCCACGTCCGGCCCACCGCCGACGATGTCCAGGCGCAGGTCGGGCCGACCCTTGCGGAGCTGGTCGACGGCGTCGAGCACCAGATCCACCCGCTTGTGCCGGGTCACCCGGCCGACGCAGACCAGTCGGGGGCTCGCGTCGCGCACCCCACCATCGGGTACGCCGACCGGCGGCGACGACGCGTCGGCTCCGTTCGGCACCACGACCACCGGGCCCGCCCAGCGGAGCCGGTCCCGTACGGCCAGCGCGGTGGAGGGTGAGACGGCGAGGGTCACCCCACGGCGGTAGACCCGACGCGCGACCGGCCCCTCCAACCACGCCCCGAAGCGGCCGACGAGCGGGCCGAAGTACAGCCGGAACTGCCGGTCGTGCACGTGGTGGATCACGCAGATCACCGGCACGTCCGCCGGCAGGACGGCTGGACTGAAGAACGGGATGCCGTTCTGGCAGTCCACGACCGCGTCGAACTGACGCCGACGCCGCGACAGCCAGCCGAGCACCCGGGGATAGATGCTCCACCGGCCACCGACCCGGACGATCCGGATGCCGTCCCGAACCTCGTCGCCCAGCTGGCCGGCCGGACGCGCGGTCACGAAGGTGACCTCCGCGCCCGCGGTCACCAGGTCGCGGGCCACCTGCCACGCGTAGACCTCGGCACCACCCGCGTCCGGATGCCAGGGGTCCTTCCAGTTGAGCACCGCGATCCGGCGGCCCTCGACGACGGCACCGGCGGTGGGTGGCGCAGTGGTCCGGGCGGATCCGACACTCACGGCCGCAATCCCACGGCGGCTGCGCCACGGGTCACGTCCGAGGCGACCGGAAGCGTGACGACCGGCATCGGCATCGTGCTCGGCAGCGCGGGGGCGATGTCCTCGCGCCGGAGCCGCCACCGGATCTTCGCGACGTCCACGAAGCTCTGCCAGCCGTGGCGGACCGGCGAGAAGCGCGAGCCGGGCACGTCCACCCAGTTGACCGGGATCTCCACCAGCCGGGCGCCTGCCCGCTCGGCGCGCCCCAGCACCTCCACATCGAAGGCGAACCCGCCACACCGAAGGGGCGCGAACGCCCGACGCGCGACGTCGCCACGGAAGAACTTGAACCCGCACTGCGTCTCACCCACGCTGCGCACCACCTGCCGGACCGCACCCCGGAACGCCACCGCACCCCACCGTCGGAGCAGGCTGTGCCGTTCCTGGACCACCGACCGGGGATGGGCGCGCGAACCGACCACCGCGTCGGCACCGTCGACCAGGAGACTCAGCACCTGCCCGAGGTTATCCGGCGCGGTGGCCAGGTCGGCGTCACAGAAACCGACGTAGCGCGCGTCGCTCGCCAGCACACCGGTACGCACCGCGAACCCCTTGCCACGCTCGCCGCACCAGAGCAGCCGGACGGGGACCGCGCCGGGTAGCGCGGTCGACACCACCTCGGCCGTTCCATCGGTGCTGGCGTTGTCGACCACGGTCACCCGGCAGGGCACACCGAGGCCGGCAAGTGCCGCCCGCAGCAGGAGCAGCGTGGCAGGCAGTCGCTGCGCCTCGTTGAAGGCGGGCACCACGACATCGAGAACGACCGCATCTGACGACACGTCAGGAGGAAGGACCTCCATGAAGCGCCGTCAGCGCTCGCCGTACACGATGATGGGCTGCTCCACCTTGGCCGGCTTGCTGTTGCTCGTAACGGCGGTGGTCCCGACCGAGACGGCCAGAATTCCCAGCACGGCACCCACTGCCGCGGCGATCACCGCGGTCAGGAGGGGATTGAAGGATGCCTTCATTGACGGTCCCTTCGACAAAAGTGACCGGACAGTAGCATGTGCCGCCGCCGTGCCGCGGGGTGCAAAAGGGTGATCAACAGGGTGGCCCCGAGTACCGAATACCCCAGTACCGGAGCAATGCCAACACTCCCCGCCGAGCTGGAAGAACCAGCACCAGCCAGGCGAAGCAGCGTCAATGTCCCGTCCCGACGGACCAGCTCGGCATCCGCGAAGCGGCCCTGGATCCCGGTGCCGTCAGGTTGATCGGTCTGGATGAGTACGTACCGGACGCCGAGCCGACGCAGGGCCGGCCCCGGGTCGCCGGGCACCGCCAGCGCCGCCGCCACCCGGTCGGCCTCGTGGCTCTCGCCGCGGATCCGTTCCCGCCCGACCAGCACGTCCTGGTCACCGATCACCGGACGGCGGAACGCCCTCGGAGCCGGGTCGAGCACGGGCACGTCGCCCGCCCAGCGGTACGCCCGAAACGACGACCAGGGCAGTGAGACCAGGCTGCCGCCCGTGGCGTCCCCGTTCACCACCGCGCGTACCGCCGTCCACTCCGCCGGGTACCGCACCGTCTCGAGCTGGCCGGTGAGGCCCCAGGCCAGGCCGGGCAGGAGCAGGACCGGAGCGACCATCACCAGTGGGGCCAGCGCCCGGGCACCCGCCGCCACCAACGACTCCACCAGCACAGCGAGGCCCACCGCCTGGAGCAACGCCAACGGGGCGAGCAGTCGGGTGCCGTCCCGGACGGCACCGGCCAGGGGAACGTGCTCGACCAACGCGACCATCCACTGCGCACCCAGCGACCAGGCCGGCAGCACGGCGATCACGGTCCCGACGACAGCGCCGACCAGCAGACCCCACCAGGCGGCCGACGGCCACCGCCGCCGGGTCAGCACGAACCCCCAGACCGCCGCCGCCGCGAGCACCAGCGCGACCAGGGCCACCGCCCACTGGTTCCGCCCGACCGGAACGGCGTGACGGCTCCAGATGCCGCCGAGCGTGGCGACGCTCCCGAGCACTCCGAGTGGCGTGTCCGCACGGACGGCGAAGGCGGCGATCCCCCGCTCGTCGAGGTCGACCGGGTTGCCCCGGTTCACCAGGGCCAGCAGCCAGGGAGCGGTGAGACCGGCCAGCGTCGCCGCACCCGCCACCAGTGCCCGCCACCGCCGGGCCAGGGCCAACGCCGGAGCGCAGGTGAGCACCGCCGCCAGCACCATCGCCGGCCCACCCAGCACCACCGAGACCCCGCCGGCGACGGCGACCCCCCGACCCGGGCCGCCGCCGTCCGCAGGACGCCGCAACACCCCCAACACCCAGGCGTACGCCCAGGGCAGCGCCGCGTACCCCGCGATCACCGCCCACTGGCCGAGGTGCAGCCGCCCGTACACCCAGGGGTTCCAGACGTACCCCAGTCCCGCCGCGACTCGTGCCAGAGGGTGACCGACGGGAGCCAGCCGGGCCGCACCTACCGCGGCCAGGGCCAGACAACCGGCGAGAAGCACCTTCTCCGCGATGTCCGCCGGCATCAACTGCGACAGGCCCACCGCCAGCAGCTCGCTGGGCACCGCACGCGGCAACTCGGAACCGCTGCCCCAGACCATCGCGCCGAACGGCGGATCGGGTACGAACACCAGGTCGTACCGCAGGACGTAGCCACGCCCGAGCACCGGACCCAGGATCGCCACGACCACACCGAGGCCGAGGACGACCTCCGGCCACCAACGACGGAGTACGACGGCAGCGCGGAGCAGTGCCGGACCGAACTCCGGTGACGGTCGGCGCACACGGACCCCCACAGACCTGGACGGGAAGTCGGGCCCGACATCGCACCCGGGGCTCCGGACAGCACTCTAGGCACAGGCGGAGCACGGGCGGTAGCTTGCCCTGACGACGCCGCGAGGCGACCCGCGACAACGGCGCGAGCTCGGGGCGGCGGCCGTCCCCCAGCGAACCGACAAGAGGCACGATGACAGAGACGACGCCCGGGGCCGGCCCGGGTCGCCTGGGAGCGGCAGGCGCGGCGGTGGCAGCCGCCGCGATGGTGACGAACGGGCTGGCCTACCTGCTCCCGATGCTCGGCGCCCGAAAGTTGGCGGTCGAGGAGCTGAGCGTGCTGGCCACGGTGCTGGCCCTCGTGGCGATCGTCGGAGTCGCCGGCGTGGGCCTGCAGATGGCGGTCGCCGTGCACCGTGCCCGCCATCCCGGCGCACCGACCAACCGGGTCGCGCTCGGCACCGCGGCCGTCGCCGGTGGCGCCGTCGTCGTGACGGCACCGCTGCTGATGACCGAACTGCACCTGTCGCTGGAGGTCATGGCGCTGGTCGCCGGCACGACCGTCGCGGTCGTCCTGGCCGGCCGCTGGCTCGGCGAACTACAGGGCGAGCAACGCTTCCTGCGCCTCGCGTGGGCCATGGGCGTATTCGCCCTCGGCCGGTACGCGGGCATGAGCGTCGCGCTCGTCCTCGGCGCCAGCGTCGTCGACACCCTCCTCGTCGGCCTGGTGACCACCTACCTCGTACTGCCGGTCCTGGCCTGGCTCGCCCGACGCGAGACCACCGATGAGAACAGCACCGCCGAGGCCGGCACGGCCCTGCGGGTCCAGCAGGTGATGAGCGCCGGTACGGCCGCGCTGGCGATGCTCGTGGTGTCGTACGCCGACCTCATCTTCGCCCGACAACTGTTGACGCCGGCGGAGTCCGGGGCCTACTCGGTCGGAACCGTGCTCACCAAGGGCGCGCTCTGGGCACCCCAGGTGATCACGGTGCTGGCACTGCCCCGCCTGGCCGTCGGCAACAACCGCGTCCGAACCGTCGTACTCGTGATCGTCGGCTCCTGCGGCGCCCTGCTCGTCACCGCCGCCGCCCTGGCCGGCGACTTCGCCTTCGGGCTGGCCGGCGGCGCGGGCTACGCCTCGCTGGGCGAGTACGCCCCCTACTTCGCCGCCACCGGCGCGCTCTACGCGGTGGTCTTCGCGGTGGTCAACGCGAACATCGCAGCGGGTACCCGGTGGCCCGCAGCGCCGCTGTGGGTGGCCGCGGGTTGTCTCGCCGTCCTGACGATGTTCGTCGCGCCGCACACGATCCAGGGGATCATGTGGTCCGCCTACGGCACCGCCGCGGCGACCGCGCTGGTGATGCTCCTCAGGCTGCCGCGAGCCAAGCGCCGAGCAACTGGTGATCGATCGAGTCCACCCGACCGAGCGGACGACCCGCGGCAAGCCGCTCCCGCAGCTCCGCCCGGGTGAACCAGCGCGCATCCAGCAACTCCACGCCGTCCACCCGCACCTCGTCCGACGCGGCCGTGGCCCGGAAGCCCACCATCAACCCGGCCGGGAACGGCCACGCCTGCGATCCCTGGTACCTCAGGTCGGCCACGACGATCCCGGCCTCCTCGGCCATCTCCCGCCGGACCGCGTCCTCCAGGCTCTCGCCCACCTCGACGAACCCGGCCAGGGTCGAGTACGCATCCTCGGCCGCACCCGCGTGCCGGGCCAGCAGGCAGCGCTCCGGCACACCCGGCCCGCCGGGCGCCACCACCAGCACGATGATCGCCGGCTCGATCCGGGGAAACAGCAGCCGTCCGCACTCCGCACCCGAGCAGACCCGCACGTGCCCGCCGTCGCGGGAGTCGGTGGTGGCTCCGCAGCTGCCGCACCAACGCTGCTGGCGGTGCCAGTGCAACAACCCCCGGGCGTACGCCTGGGTGGCCGCCTCGGCCGGGCTCAGCCGGCCGACCAGCGCCCGGACATCCACGGCGGAGTCGGCACCGGTCAGGTCGAGCGCCTCCGCGCGGGGACGGCCGGACAGGTCGACGGCGAAGACCGCCGTACCGTCGTCCAGGCCGAGGAAGACCGTCTGGTCGGCGGCGGCGGTGAGCACCGGTCCGGCGGTGTCGGCCCTCAGCCGTACCGGCCCGGCCGCATCCGTCACCAGGCAGTGGTCCCGCCACAGCGGCAGCACCACGGTGGTCGCCTCGGCGAGCAACGCGGCCAACCGGCCCGGTTCGGCGCGCAGCGCCCCCGCCCGGTCCAGCCACCCGCCGCCGTACGCCAACACCCGCTCCGCAGTGCTCACCCGGGTCACCGTGCCACGTCAGCCGACACGTGCCGGCACCGCCCCCGGCCCACGGCGACACGCCGGGGACGACACGCGGTACCAGGGCCGGGGGACACAGCCGGCCGCGACGGCCGGGCATTCGTTACCGTAGGTCTCCTCCGGGATGGGCGGACCTCCCGTGGCACCTGGCGATCGAGGTAGTAGTGACGCTGTACGGCGAAAAGAACCCACCCGCCGACGACCGGCCCACCGTGCTCGTCACCGCGGTCACCTGGCCGGACGACGGGCCGGGGTCGGCCACGGCACCCACCGCTGAGCCGGCGAACGGCCCGCGCCGCCCGCGCCGGATGCGGACGCTGCTCGCCGCCGGCGTCACCGGCGGAGTGCTCGCCGCCGTGGCGGGTGCCGGCGCCTGGGCGTACGCCGGCGACGTGCCTCGGGGCACCAACGTCCTCGACGCCGAGCTGGGCGGTCGGAGCCGCACCGAGGCCGGCCGTGAACTACAGGCGGCGCTGGACCGCAGGGCGGCGACCCTCACCGCGCCGCTTCGAGTCACCGTCGGGGACCGCACCGCCGAGATCAACCCGGCCGACGTGGGGTTGAGCGTCGACGTGGCGGCCACCGTCGCGGCAGCGGCCGAGGCCGATGCGCACCCGGTCAGCCGGCTGGTCGGGTCCCGCACCGTCGACCCGGTGGTCACCGTCGACGCGGACCGGCTCGACACCACGCTGCGCAAGGTGCTCGGCGACCAGGTCCAGGGCATGACCCTGCCGGCGATCACCTATCAGGGCACCACCCCGAAGGTGGTCCAGCCCAAGCCGGGGCTGGCGTTCGACCCGCAGCGCACCGCCGAGGTGGTCCGCGCCGGCTGGCTGGCCGGCACCCCGGTCACCGTGCCGCTCGTGGAGAGCCACCCGGCGACCACCGCCGAGGAGCTGGACCGGCTGGTCGCCGAGTTGGCGAAGCCGGCGGTCGCCGCGCCGGTCACCCTGCGCACCGGCAGGGGATCGGTCACGGTCCCGCCCGCCGCCATCGCGAAGAGCCTGCGGTTCACCGCCGACAAGGCCGGCCGACTGACCCCGACGGTCGACGTGAAGCGGCTGCGCACGGCACTCGGCGACGACCTGGCCGCCATCGAGGTGCCGCCGAAGGACGCGACGATCGCGATCTCCGGCGGCCGGCCCAAGGTCACCGAAGGGCAGCCCGGCCAGCAGCTGGACACGGCGACCCTGAGCCGCGACCTGCTGGCGGTGCTGCCGAAGTCGGACGGCCGCGAGGTGACCGGCGAGCTGAAGCCGACCCCACCCGAGCTGACCGCGGAGAAGCTGGCCGGTCTGGGCATCAAGGAGCGGGTGTCCACCTTCACCACACGGTTCACCGGGGGCATGGCCTCGTCGCGCAGCCAGAACATCGCCACCATCGCCAAGGAGGTGGACGGCGCCATCGTGCTGCCGGGGAAGACGTTCTCGTTGAACGGCCACACCGGTGAGCGCGGCTACGCGCAGGGTTACCGGGACGCTCCGGTGATCCTGGACGGCAAGCTCGTCCCGGGCGTCGGCGGCGGCACCTCACAGTTCACCACCACGCTGTTCAACGCCAGCTACTACGCCGGCCTGGAGGACGTCGAGCACAAGCCGCACTCGTACTGGTTCGACCGGTACCCGGCGGTCATCGAGTCGACCATCTTCTGGCCGAGCCTGGACTTCAAGTTCCGCAACAACACCCCGCACGGCCTGCTCATCGACACGTCGTACACGTCGAGCACGATCACCGTGTCGATCTGGAGCACGAAGATCTACGACAGCGTCAAGACCGAGTACGGGCCCCGCCGCAACGTGACCACCCCGAAGCTCATCCACCTTGAGCCCGGCCCGACCTGCATCCCGAGCAACGGCATCAACGGTTTCACGCAGGACGCCTTCCGGGTCATCAAGAAGGACGGCAAGGTGGTCAAGCGGGAGAAGTTCACCTGGCGCTACGAAGCGGAACCGCGTTACGTCTGCGGCCCGAAGCCGTCCTGAGCGTTGGTGACCCGCCGTACCACACGGGTGCTGAGGACCACCGTGACCAGGACCAGCACCGTCCCGGCCGCCCACAGCGGGTAGGCCACCGTCCGCGTGTCCAGCGCCGTTCCGTGGAGCGGGCTCCCGTGCGCGGTCACCGCCCGGTACAGCCAGCCGAGCAGGTAGAGCGACGCCGTGCCGAGCACGCCCAGCCACCACCTGCCCATCGCCCAATCGGCCGCCCACTCCGTTGCGTCGCCGGCGATGCGCCGCGCCCGGTAGAGCCACGTGCTGAAGGCGCCTGCCGCGACCAGCGCGCCGAGAATCCACAGCACGTCGCCGGTAGCGGTCAGCTCGCCCCGCGGGGTCAACTCACTGACGATCAGGTACGCCAGCCAGGCGGGCACCACGTCCACGTTGCCGTGCGTCGCTATCTCAATGCGGTGCTCGTAGTACCCCACCGCGGTGACCGTACGGAGCACGTCGACGATCGCCCACAGGATCAGCGCGAGCACCGCAAGCCGGGCCGCCGCTCGCAGCCCGCGCCGTGACTCGGTCATCGTCCCGTAGGGGGGTTCGCCGCTCGTCGCTCGCACCCTGCGCTCCCATCGTTCGGAGGGTCCGCAGTTGAGTATCGACGGCCGACGGCTCCAGCGGGGCCCCGAAGGCCGCCAGCTGGGTAACCCGCGACGCTGTCCCGCCTCCATGATCGGCACAATTTCGGGGAAGTTGCTGCCTGAACGCGTCCGGAGGCAGCAACTTCCCCGAAATTGCGTGGCCGGTCGGGTGCAGACGCAGAAAAGGCCACCCCATTCGGGGTGGCCTTTTCTGAAAGATTGTCCGGCGGTGTCCTACTCTCCCACACCCTCACGAGTGCAGTACCATCGGCGCT
>NZ_JBHSQS010000043.1:0-28215 GCF_042658605.1 Micromonospora vulcania | reverse complement strand
CCCCACGCCCCTGCCGCGTCGATCTAGGGCATATCGCTGTGGATTGAGATCCACTAGCGACGATTTTCCCTAGATCGGCGGGCAAGGGGCGTGGGGGCGCGGGGGCGCGGGCGCGGGCGCGGCGGGGTAGGGGTGCGGGCGCGGGGCGCGGGCGCGGCGGGGTAGGGGTGAGGCGCGCGGGCGCGGCGGGGTAGGGCGAGCGGCCGGGGGGGCTAAGCGGCGGGGGAGGATTAGCCGAGGCGGCGGTTTTCGCGGACCAGGCCGCCTTCGCACCAGTCGCGGTAGGCGAAGAGGTCCGGCCGGGCCAGCAGTACCCGGCCGTTGTGGGCCCAGATCTTCATCAGCTCGTCGCCGTTGCGCTCGGCCTGCTCGACCAGCTTGCGGAAGCGGCGCTTGGGGTGCGCGCGGAAGTTCGTCCGAATGCCGTCGGCCGCGTAGATGTAGAGGCAGTGCAGTGCGAAGCGGCGGGCCGGACAGGTGGTGTCCATCGCCAACTCGAAGAGCGTCAGCACCAGCCGGTCACCGGAGACCAGCAGGTCCCAGTCCGGTGGCATGGAACTCAACGGCACAGAATTGGGCTGGTACGCCCAAGCTCGCAACTCCGCCGGAGTCGGATCGACGGGGTTGGCGAAGCCGTGGAACGTCGACTCCTGCACGCTCACCGGCCAACCTTCCGCTTTCGCCCGCGATGGCACTGACCACCAGCGGACCCTGGCTGCTGCGGCGAAACGGTAACCCGCCGTCGGGTACTGCGGTAGTACCCGACGGCAGCAATTCGGCAACCGTCGTCCGGGCCCGGCCGAAAGGATGATCAGACGGGCCCGGGACGGGGTCAGTCGGCGATCGGCACCCGTTCCCGCCGCTGGGCCGCCGCACGGGTGCGCAGCCACCGCTTGAACCACGGGAAGTCGGGCAGCCGGGCCAGCATCGGCCCGGTCACGACGGTGATCAGGACGTACGCCGTGGCCAGCGCGGCCAACCGCGGCTCCACGCTGCCGGCGGCCACCGCGAGCCCGGCGATGACGATGGAGAACTCACCTCGGGGTACGAGTGCCAGCCCGGCCCGCCAACGTCCGGGTTCGGCGATGCCGACCCGCCGGGCCGCGAGGTAGCCGGTGAGCGTCTTCGTCGCCATGGTGACCACGGCCAGCGCGAGTGCCGGCAGCAGCACGGGCGGGATGTCCCGCGGATCGGTGACCAGCCCGAAGAAGACGAAGAACACCGCGGCGAACAGGTCCCGCAGCGGGGAGAGCAGTTCGGTGGCGTGGTGCGCCACCGGGCCGGAGAGCGCGATGCCGACCAGGAACGCCCCGACCGCCGCCGACACCTGGAGCTTCGCCGCGATGCCGGCGATCAGCAGGGTCAGACCGAGTACGCCGAGCAGCAGCGCCTCCGGGTCCTTTGCCGACAGGGCCGCCGAGATCAGGTGGCCGTACCGGATGGCGACCACCAGCACCAGCAGCACCGTGCCCACCGCGATGGTGAGCGCGATGCCGCCCCCGAGCAGGCCCGTGCCAGCGAGTACGGCGGTGACCAGCGGCAGGTAGAGCGCCATCGCCAGGTCTTCGATCACCAGGACCGAGAGGATCACCGGGGTCTCCCGGTTACCGAGTCGACCCAGATCGGCGAGGACCTTGGCGATCACTCCGGACGAGGAGACCCAGGTGATGCCGCCGAGCACCAGGGCGGCGACCCAGTCCCAGCCGAGCAGCAGGGCGAACGCCGCACCGGGCAGTGCGTTGAGCACCCCGTCGATCAGGCCGGCCGGGGCTGCCGAGCGCAGGTTGCCGACCAACTCGTTGGCCGAGTACTCCAGGCCGAGCATCACCAGCAGCAGGATCACGCCGATCTCGGCGCCGACCGCGAAGAACTCCTCGCTGGCGTTGAGCGGAAGCAGCCCGCCGTGCCCGAACGCGAGCCCGGCGAGCAGGTAGAGGGGGATGGGCGAGAGGCCGACCCGGCGGCTCAGCCGACCGAGGACCCCGAGCAGCAGCAGCAGCGCGCCGACTTCGACGAGCAGTGTGGTGGATTCGTGCATCCGCCTCAGCCGTCCGGGTCACTGTCGGCGAGGATGGCGGACACGCCGTCGAGACCCTTGCGGGTGCCGACCACGACCACCACGTCACCGGCCGCGAAGCGGAAGGTGGGGAGCGGCGAGACGATGACCTCGCCGTCGCGTAGCACCGCCACGATGGAGGCGCTGGTGCGGGTACGTGCCTTGGTGTCACTGAGCGGGCGGTTGACGTACCGCGACCCGGCCGGGATGGCGATCTGCTCGGTGAGCAGACCGGCGGCCTGTTCGCGCAGCCCGGAGAGCTGACCGAGCATCAGCGACGCGCCGAGGATGTCGGCCAGCGCCTCCGCCTCGTCATCCGTCAGCGGGATGTCCGCCTGGCAGGCGTCGGGATCGTCGGGATCGTAGAGGACAAGATCACGGCGGCCATTGCGGTGGGAGACCACGCCCAGGCGGCGTCCGGACTCCGTCACCAGATCGTGGCGTACCCCGATCCCCGGTAAGGCGGTCTGCTCGACACGTACTCGCACGAGCCAAGGCTACCGCCTGATGAACCAGGGGTAGATCTTGGTCGAACTCCGTCCCTCCGGCGAAGCGGCTGGGGCGGGGCTCAGCGCAGGGTGGCGAAGAACTCCCGGATGTCGGTGACCAGCACATCGGTGGCCTGGTGGGCGGCGTAGTGACCGCCGACGTCGCCTCGCCCCTCGACGTCCTGGTCGTACGCCGTCCAGCGGACGATGTTGGTGTGGTCCCGCTCGGCGAAGCGGCGGATGGACTGGAAGTCGCCGGGGAACATGGCGAGTGCGGTCGGCGCGGTGGTCGGGCCGGCCGGCGGCTCGTCGGCGTGCGCGTCCTCCCAGTAGAAGCGGATCGCCGAGGCGGCCGTGCCGGTGAACCAGTAGAGCGCGACGTTGGCCAGGATGAAGTCGACGTCCAGGCCCTCGTCGAAGAGCTGCGCGTTCCAGGCCAGCAGCCCGACCGGCGAGTCGGTCAGCGCGAACGCGAGGGTCTGCGGCTGCTGGCTGTGCACCTGGTTGAAGGAGAACTTGTTCTCGTAGAACCACTGGAGGTGCCCGAGCGCCGCCTGGTCCGCCTCGGAGAAATCGGCGAACTCGGCCGGGTCGCCCGACGGGAACGAGAAGAGCTGGGTGACGTGCACGCCGAGCACGTGCGTCGGGTCGATCCGACCCAACTCCGGCGCGACCATCGAGCCGGCGTCGTTGCCGATCGCGCCGTAGCTCTCGTACCCCAGGCGGTTCATCAGCTCGGCCCAGGCGCGGGCCGTGCGGTACCGGTTCCAGCCGGTGCTGCGGGTCGGGCCGGAGAACCCGAAGCCGGGCAGCGACGGGATGACCACGTGGAAGGCCGGCGCGCCCGGGTCGGTCGGCTCGGTGAGCGGGGCGATCACGTCCAGGTACTCCAGCACCGAACCGGGCCAGCCGTGGGTGAGCACCAGCGGGGTGGCGTCCGGCCGCGGCGACCGGACGTGCAGGAAGTGGATCTGCTCGCCGTCGATCTCGGTGACGAACTGCGGGTGGGCGTTCAGTCGGGCCTCGACGGCCCGCCAGTCGAACCCGTCCCGCCACGCCTCGGCGAGGGCGCGCACCCGGTCGGTGCTCATCCCGTACGCGTCGCCGGCGCCGGGCAGTTCGGCCGGCCAGTTCATGCGGCCCAGTCGGGCGGCCAGATCGTCGAGAGCGGTCTGCGGGATCTCGACGCGGAACGGGCGGATCGCGGTGCCGGTCATCTTGAACTCCTCCGGAACGGAATGTTTCGTTCTGCTACCACGATAGCAGACCGGAACGATCCGTTCCACTGTTAGGCTGACGCCATGCCAACTCCCCCCGAGAAGACCCCGGCTCCCCCCGGCAAGGCCGAGGCGCCGCTGGCTGGACGCCGCGCCCAGGCCGCCCGCAATGACGAGGTGATCCTCGGAGCCGCCCGCGCGGTGTTCCTGGATGACCCGAAGGCCCCGATCGCGGCCGTCGCGGAACGGGCCGGCGTCGGCATCAGCGCCCTCTACCGGCGGTACGCGGGCAAGGAGGATCTGCTGCGTCAGCTCTGCCACGACGGGCTGCGCCGGTACATCGCCGAGGCCGAGGCGGCCCTCGTCGAGCCGGACGACTGGACCGCGTTCGCCGGGTTCCTGGCCCGGGTGGTCGACGCCGACGTGCACTCGCTCACCGTCCACCTGGCCGGTACGTTCACCCCGACCGAGGAGATGGGCCGGGACGCGATGCGTGCCAACGAGTTGGCGACCGCGCTGTTCGAGCGGGCGCACGCCAGCGGGCGGCTGCGCCCCGACGTGGTCGTGCAGGACCTGGGGCTGTTGCTGGAGGGGTGCGCCGCGGTGCGCGTACCCGATGCGGAGCGGACCGGGCAGCTGCGCCGCCGCCAGCTCGCGGTGCTGCTGGGTGGCCTGTCGACGGCCCCGGATGCCGACCCGATGCCCGGCCCGCCGCCGGCGGCCGGGGAGTTCGACTGGCGGTGGCGGCAACGGGAGTGATGGGTGTCACAGCGCTAGAGTTGAGCGGAATACGCTCAACTCTGGTTGTGTCCAACTCAGTGGACAACGCCGATCCCGGGGGAGCCATGAACACGGAACGCCTCACCACCAAGAGCCGCGAGACCATCACCGGTGCCGTCGCGCTGGCGAACCAGCGCGGCCACGCCACGGTGGAGCCCTGGCACCTGCTGCTGTCACTGCTGGACACCGACGGCTCGACCGCCGCCGGCCTGCTGCGCGCCGTCGGGGCCGACCCCGCCGAGCTGCGCCGGGCCGCCCAGCGCGCGGTCGACGGCCTGCCGGCGGCGCGGGGCTCCAGCATCGCCGAGCCCACGCTGGCTCGGGAGTTCGTCAACGCCATCGGCGCAGCCGAGCAGATCGCCCGGCCGCTGGGCGATGAATACACCTCGACCGAGCACCTGCTCGCCGGGCTGGCCCGGGTGGGCGGCGCGGTGTCCGGCGCGCTGAAGTCGGCCGGTGCGACCGAGGAGGCTCTGGTCGCCGCGTTCCCGACCGTCCGGGGTGGGGACCGGCGGGTCACCACCGCCGACCCGGAGCAGACCTACCAGGCACTGGCCAAGTACGGCGTCGACCTGACCGCCAGCGCCCGGGACGGCAAGATCGACCCGGTGATCGGCCGGGATTCGGAGATCCGTCGCGTCATCCAGGTGCTCTCCCGGCGTACCAAGAACAACCCGGTGCTGATCGGCGAGCCCGGCGTCGGCAAGACCGCGATCGTCGAGGGTCTGGCCCAGCGGATCGTGGCGGGCGACGTGCCCGAGTCGCTGCGGGACAAGAAGCTCATCTCGCTGGACCTCGGCGCGATGGTCGCCGGCGCGCAGTACCGCGGCCAGTTCGAGGAGCGGCTGAAGTCCGTGCTGGAGGAGATCAAGAACTCCAACGGGCAGGTCATCACGTTCCTCGACGAGCTGCACACCGTGGTCGGCGCCGGCAAGGGCGAGGGCTCGATGGACGCCGGCAACATGCTCAAGCCGATGCTCGCCCGCGGCGAGCTGCGCATGGTCGGCGCCACCACGCTGGACGAGTACCGCGAGCACATCGAGAAGGACCCGGCGTTGGAGCGTCGCTTCCAGCCGGTCGTGGTCGGTGAGCCGACCATCGAGGACACCATCGGCATCCTGCGTGGGCTCAAGGAGCGCTACGAGGTGCACCACGGCGTACGGATCACGGACGCCGCGCTGGTCGCCGCCGCCGCGCTGTCGGACCGCTACATCACCGACCGGTTCCTGCCGGACAAGGCGATCGACCTGGTCGACGAGTCGGCGTCCCGACTCCGGATGGAGATCGACTCCCGGCCGGTCGAGGTCGACGAGATCGAGCGGGCGGTCCGTCGGCTGGAGATCGAGGAGATGGCGCTGGCCAAGGAGCCGGACGCCGCCTCCGCCGAGCGACTGGTACGGCTGCGTCAGGAGTTGGCCGACAAGCGTGAGCAGCTCACCGCGCTCTCCGAGCGTTGGCAGACCGAGAAGAGTCACATCACCAAGCTCTCCACCGCCAAGGAGGAGCTGGAGCGGCTGGGTGGCGAGGCCGAGCGGGCCGAGCGCGACGGGGAGCTGGAGCGCGCCGCCGAGCTGCGCTACGGCCGGATCCCCGCGCTCAAGGTCGAGCTTCAGCAGGCTGAGGAGGAGTTGGCCGGGCTACAGGCCGACGGCGCGATGCTCAAGGAGGAGGTCGGCGCGGACGACATCGCCTCGGTGGTCGCCTCCTGGACGGGCATCCCGGCCGGTCGGCTGCTGGAGGGCGAGACGGCCAAGCTGCTCCGGATGGAGGAGTCGCTGGGCGGCCGGGTGGTCGGCCAGGCCGAGGCAGTCGGCGCGGTCTCCGACGCGGTACGCCGGGCTCGGGCCGGCGTCGCCGACCCGGACCGCCCCACCGGCAGCTTCCTCTTCCTCGGCCCGACCGGTGTCGGCAAGACCGAGTTGGCGAAGGCCCTCGCCGAGTTCCTCTTCGACGACGAGCGGGCCATGGTCCGGATCGACATGAGTGAGTACGGCGAAAAGCACTCGGTGGCCCGCCTCGTCGGTGCCCCGCCCGGCTACGTCGGGTACGAGGAGGGCGGTCAGCTCACCGAGGCGGTGCGCCGCCGGCCGTACTCGGTGATCCTGCTGGACGAGGTGGAGAAGGCCCACCCGGACGTCTTCGACGTGCTGCTCCAGGTGCTCGACGACGGTCGACTCACCGACGGCCAGGGCCGCACGGTGGACTTCCGTAACGCGATCCTGATCCTCACCTCCAACCTCGGGTCGTCGGTGATCAGCGACCTGACGTTGGCCGAGGAGCAGCGTCGGGAGGGCGTCCTCGCCGTGGTCCGCGCACACTTCAAGCCGGAGTTCCTCAACCGGCTGGACGACATCGTGGTCTTCGCCGCGCTGCACGGGGACGACCTGCGCTCCATCGTGGACATTCAGCTCGACCGGATGCGCCGGCGACTCGCCGACCGCCGGCTCGGCCTGGAGATCACCGACGCGGCCCGTGGCTGGCTCGCCGAACACGGGTACGACCCGATCTACGGCGCCCGCCCACTGCGTCGCCTGGTCCAGACGGCCATCGGCGACCAGCTGGCCAAGGCCCTGCTCTCCGGAACCATCCGAGACGGCGACACGGTAAAGGTGGACCTAAACCCCCAAACCAACACCCTGTCAGTAACCCCCGCCTAACCCCCCCCCTGAAGCGCGATGATCAAGAGGTTTGCGTCGTCGGAAAGTCTTCCCACGACGCAAACCTCTTGATCAACAGGGTGGAGTGGCGGGCGGCGGGGAAAGGATGGGGGTGTGTTCGGTATTGGGGAGACGTGGAAGCGGGAACTGCGCGCGGCCGTTGACGAACTGGTCTCGGCCGACACGCTGGCGTTCGGTGGGGTTGGGTTCGCTGGCACGCTCCTGCCGGTGACCGAGGCTTACCAACGGGTCGAGGCCGCCCTCGACGACCACCCCGAGGAGGTACGCCGGCAGCTCGACCGGCTGCTGGCCGAGGGCTCACCGGCCGGCCGGGCGTACGCGGCCACGCTGCTGGAGCGCATCGACCCGACTGAAGCCCGAGCGGCGTGGACGTCGCTGCGGGACGACCCGACCGAGTTCACCACCTTCGTCGGCTGCGTGCTGGGACGCACCACGCTCGGCGGCTATGCCACGGAGCGGCTCGCAATCGCGTGATCCATTCGCTGGCCGAGGCCGCCCGAACGGGGCTACCCGCGGTTGCCGCGCTTCCGTACGTTGCGGGCCATGAGCCCGCCCGCACTCGCGCCGGTACGCCCGCCCCGCCCGGTCACCGTGACCATCGCCTTCTGGCTGCAACTGGCCCTGGTGCTGATCCTGCTGGGCCTGGCCGGGCTGGCGGTCGCCGAGGCGGTGCACTTCGACGGTCAGATCACCCGCGCCGCGCAGCTCGTACCGGACGCCGACCCGGCCGAGGTGACTGGCGAACGGCGAGGCAACATCGCGATGACGCTGGTCATCGGCGTACCCGCCGTGTTGCTCGCGATGTGGCTGGTGGCCACGGCCGGCCCGGTTCGGCGCGGCCTCAACACCGCACGGATCCTGGTCTTCGTGGCCAGCGGCACCCAACTGCTGGTCTGCTTCGCCCAGTGCTGCTCCGGCGGATTCCTCGTGCCGCTGCTGACCAGCGTGCCGACCGAGGTCGACCCGACGACGATCGACTCCGAGGACGAGTGGCCGGAGTCGGAGTTCTTCGAGGCGCTCTACTCCGCGGCCGACCCCTTCGGCGACCTGTTCATCCCGGTGGCCGGGCTGAGCGTGCTCCTCGTCCTGACGCTAAGCGCGGCCGTGGTCCTGCTGCTGGCACTGCCACCGGCCAACCGCTGGTTCGTGCCGGGTACCGCACCCAGCAAGCCGCCGCCCGCCCCCGCCGCGATGGGCTGGCCGTCGGCCTACCCCCTCGTGCTGCCGTGGCAGGGCACGCCTGGCTTCCTCCCGTCGGGCCAGCAGGTCCCGCCCGGCTACCTGATCTGTCCGGATCCGGCCGCGCATCTGACGCCGTCGGCGTCCACCACCCCGCCAGGCGGACCCGAGTCCACGCTGTCGCCGGTTCCGCCCGGCGACGCACCGGAGCCTCCCCGGTAGCTGAGCTTTCGGCCACAACGCGAGCCGTGCTGGTGCCGAGCGTTGTTACCGTTCGCGCCGACGTACCTGGGGAGGTGGTCGGGTGGACGCATCGGTGACGTACCTGGTGGTGGCCGTACTCGCGTTGGCCGTGGTCCTGATCGTCATGCGGGCCCGGCGGCGGGCGGCGGCCCGTTCGGGCAACGCATCGTCCGCCGGACGGCCGGCGCGCGGCCGGGCGGCGGACACGCTGCGCGGGGGCCCGCACCGCCTGGCCCCGGGCGACCGCGTGCGGATCCGCGACATGGAGTACGCGGTACGGGGCACCCTCCGCTTGGTGGAGGGGGACTGGAGCTGGGTGCAGCACCTGCTCGACGGAGGCACCGGCACCGACCACTGGCTCTCGGTGGAGGGCGGTCCCGACCCGGAGTTGGTGCTCTGGACCGGCGAGCCGGGCGCGACGGTCACCCCGGGTGCCCCGACCATCGACCTCGGCGGGCGGCGTTACACCTGGTCCGAGTCCGGGCAGGCGCGCTACACCGCCACCGGGGAGACCGGGCTGTCACCGGCCGGAACCATGCGCTACCACGACTACCAGTCCGGGGGCGCCGCGCGGCTCGCCTTCGAGGCGTACGGCGAAGAGGGTTGGAGGGTGTCCCGCGGGGACCTGCTCGATTCCGCTGAGCTGGCGATCCAACCCACGGCCGAGGGTCGCTGAGTCGGAGTCGACGGACATGCCGGGGTTGCCACGGCATGCCAGGGTGGCCGGTTGTCGATACGGTGTGTGCGCGATCTAGGGAAGGAGAATCGTGGTCGATTCCCAGAGCACGCCGGCCCGCCAGCGGCCATCCATCGTGACGATTTCCAGCTACCTGCTCTTCCTGTTCCTGGCGTGCCAGGTAATCAGTCTGATCCTCACCCTCTCCACCATCGGCAAGACCCGTGACGCGCTCCGCGAGGCGTACGCGGGCAGCACGGCCGAAGGCGCCGAACAGGTGGCGGACTTCTTCTTCGCCTTCGGTCTCGGCAGCAGCATCCTGCTCCTGCTGCTCGCCGTGGTGCTGGGCGTGCTGGCGCTCTTCAACAACCAGGGCCGCAACGGTGCCCGGATCACCACCTGGATCGTCGGCGGCATCATGGTCTGCTGCACGGGTGGCGGGCTGGTCAGCGGTGCGGCCGGCAGCTTCACCAGCACCGGCGGCGGTGGCAGCGACATGCCGAGCGGTGAGGAGATCCAGCGCCGGCTGGACGAGGCGCTGCCGTCCTGGCTCACCCCGGTCAGCCTGCTGCTCGGTGTCATCAGCCTCCTCGCGCTGCTCGCCGCGCTGATCCTGCTGGCGCTGCCGAAGGCCAACGAGTTCTTCCGCAAGCCCGCCACGACCTGGGAGCCGCCGACCCCGGGCGCAAGCTACCCCGGCTACCCGCAGCCGGGTGGCCAGCCGGGTTACCCGCAGACCTCGGCTGAGCCGGGCTACCCGTCGAGCGGCGGCGCGCCGAGCTACCCGTCGAGCGGCGAGCCGGGCTACCCGTCGAGTGGCGAGCCGGGCTACCCGACGACGCCGGGCCAGGCACCCGGGTCGGCGCAGCCGGGCTACCAGCCGCCGTCGGCTCCGCCGTCCGCCGGACCCTCGGGACCGACCGGTGCGGACCGGCCCGACGACACGCCGCCGGCCGATCGCCCCGGTCCGACGCCGCCGGCCGCGAGTTGACCGCTCGATAAGCACGACGCCGACGATCCCTCCGAGTAGGTTGCAACCCGACGCCTACCGGAGGGATTCGTCGTGTCGTACCCGGAATCGGCACCGCCCCGCCGGTCCTCCGTGGTCCTGCTGGCCACGGCCGTGCTGCTGGCGATGGCGGTCGCCGCACTCGCGTACACCGTCGTCGACCTGGTGGTGCTGGGCCGGACGGTCGACGAGTTCCGCTCCGCCGCCCGGGACACCTCGGCGACACCGCAGCAGATCGACGGTGTGGCGGCCCTGCTCCGCGCGTCCGCGGCGCTCTCGGCGGTGGTGGCCGCGCTCTCGGCGCCGCTGCTCGCCGGCCTGGCACTCGGGCTGTTGAGCGGTCGCTCCGGCGTCCGGGTGGCCACCTGGGTGGTCTGCGGGCTCGGCCTGCTGGCGGGCTGTTGCAGCGTCGCGGTGCTCGTCGGCGAGCGGGCAGCTCCGCTGCGGCTGGGCGCCGACGAGCGGGCCACCTCCGAGCTGCTGGGTCTGGTCGCCGACGCGTACCCGTCGTGGTGGATTCCGCTCAACGCCGGGCTTTCGGTTGGACAGGGGCTCGGTTACCTTGTGGTAGCTACGCTGCTGGCCCTGCCGGCGGCGAACGCCTGGTTCGGTCGGCGCCGTCCCCCGACACCGACCGTGCCATTCGCTCCGTCCGCCTTTCCGCACGCCCCGCAGGCGCCCGCCGCGCCCCCGTACCCGCCCAGGTGAGGACCGCCCGTGACGCTCGACCCCACGACCAGCGAGCGGCGGGCACTGATCACCGGTGCCACCGCGGGGATCGGTGCCGCGTTCACCCGACGGCTGGCCGCGGATGGTTGGCACCTGATCCTGGTCGCCCGTGACGCGACCCGACTGGCCGACCTGGCCGCCGAGTTGGGTTCCCGGCACGGCCGCGAGGTGGAGACCATCTCGGCGGACCTGTCCACCGACGACGGCTGCGCCACGGTCGAGCAGCGGCTCACTGGCGGAAGCCCGGTGCACCTGCTGGTGAACAACGCCGGCATCAGCCTGAACAAGCCGTTCCTCCGCTCCTCCGCCGAGGCCGAGGCTCGTCTGCTGCGGCTCAACGTGCACGCGGTCATGCGACTGACCTTGGCGGCCCTGGGCCCGATGACCGAACGGCGCGACGGGGCAGTGATAAATGTCTCTTCGGTCGCAGGATTTGGCGCAGTGATGCCCGGGTCGACCTACTCGGCCAGCAAGGCGTGGGTCACCAATTTCAGCGAGTCCGTCGGCCAGTCCGCGCGGCCTTTCGGTGTCCGCGTGATGGCTCTCTGCCCCGGCTACACCCGTACGGAGTTCCACGAGCGGGCCGGCATCAACATGTCGAAGACGCCCGAATGGCTGTGGCTACGGGCCGAGGATGTGGTCGCAGAAGCCTTGCGTGACCTGGGCAAAGGCAAGTTGGTCAGCATTCCGGCGTGGAAGTACAAGGTGGCCGTTGCCGGTCTGCGGCACGCCCCCCGCCGGCTGCTCCAGGCGGTCGCCCGGGACACCCGCGGCCGGATCGGTCGCGACGAGCACTGAGCCCGTACGGCCCGGCCGCTCCGCCGGCACCTTCGCGCGCCGTTGGCGCGCCGCAACCAGCCCGGTCGCTGAGCGTAGCCGTACATCGCCAACCATCGGTCCCCCGCTGGGCTGATCAGGGTGGACCCCGCACACGGCGTTCAGACTTGCGCAGTAACCTCTATCGCCATGGGGGACCACGACGACCTGCGTAAATTCATTACCGACCTGGCTGTGGTCCACGGACGGGTCGTGCTCTCCTCGGGGCGCGAGGCAGACTGGTACGTCGATCTGCGGCGCGTCACGCTCCATCACCAGGCCGCTCCGTTGGTCGGTCGGGTGCTGCTCGACCTCACCGCCGATTGGGAGTACGACGCTGTCGGTGGGCTCACCTTGGGCGCGGACCCTGTCGCGCTCTCGATGCTGCACGCCGCCGCTCCGGCCGGTCGTGCCCTGGACGCCTTCGTGGTGCGCAAGGCGGGCAAGGCGCACGGTCTACAGCGGCGGATCGAGGGACCGGAGGTGGCCGGCCGTCGGGTGTTGGCGGTGGAGGACACGTCCACGACGGGCGGAAGTGTGTTGACTGCGGTCGAGGCGCTTCGCGAGGCCGGGGCCGAAGTCGTGGGCGTGGCGGTTATTGTTGATCGAGGTGCCGGCGACGCGGTGCGAGCCGCCGGATTGCCGTACCGGGCGGCCTATACGTTGGCTGACCTCGGCCTTGTGGCGTAAAAGTTTACCGATTCGGATCTGCTGATATGCAGGCGGATCGATGCTGCTGGTGGAAGGATGGAATACGTGGGAACTGCGTTGGCCGAAATGACTATGCCTCAGATCTCGCCGCTTAACGGCGAGCCGATCGAACGTGCCGATGCCGAGCGTCTCGCGGGGGTCCTCAAGGCCCTCGCCGATCCTGCTCGGTTGCGGCTGCTCAGCCTGATCCAGTCGGCCCCCGAGGGCGAGGCGTGCGTCTGTGACCTGACGGCGCCGCTCGGCCTCTCTCAGCCGACGGTCAGTCATCACCTGCGTATCCTCACCGAGGCGGGCTTGCTGCAGCGGGAGAAGCGCGGTGTCTGGGCGTACTACAGCCTGGTCCCGAGTGCGATCGCGACGATCGCCGACCTGCTGACCCCGCCGCGTAAGCGGGCCACCAAGAAGGCCCGCTGACATAGGCGCTGCACACCGTCCCGCGCCGGGATGGTGTCCGATGGCGAGCCAGGGGTGGCGCCACCGGTAGTGACACATGCTCGTCCCCGGCCGCACCGCCGGAGGCCGGGCCAACATGACGACGGCCGACCCCCTTCACCAGGGGGCCGGCCGTCGTCGTGCCCGCCTCAGTGCTCCTGGCCGTGCTCCGGACGCCGACCGTCGTGCGGGTGCTTCTCGTGGTCGAACGACTCGCGGACCGCCTCCACCGCGCCGACGGCGCTGGCCGCCGCCACCACCGCGACCGCCTCGCCGCGCTTGCGGGCCCGACGGTCGCGCAGGAACTCGAAGAAGATCGGCAGCACCGAGATCACGATGATCAGGGCCACCACCGGCAGGATGTAGTGGTCGATCTTGTCGCCGATGGCCTGGTAGATCTGGTCCGCGAGCAGATAGCCGATCAACAGGATGCCGTCCACCCAGAGCACCGCGCCGACGATGTTCCAGAGCAGGAACTGACGGGCCGGCATGCCGAGGGCGCCCGCGACCGGGTTGAGGAACGTCCGGACGATCGGGATGAAGCGCGCCAGGACCACGGCCTTCGCCGGGCCGAACTTCTGGAAGTAGTACTCCGCCTTCTCGACGTACTCCCGCTTGAACAGTCGGGAGTTCGGCCGCTCGAACATCCGCCGGCCGAACCGCGCGCCGAGCCAGTGACCGAGCTGTGCGCCGACGATCGCGCAGATCGGCCCGCCGATCAGCAGGCCGATCAGGGACAGTCGAGTGCCGTCACCGAAGATGGCGTCGGCCACCGGTGAGGCGGCCACCCCGGCGAGGAACAGCAGCGAGTCGCCGGGGAAGAAGAAGCCCACCAGCAGGCCGGTCTCGGCGAAGAGGATCACCCAGACGCCGATCAGCCCGAAGGTCTGCAGCAGATCCTTGGGATCGAGCGGGTTCAGGGCGACGCTCTCCGTGAGAGCCCGGGTCTTCTCAGCTGTGTCCACGGCCACAAAGGGTACCGAAGCCCAGTCTCGTGCTGCGCCGGACCGGGCCTCAACCACCCGTGTGCGGGCGCAACGGACGGTGCCCCGCCGACCGGGTGGTCGGCGGGGCACCGGTGGTGCGGGTGGATCAGGCGACGAAGCGGGTCCGGCGGCGCTTGGCCACCAGGTAGCCGCCGACGCCCGCGGCGAGCAGCAGGGCGCCGAGGCCGGCGATCAGGCCGGTGGACTGGCCGGTGATCGGCAGGGCACCGCCGTCACCACCCTGACCGCCGCCGTTGCCGCCGTCGGCCGCGTTCACCAGGATCTTCGCGGTGTCGTTGGCAGGCTTCAGGTCGGCGTAGAAGCCGCCTTCGCACTCGCACGGCACGTTGACCTTGACCGTGCCGGCGGCGTTGGCGATGACCTTGTCGATGCGGAACTTGAACTCGCCGGTCAACTCCTCGCCCGCCGGGGCGAACGGCCCCGGGTAGCAGCGGTATTCGGCGGCACCCGGGGTGCCGGCCTCGCCCCACTCGGCGTCCTTGCCGGTACGCGGTGCGCACTCGAACGGCACCTCGACCGCGGTGGTACCGGAAGGCACCGTCACGTCCACGAAGGTGACGTCCGACTCGGAACGAAGGTGATCCAGGGTGGCCGGCCCATTGTTGTGGAAGCCGAGTGCGGCGGTGACCACCGCGCCCTTGGCCCCGGTGAACGTGGCACCGACGGCCGCCAGGTCAGCACCGTTCTTACCGGTGACCTCAACCGTCACGCTGCTCTGGTTGTTGGTGGGGTCCACGTCCGTCTGCAGGGCGCGAGCACCGCGCTTGCCGGGCACCGGGGTCAGCGCCAGGGCCTTGCCAGTGCCGCGGTGGGTCGCCCCGGCGCCGGCCGCCTTGCGTACGCCGTTGAGCTCCTCGAAGTCCGTCGGGGTCATCAGCCAGATGCCGCTGAACTGGCTACCCGGTGCGTAGGTGTCCTTGGCCAGCTCGTAGTTGAGGGTCGCCGTGCCGCCCTCGCCCGCCGGGATTCCGTCGAACTCACAGGCGAGCAGGAAGTCCTCGTCGTAGTAGCAGTTGTTGAATCGCTCCTCGGTCCGGATGCCGTAGTCGGTGTCGAAGAACGCCACCACGCCCAACACGTCGGTCTTGCCGACGTTCAGGACGGTCAACGGAGCCTGGAACGCGCCGCCGGGCGTCGCCTTCACCGTGGTGTCGGGGCCAGCCGCGATGTCAACGCCCTCGGCGATCCGGATCTGTGAGGTGTGGTTGGCCACCTCCTTACCGGCGGTCTGGAGGCTGATCTTCAGTGCACCGGCGTCGCCGGTGGCTGCCTTGTCGGTCGGGGCGATAACGACGCCCCCAGGGAATCCCCCGAAGTTCTCGTCGACAACGAGCGGGGAGTGTTCGGTGCACACCAACACCGCGTCGCCGTCGGCGGAGCAGTCATTGCCCACATCGCCCGCCAAGGTGATCTTGCTAGCGAGTGAGCGGTAGTCGTAGCGGACGGTGACCTCGTTGAGGACGGCCGGTTCGGAGCCGAACACCGCCGCTCCCCGGATGACGCCCGCCGAGTCGGCGGCGACGGTGACGTCCTGGAAGTACAGGTCGAACTCGGCCGCCGGAGCCGCTGCGGCCGGGCTGGCGGAGGCTGCGACGAACGCGCCTGCTACGCCCAGTCCGGCGAGCCAGCGCCGGGTGGAGTGGGTGAGCATGAGGGGTTCCTCCAGTAGGGGATTAGGTGGAGCCCGTGGATCTTAAGAAACTTCTAAGGATCGCCGCCGCCTCCAGCACCGCCCGAGGGTCAAGACAAGCCGAAAGGATGATCGGCATCGCCGCAACGTTCGGCCCGTCGGTGACGGGCCGTAACGACGATGCCCCGCCGACCGGGTGGTCGGCGGGGCACCGGTGGTGCGGGTGGATCAGGCGACGAAGCGGGTCCGGCGGCGCTTGGCCACCATGTAGCCGCCGACGCCCGCGGCGAGCAGCAGGGCGCCGAGGCCGGCGATCAGGCCGGTGGACTGGCCGGTGATCGGCAGGGAGGGGCCGTCACCGCCCTGACCGCCACCGCCATTGCCGCCACCAGCGTTGCCGCCACCGTTGTTGCCGCCACCAGCGTTGGTCGGGTTGATGACGATCTTCGCGGTGTCGTTGCTCTTGTTCGGGTCACCGACCAGCTTGGTGGTGATGACACCGGAGGCGTCCGGGACGACCTTGTCGATGCGGAGCGCGAACTGGTAGTTGGTCTCGTAGTCCTTCCAGGTCTCAAGGACCTGGCAGGCGTACTCCTTGGCACCCGGCTCGCCCCAGGCCGCGTCCCACGGGTCCCACTCGGCGTTCGGCGTGAACGGCACGCAGTCGTAGGGCGCCTCGACCGCCGTCGTGTCGGCCGGGACCGTGATCCGGATCGGCAGGTCCTCCAGGCGGATGCCCGGCGTCGACTGGCCCTGGTACTCGAGCACGGCCGGGCCGAGGTTGGTGAAGCTCGGCGCGACGTTGACCACGTCGCCCTTCTTGCCGCTCGCGGTGGCGCCCTTGGTCGCCAGGTCCGCCTGGTTGTCGCCGGTCACCTGGACGGTGCCGACGGTGAAGTTGTTCATCTGGTCCAGGTCGGTCTGCGGCACCCGCGCCAGCTGCGTCGGCTGCGCGACCAGAGCAAGCTTCTCGCCCTTGCCGGGCTTGACCTCGTCCTGGTACCAGTCCTTGAACGCCAGGTCCCAGTCGTCCGTGGTCCACCAGTCCAGCGCGACCGGGAACTTGGCGCCCGTGCGTGCGTTCGGGGACACCTTGATCGGCAGGTCCTCCGAAAGCTTGTACGACTTGCCCGGCTCGATCTTCGTGTCGAACCTGCAGAAGGCGACCATGCCCCACTCGTCCGACTTGCAGTTCGAGTAGTCGCCACCGTAGGCGGCGAGTTCTTCGGCCTGCACCACGAGGACGGTGCCATCAATGGCGGTCTCGCCGGCGTTGCGCACGACACCCGGCAGGCCCGCGCGGGTGCCCGGGGCACCGCTGCCCTCGGTGGTCGGGTCGCTCACCAGGTCAACGCCCTCGGCGATGGTGACGCCGGCCGTCGCGCTGACCGTCTTGGCACCGGAGGTGACGCTGACCTTCAGGTCGCCCTTCTGGCCCGGCTTCGCGTCGTCCTTACCCGTGACCAGGTAGTCGAACCAGGGCGACTGCCCCTCCTCGACGTCGATCTCGCAGTGCAGCTTGGTCGTCGACACGTCGCAGGTCCAGCCCCACGCCGGCTCCAGCGTGGCGAAGTCCGCGACGGCGGAGAAGTCGACGTCCACGGAGGTCTTGCCGAACTTCGGCTCGGACTCGTGATCCGTCGGCTGAGCGAAGAAGTAGCCGTAATCCGAGTGGCCGGGCGCGACGAGCAGATCGTGCGTCTCGATCTCGAAGGGGGCCTCGGCGGCGATGGCCGGGCTGGCGGAGGCTGCGACGAACGCGCCTGCTACGCCCAGTCCGGCGAGCCAACGCCGGGTGGAATGGGTGAGCATGAAGGGGTTTCCTCCTGTGCAGGGGATTCAGGTGGAGCCTGCGGATCTTAAGGACTCGCTAAGGTCGGCGGCTGCCCCCGAACACCCCCAAGGGCCAAGACAGTCCGAAAGGTTGATCGGCAGCACCGCAACGTTCGGTCGGTCCACTCCCGTCATCTGAGTCAGGAACCTCGGGAGGTGCAGTGACGTACGAGGAGTTCGCGGACACGCGACTGGCCCCGCTGCTGCGGTACGCGGTGATGCTGACCGGCGATCCGCACCAGGCGCAGGATCTGGTGCAGGAGACGATGGTCCGGGTTCAGCTCAACTGGCGACGGGTCAGCCGGGCCGACTCTCCCGAGCGCTACGTACGCCGGATGCTCACCAACCAGTACGTCGACTGGCGGCGCGGCTCCTGGATGCGCCGGGTGCTGTTGCGCGCGGAACCCGACGAGGCGGTGCCGGCACCCGCCGATCACGCCCAGTCCGCCGTGGACCGGGACCAGGTCTGGTCCTGGCTCTCCCGGCTGCCGCGCCGACAACGCGCCACCCTGGTGCTGCGCTACTACGAGGATCTGCCCGACGCTGAGATCGCCGACATTCTCGGCTGCGCCGTCGGGACCGTACGTTCGTCCATCTCCCGGGCCCTGGCCACGCTCCGGGCCGAGTACGTGGAGGCGTGAACATGATTGAGGACGACCTGCGTGCCGCCTTCGCTCGGCACGAGTCACTGACTCCGTCGACCGGCCCGCTGCGGGCCGCGATCGACCGGCTGGTGGTCGGCCGACGGCGGCGTCGCCGACGTTGGCAGGCCGGTGGCACCGCACTGGCCCTGCTCGGGGTGCTGGGGCTCGGGGTACCCCTGTTGACACCCGAGCGCGCCGGGCCACCGCAGGCCGCCGACCTGATCAGCGAGTCGGCGCGTCCGGTGCCGACGGATGCGGTGAACATTCTCCTGCTCGGCATCGACGGCAACGGGAGGGAGGCGTCGCGGGCAGACTCGGTGCTGTTGCTGCACATCCCGGCCGACCACAGCCGCCCGTACCTCATCTCGTTCCCGCGTGACCTGAGCGTGCCGATCCCGGGCCATGGGACCGACAAGCTGAACGCCACGTTCGCGTTCGGCGCCGGGTTCACCCGGCCGGACATGGCCAAGGGATATGAGCTGACCCGGCGTACGGTCGCCGAGTTGACCGGGGCCGAGGTGGACGCCGGGGTGGTGTTGACCTACGCCGCACTGCGCAAACTCACCGACGCCGTGCACGGTGTGCCGGTCTGCCTGCCTGAGCGGGTGCGCTCCGTCCACACCAAGCGCGTCTTTCCCGCCGGCTGCCAGCGTCTCGACGGCACGGCGTCGGTCGACCTGCTTCGCCAGCGGTATGGCATGACCTGGGGCATCCAGGATCGAGACCGTAACGCCCGGCTGTTCGCCGCCGGCATGGTCCGTCAGGCCACCGAACAGGGTGTGCTCACCAACCCGGTACGGCTCGCCACGCTGCTGGGAACCGTCGGCCCGGATCTCCTGGTGTCGCCCGACCGGGCCGCCATGCTCGACCTGATGCGGCTCGTGCCCACACTGGGATCACTGGAGCCGGTCGGGCTCCGCCTGCCGGTCACCGAGCCCCTCGGGCCGCGTCCGCGCCTGATTCCCGACCCGAAGCTCGCCCCGGAGTTCTTCGGCGCGCTGCGCGACGACCGGCTCGGTGACTGGTCGGCTCGTCACCCGAAGCTGGTCGACAGCCCGCGCTGAACCGTCAGCGGTAGTCGTCCTCGTCGCCGGTGACCACCCGGGCCTGCTCCATCGCGTCCCAGTCGTCGACCTCCAGGCCGCGGTGCGGCTCGGTGTCGCCGTCGGCGGGGCCGACCACCGCAGCCTGCTCCACCGCGTCGGCCGGCTCCGCCTCGGGGTCGCGTTCGGCCGGGTCGAGGTGGTCACCGGGGATGAAGTCCTCATCGGGCTGACCCATCGTCCCTCCCGGGGCTCGGTGCACGGTTCCCACCCACCGTACGGGCTGCGCCGGCAGCGCGCCGGGAAGCCGAGTCGGCGGAATGCACCCTCGGCGGCCGGACCGGTGCCAGGATGGGGCCGTGGGCTTCCTCATCCGGCTGGCGATCACGGCGGTCGCGTTGTGGGTCACCACGCTCATCGTGCCCGGGGTCGACGTGAACGGCCGCTCGGGTGGCAACACCGTGTTGACGCTGATCGTGGTGGCGCTGATCTTCGGCGTGATCAACGCGGTGCTCAAGCCGGTGATCAAGGTGGTCGGCTGCGTGTTCTACCTGCTGACCCTGGGCCTGTTCGCCCTGGTGGTCAACGCGCTGCTGTTCCTGCTGACCGACCGGATCGCGCGCGGCCTCGACCTGCCGTTCCAGGTGGACGGTTTCTGGGCCGCGTTCTGGGGAGCCATCGTGATGACCGTGGTCACCTGGCTGATCAGCGTCGTCGTTCCGGACCGCCTGGACAACCGGTGACCGGATTCCCGGCACGCCCCGTCCGGCTGGTGCGGGCCGGGTCGGTTGTTCCGCCGCACCTCAGCTACGGGATACTGCCGGGCGGAGGACAGCGCGGTCCGGCGCACAAATGAAGAACAGCGGCCAGCACGGCCGAGAGTGGTAAGTAAGGAGCGTTCAACATGCCCATCGCTTCCCCCGAGGCTTACGCGGAGATGCTGGACCGCGCCAAGGCTGGCCGGTACGCGTACCCCGCAATCAACGTGACCTCCTCCCAGACGCTGAACGCGGCGCTCAAGGGCTTCGCCGACGCGGAGAGCGACGGCATCATCCAGGTCTCCACCGGTGGCGCGGAATACCTGTCCGGCCCTTCGATCAAGGACATGGTCACCGGCGCGGTGGCGTTCGCCGCGTACGCGCACGAGGTGGCCAAGAAGTACTCGGTCAACGTCGCGCTGCACACCGACCACTGCCCGAAGGACAAGCTGGACGGATTCGTCCGGCCGCTGATGGCCATCTCGCAGGAGCGGGTCAAGCGCGGCGAGGAGCCGCTGTACCAGTCGCACATGTGGGACGGCTCGGCCGTGCCGGTGGCGGAGAACCTGCAGATCGCCTCCCAGCTTCTCGACGAGGCCGCCAGGGGCAAGATCGTCCTTGAGATCGAGGTCGGCGTCGTCGGTGGCGAGGAGGACGGCGTCGAGAACGCCATCAACGACAAGCTCTACACGACGGTCGACGATGGCTTGGCCATGGTCGAGGCGCTGGGCCTCGGCGAGAAGGGCCGCTACATGGCGGCGCTGACCTTCGGCAACGTGCACGGCGTCTACAAGCCGGGCAACGTCAAGCTCCGTCCCGAGATCCTCAAGCAGATCCAGGACGCGGTCGGCGCCAAGTACGGCAAGGAGAAGCCGCTCAGCCTGGTCTTCCACGGCGGTTCCGGCTCCCTGCTGAGCGAGATCCGTGAGGCGCTGGACTACGGCGTGGTGAAGATGAACATCGACACCGACACCCAGTACGCCTTCACCCGGCCCGTCGCGGACCACATGTTCCGCAACTACGACGGCGTGCTGAAGATCGACGGCGAGGTCGGCAACAAGAAGCAGTACGACCCGCGTACCTGGGGCAAGGCCGCCGAGGCAGGCCTGGCCGCCCGGGTCGTCGAGGCGTGCGAGCACCTGCGCTCGACCGGCACCACGATGACCAAGTAACGACGCGCCACCGGCGGCCGGCTCTCCCTCGGGGAGCCGGCCGTCGCCGTTTCAGCTCAGGCCCGTTCCGTTAGCAAGGGACCCTTGCTATGCAAAATCCGATAACAAGGTGCCCTTCCTTCAGGCGGTGAGCAGGCGCACGGCTTCCTGGACGTCGTCGGTGAGGTGGATCGTCGCCGACAGGTCGCCGAACGGGGAGGCCGCCAGCAGCGGGCGCAGCAGCGCCTCCACCGGCAGCTCCCGCGTCCAGTAGTCGCGGTCCAGGAAGACGTACGCGCCGCTGGTGCCGTCGGTGCCGTAGTAGGTCTTGGTGGCCGCCTGGAACACCTCCTGCACCGTCCCCGCCCGCCCCGGGGCGAAGACGATGCCGCCCCGGGCGAGCCGCAGGATGGTGTCCTCCCGGATCGCGTTGGAGAAGTACTTGGCGATCCGTCCGGCGAACAGGTTCGCCGGCTCGTGCCCGTACAGCCAGGTCGGGATTGCCAGCCCACCGGCCCGCGCCCAGCCCGCGTCGACACCGCGCGGCCGGGGCACGCCCGCGTACCGCTGCCGGACCGTCAGCGCCGTCGCCGTGTAGCGGTGGTGGTCGGTGAAGTCGGGCGCGGTGGCCAGCAGGTCGATCGCCGCGGTCAACTCCTGGGCCGGCCGGTCCGCCAGGTAGGCGCCGAGGTTCGCCGCCTCCATCACCCCGGGACCGCCGCCGGTCACCACCAGCCGGTCGGCCCGGGCCAGCTCCCAACCCAGCACGGCCGCCATCCGGTACGCCGCACTGCCGCGCAGCACCGCGTGCCCGCCCATGATGCCCACCACCGACTGCGGCCCGTGTTCGGCCAGCCAGGCCCGGGTGGCGTCGGCCAGCGCGTTGTCCACGCCGTGGTCGTGCAGCCGCTGACCGAGTGCCTCCTTGACGTCCGGCAGCGCTCCGCCGTGCGCCCGGTAGTGCTCGTACACCCGGGTGTCGTACATCCCGGCGAACCCGCCCTCGGCGAACCCGGCGGCCAGATCCTCCGGCGCGTAGAGGTGCGCCGGCTGGGTCGGGTACGGCAGCCCGGAGAACGGCGGCACCACGTTCGCGCCGCGCCGGACCAGGTCCGCCCCGACGTCCCGAGAGGCGAACCGGCACCCGACGAAGAGGGTCCCGGTGACCTCGACGCCGGTCAGGTCGGGCACCGGGGCGAGGTCGAGGCGGAGGCCCTGCACGGTCAGCCCGGTCAGACGGCCGGTGGCCAGCTGCCGATCGAACTCGTCCTGAGTCTGGATCTCGTTGGTGTGCAGCTGCGGCTCGATGACGTCCGCGGGAGGTGGGGTCGGCACCGGGCCATCCTGCCCCTGCCGGGGGGCCGGCCAAACCTCGGGCTGGGGAAAAGACAGGAGCCCGGCGGTTGTGGCCACCGGGCTCCTGCATAACCGGGTCCTGGGGAGGCTCCGGACCAATAGTTGTAGTGGAAAACACCTGGCAGTGGCATAGGCCGCAGGCGTGACCAACTCCTCAGCCGTTCAGCCGAGCGCGTCGGCCGACCCGCTCGCGTGTCGCCCCGTCCAGCGGGTTGAATGGGACGATGCAGAACCTGTTGCCAGAGCCACCGGCCACCCTCCTTCCCGCGCACGACGAGGCTGACGCCGCCCTGGCCGCCGCCGAGGAGGCCGGCACCGACGAGGCGTACGCCGAGGTGGCGGCCCGTTTCCCGACCTACAGCGCGGCCTGGGCGGAGCTCGCGGCGCGGGCGTTCGCGCAGAGCCAGGTGGTGACGGCGTACGCCTACGCGCGCACCGGCTACCACCGTGGCCTGGACCAGCTGCGCCGCAGCGGCTGGAAGGGGCACGGCCCGGTGCCGTGGTCGCACGAGCCCAACCGGGGCTTCCTGCGCTGCCTCTACGTGCTCTCCCGGGCCGCCGACGAGATCGGCGAGGCCGACGAGGCGGCCCGCTGCGCCCAGTTCCTGCGCGACTGCGACCCGGCGGCGGCGGACGCGCTGGCCAGCATCTGAGACCGTCCCGGCGGTCGGTCCGGCATCGTGCCGGCCCGACCGTCGGCGGTCACAGCCCTTCGGCGACCGCGGCGGCGATCTTCAGCCAGGCGTCCCGGGTGGCCGACGAGAGCCCGCCGTACCGGATCGGCTCACCGCTGTCGATGAGCCGCTCGTACGGGGCCAGCAACACCGCCCTGGTCCGTGCTGCAAAGTGCTCCTGGATGGCCGGCAGGTCGATCTCCTTGCGGGACGGCGGCATCGACACCACCGTCACCGCCTGTCGGACCAGCCGCTGCCGGCCGCTCTGCTCCAGGTGGTCGAGCATCCGGGCGGCCGTCTCCGCCGAGTCGTTACGGGCGGACATGGTGACCACCAACTGGTCGGTGGCGTCCATCGAGGCCTGCCAGTTCTGCGCCCGTACGTTGTTGCCGGTGTCCACGAAGATCAACTTGTAGAACCGGCTGACCACCTCGCGGATCTCGGCGAACGCGGCCGCGGTGAGCATCTCGCCACCGGTGGCCGACTCGTCCGAGGCGAGTACGTCGAACATCCCCTCACCCTGCGAGCGGACGTACTGCGACAGGTCGCCGACCCGCCCGTGCGCACCCTGGAACTGCCCGAGGTCCCGCAGCATGTCCCGCACCGTGCGGGAGTGGAAGTCCTGCTGGGCCCGCATCCCGAGGGTGCCCTGGGTTTCGTTGTTGTCCCAGGCCAGCACGTACCCGCCGCGCTTCTGGCCGAACGTCATGGCGAGCAGCAGGATGGCCACCGTCTTGCCGGCGCCGCCCTTCGGGTTGACCACGGTCACCTGCCGCAGCCCGCCGAAGTTGCGGCGCACCATTTCGATGTCCCGCTTGAGTTCCTGCTCGTGCCGCCCCGGCGCCAGCCGGAGCAGCCCCATCTTGTTGACCACGGCGCGGACGCCCATGGTGGCCACCGGATCGGCGGGCCGTACCTGCCGGCGCCGGGCGAAGTCCTCGGCGGTCGGCGCGGCGGTGGTCTCCGGTGTCCAGGTGGCGTCCGGGTAACCGGTCGACGGCACCCGGGCCACCCCCTCGGCCTCCTGGTACGGCTGCGGCGACGTCGGTGCGGCGCCGGGCGTCCCCTGCTGCCAGGGCGGCGGATACCAGCCCGGGGAGGGCGGGAACGGCCCGGGCGGCGGGGTCGTCGGCGTACCCTGCTGCGGCATCGGACCGCCGTGCGGCAGGCCGCCGAACTGCGTCGGGTCGGGCGGCGGCGGGGGCGGCGGCACCGGGCCGGCCTGGCCGGGGATGGCCGGGGCGGGGCCGGCCTGACCGGAGTAGGTCTGGCCGGGGTACGTCTGGCCGGGGTAGGTCTGGCCGGGGTACGTCTGGCCGGGGTAGGTCTGGCCGGGGTAGGTCTGGCCGGGGTACGTCTGGCCGGGGCCGGGGGGAGGAACGGCCGGCACACCGGGGTGCGGTGGTTGCGGTTGCGGTTGCGGCTGTGGCGGGGCGGGGATCGGCGGCGTGCCGGCAGCCGCCTCCTCGTGCGCCGAGCCGGCCGCACCGGACGTCCGCTGCGGCGGATACGCCCAGGGCGACTCGGTGGCCGGCCGGGCCGTTCCGACGCCGGGCGCGTCGTCCCCGGTGCCGGACCCGTCACCCTGGGCGGACGCCGGTTCGGCCGCGGCAGTGGCCGCGGTCCCGGGCTCGGCTGTTCCGAGCTGGGCTGCCGCGGGCTCGGCGGTCGCGGCGTCTGCCGTGCCAGTGCCAGCGGTGCGCGGCCCGGACGTTGCGTCGTCTTCCGTCCCGGAGCCGGCGGTGCTGGGCCCGGCCGTCGCAGGGCCGGCTGTCGCGGACCCGCCTGTTGCGAGGTCGGTCGAGGCCGGGCGGTCGGGGGGCGTGGCTGTTGCGAGGTCGGTCGAGGCCGGGCGGTCGGGTGACGTGGCGGTCGCGGCCGGACGGTCCAGGGAGAACGGCAGGTCCAGGTCGACCCCGCCCGCCACCGTCGGCGGCGTGGGCACGCCACCCGCGCCCGGATCGCCGTCCACGGGCACGGTGCTCGCCGCCGCGCTGCTCGCGCCCTCGGAAGCGGCGGTGGCCGGCGCGGCGTCGGTGGTCGGCGGCGTGGGCGGGGTGTCGCCGGCCGTCGGACCGGGAGCGTCGGGTGCCGGCGTCGGCGGTGGGTCGGCGGGCGGCGTCCAGCTCGGCTGCGGCGGAGCCCAACCCGAGGCGGACGGCCCGGTGGCACCCCAGCCGGGTGCCGGCACGGCGCCGGTGAGCGACGGGTAGTCGGATGGCGACGGCGGGGGCAGGGCCGCGGCGCCGGGCTGCCCGGGAACCGGTGGACGGCCGGTCGGCGGCACGACCACCGGCGGTGTCACCGACGACAACGGGCTGGCCGACGGCGGGGCACCCCGCCGCTCGGCGACCGAAGCCCAGGGCGGCACCGCGCCGCCCGCGCCAGCATCGGCCGGATCCGGTGGCCAGAGTGGTTCGATGTCCCGCTCCGGCACCGGCTGCTGGCCGGGCACCTGTGCCCGGTCGGCGTTCTCGTCCATTACGGTCCCTCCCCAGTCCTCCTGCGAGGATAGGCCCACTGACCGACGACGGCCGGTCGGCGCAGCCGGGGTCAGATCGACCAGACCGCCCAGGCGCCCGGCTCGATCCACCAGGACCGCTTGCGGGTCAGCTCGCCCTCGACACCATCGTCGAGGTAGGGCACCTTGCCCTCCCTGGGCAGCACCGACACGGCCCGTCCGCGAGCCCGGCGCACCTCCAGGCGTACCCGCTTCCGACCCAGCGCGGAGCGGACGACCACCGGCACGGCCACCGCGACCTCGACCTGGCCGTCGGTCGGGTCCGGCGCGGCCAGCAGCGTCACGTCGTCGAGCGTCGCGTAACCGCCGGCGTTGCCGATCGCGCAGGCCAGCAGCGGCTCGTCGCCGTCGGTGAGGATGGTGTCGTCCACCTCCACCCGGGCCCGCCAGTGCAGTGGCCGGCCGGCGTCGTCGGCCGCGCCGAGCAGAGCGCCGTCCAAGGTCACCGAGCCGCCGTCGTTGCGCAGCAGATCCAGCCGACGCGGCGTTCCGTCCAGCACGGCGGCGGCCACCGCCGCCGGGTCGCGAGGCAGCCCGAGCTGCGCGGTCAGGTCGCGGTGGGTGCCGCCACGTGCGGGGTCGAGCGGGAGTACGGCCACCGGCGGCAGATCGGGCAGCGTCCGGTCACCGGGCAGATCCGCCGGACGGCGGCTCGGCGGTGGCGCGTACCGCCGGACCAGCCGGCGCAGCACGGCGCGCAACTGCCCGTCGCTGGCGGTGGCGACGACCAGCCGGGTCTTGCCGTCCGGGTCGGGCCAGGCGAGACCGTCCGGGCGGGGCGGGCCGTCGAGTCGCGCCAACACCTCGTCGATCTCCGCATCCGATCGCGCGGTGACCGTCTCCACCCGGGCACCCCGGGCGATCAACGCATCGGCGCAGGTCAGCACCGGTACGCGGGGTCGCTCGGTGACGCACCGGTCGGCCTCGGTCGTGCCGGCGTCAGCCCCGGCCATGCCGGTGTCGGCCCCGGTCGTAGTGCCGGCGTCGGCTGCCGTCGTCGTGCCGGTGTCGGCCCCGGTCGTCGCGCCGGTGTCGGCTGCCGTCGTCGTGCCGGTGTCGGCTTTGGTCGCACCGCCGCAGCAGGCTCCGCCGCTGCCGCAGCCCCCGGGAGCGTCCCGCTCCGAACCGAGGGTGAGCAGCACCACGTCGTACACGGAAGGCCTCCTGCCTCTCGGCGCGACCCCTGCCGGCCGCGCCGTCACTACTTGTTAACCTGACACCCCGGGCTCGCCAACCGGTCGCCACCTGGCACCCGAGCCTTCTGGAGGCGGAAAAGATGCCAGCGATCGTGCTCATCGGCGCTCAGTGGGGCGACGAGGGCAAGGGCAAGGTTACCGACCTGCTGGGTGAGCGGGTCGACTACGTCGTGCGCTACTCCGGTGGCAACAATGCCGGGCACACGGTGATCACCCCGGACGGCCAGAAGTACGCCCTGCACCTCATGCCCTCCGGCGCACTCTCACCGAGCGCGATGATCATCATCGGCAACGGTGTGGTGGTCGACCCCAAGGTGCTGCTCGCCGAGATCGACGGCCTGGCCGAGCGTGGCGTCGACGTGTCCCGGCTGCGGATCTCCGGTGACGCGCACCTCATCATGCCGCACCACCGGGCACTGGACCGGGTGGTCGAGCGGTACCTCGGCTCGTCTCGGATCGGCACCACCGGCCGCGGCATCGGCCCGGCGTACGGCGACAAGGTCGCCCGGATGGGCATCCGACTCCAGGACCTGCTCGACCCGGGCATCCTGCGTAAGAAGCTGGAACTCGCACTGCGCGAGAAGAACCAGATGCTGTTCAAGGTCTACAACCGCAAGGCCATCGACCTTGAGGCGACCGTCGAGGAGTACCTGGAGTACGCGGAGCGGCTCAAGCCGTACATCGCGGAGACCCGCGCCATGCTCTGGGACGCCCTGGATCGCGGCGAGACGGTGCTGCTGGAGGGTGCCCAGGCCACCATGCTCGACATGGACCACGGCACGTACCCCTTCGTGACGTCGTCCAACCCGACGGCCGGCGGCGCGTGCGTGGGTGCGGGTATCCCGCCGACCGCGATCAACCAGGTGATCGCGGTGAGCAAGGCGTACACCACGCGGGTCGGCTCCGGGCCGTTCCCGACCGAGCTGTTCGACGCCAACGGCGCGCACCTGCGCAAGATCGGCGCGGAGTACGGCACCACCACCGGGCGGGAGCGCCGGTGCGGGTGGTTCGACGCGGTGGTCGCCCGGTACGCCTGCCGCCTCAATGGCGTCACCGACCTGGTCATCACCAAGCTGGACGTGCTCACCGGGCTGCCCAAGGTGCCGATCTGCGTCGGCTACGAGATCAACGGTCAGCGGGTCGACGACATGCCGATGAGCCAGACCGACTTCCACCACGCCACCCCGGTGTACGAGGAGCTCGACGGTTGGTGGGAGGACATCACCAAGGCCCGTACCGCTGAGGACCTGCCGGAGAACGCCCGCCGCTACATCGCCCGCGTAGAGGAACTCTGCAACACAAGAGTGAGCGTCGTAGGCGTAGGCCCAGGCCGAGACGAAAACGTCCAACTACACCCCCTCCTCCCCTAACCCACCCCCACCCCCACC
>NZ_JBHSQS010000042.1:0-28401 GCF_042658605.1 Micromonospora vulcania | reverse complement strand
AACCGGCATCACGCCCGCGACAGCACCCGCCCACTGGCACTACTCGGCATCACCTGACGACTTTGCCGGGGCCCTGGGTGAGAGCCTGCTGAATCAATGGTTCACTCATGCGCTGCCCTTCTTAGCCGTCTGCGAGGTGACCTTCCGCTACAGCCTGACTGATCATCCGTCGATTCAAGTCAGCAAGTGGACCAAGCGATGTGGCGACGCGCTCCAGCCGTTTCGTCACCTTCGAAGCCGACACCGAATGCTCGCGCCACGACGAGTTCTCCGGGTTTACGAAGTTGAGCAGGATCGGAAGAAATGCATCTATCCCCTTCACGAATCTTGCTTCCGGAGTGCTTTGGCTCTCGTATTCCTCCCATAGGCCCGCGAGGAGAGTCGCGCCCGGTCCCGGAAACTTGGAACAAATCTCTGCAACAGCGGACTCTTCTCGTGACTGCTGCCCCGCCACGTCGTTGCCGAATGCAAATGTGTCTCCCACGAAGGCCTCGACCACATCATGAACGGTCGCCAGCAAGACGGCGCGGGAGATATCCACGTCAGTCGGGCAGTACTGCGCCAGAAGAACGACGCCGATACCGATGTGCCACGAATGTTCCGCGACCCTCTCTTTTCGCGGCGAGCATCCCAGTGGATTCTGCCGTTCAAGCTCTTTAAGGCTTTCGAGGCGACGGAGCAACGATACTTCTACAGGAAGGGAGTCTAGGATTTCTTCTCGCGAGTCGGGTGACGCCACCGGGTAGTCTCCTTGCGGTCCGGACCGGCTTGTGGTTGGTTGTCGAACGCAGTACCAGTATGTCGCCGCAGTAGCACGCGGAGCAATCCGCTTCACGGCTGATCCAAACGCTGTCGATCATCGAACGACGAGTACGGGGCGATCACTGGCATGAGTTGATCAATATCCGGGCCACTCCGAGCGCCCGAAGTGCAGGGTGAGCAACGAAGACCTTCCGAGGGATGATCTTGATCGATGACGATGCTGACGGCAATCGGCTCTGGATCGACGAGTTGCGTGCGCAATTCGAGCAGGAGCGGTTCTACCAGGACAATCGGGCGGCTGCCGAAAGTGCCTACGCCCTCGCCGTCCGGCTGCGTGCGGCAAACCGGTTGGATGAGGCTTGCAGTTACGCTCGGACCTGTCTCCAACTCGCCGAGCAACTGCCGTCTACTACTCTTGAGGATGTCGTAACGACCCGGCAAGCCGTCGGCGGCGTGCATCTGCCGGAGTACTTTCACGACGGGGTGGTCCGCGCCCGCTTGGCCGACCTTCTGGCCCCGACGTAGGACCGCTCCGCGTTCTGCCGGTCCAGTTCCGCAGCTAGGGCGGCCTCTTGGGTTAGCGTTCGAGGAATGCCTGTTCGGCCCTCGCGACGAGGTGGCGGTAGATCCGAGGGGCCTCGGCCGATCAGGCCTCGGTGCGACAGCACCCGTGGAGCGGCGGGGCGGCAATGATCATCACGCTGGTCATCGACACGTTCAACATCGACAACAACGGCACCACGGTATCGGCGATGCGATTCGCCGCCACCCTCATCTCGCGTGGGCACACCGTACGTGTGGTCACCTGCGGCGATCCGGCCGACGCGACCGGGAATGGTGGAGAGGGCCCGGAGCTGTTCCTGGTACCCGAGCTCGTGGTGCCGATCGCGAGCCGCCTCGCGCACCGTCAGAACACCGTGTTCGCCAAGCCGGTCCGAGATGTCCTGGTCGCAGCGATCCAGGGCGCCGACGTCGTGCACATCTACCAGCCCTGGCCGCTGGGCCGTGCCGCGGAACGGATCGCGCGCCAGCTCGGCGTCCCGGCCATCGCCGCATTCCACATCCAGCCCGAGAACATCACGTACAACATCGGTCTGGGCTGGTTCCCGCCGGCGGCGCATCTCGTGTACGTCCTCCTGCGCCTGCTCTTCTACCGGCGCTTCGCCGACATCCACTGTCCGTCGACCTTCATCGCGGCGCAGCTGCGCCACCACGGGTACCGGGCACGGTTGCACGTCATCTCCAACGGCGTGGACAGCAGCTTCCGGCCCGGCCCGGCCCGGGTACGCGGTGCCGAGGAGCCGTTCCGGATCCTCATGGTGGGCCGCTTCTCCCCGGAGAAGCGGCAGGATGTGCTGATCCGGGCCGTGCGGCGAGCACGTCACGCGGCGCGCATCGAGGTGCACTTCGCGGGGCACGGCCCACGGGAGAAGCGCCTGCGCCGGATGGCCTCGAGGCTCGTGAACCCCACCCGGTTCGGCTACTACTCACAGGCCGAGCTGCTCGACCTCATCCGCGGCTGCGACCTCTACGTGCACGCCTCCGATGTCGAGATCGAAGGGGTGTCCTGCCTGGAGGCGATCGCCTGCGGGCTGGTGCCGGTCATCTCCGACAGTCGCCGGAGCGCCACCAGCCAGTTCGCCCTGGAAGCGGGCAACCTGTTCCGCGCCGGTAGCCCGTCGTCGTTGGCCGAGCGGATCGACGGCTGGATCGACGATCCGGCGGCCCTCGCCGCGGCGTCGGCCCGCTATGCCCGTCACGCGGAGCTCTACGCGGTCGACCGGAGCGTCAAGGCCATCGAGCGGGTGTATGCGCGGGTGGGCCACGCACCGGAGGCACCGGCCGGCTACGCCGGACGGCCGTACCGGCTGTTGTCGAGCGTCTTCTACTACGCGATAGCGATCCCGCTCCTCTTCCTCTGGACGCGGCTGGTCCTCGGCGTCCGCAGCGAGGGCGGAAACCGGCTCCCCCGGGTCGGCGGCGTACTCACGGTGTGCAACCACGTGCACCCGCTGGACAGCGCACTCGTCGCGCTCGCCATGTTCCCGCGCCGGCTCGTCTTCACCTCGGCGCCGATAAACCTGCAGAACCGCTGGTACGGCGGTCTGGTGCGGCTGCTGGGCGGGGTCGCGGTGCCGCGTACCCCTGCCGGTCTGCCGCTCTTCTTCTCCGAGATGGAGCTCTTCCTCGCCAAGGGACGGGTGGTGCATTTCTTCCCCGAGGGCGAGCTCAAGCCGTACGACACCAGCCTGCGCGACTTCAAGCGGGGCGCGTTCCACCTCGCCGCCCAGGCACGGGTACCCGTGGTGCCGTTGTCGATCCGCTTCACTCCGCCGACCGGTGTGGGGCGGATGTTCCGGCGCAAACCCACGATGGTCATCGGCATCGGTGAGCCCATCGTCCCGACGATGACCGATCCGCGCAGTGACCGGCGGATCCGGATGGAGCTCGCCCGACGCCGCATGCACGATCTGATCACGCGTGCGGCGCTGTGAGCGCCCGTACCGTCAGTCGGCTTGGCGGCGGGCGCGGGCCCGGCGCTTGCCCTCGTGCATGGCCTGGACGCGGGCCACCGGAATGGCCCGTCCCTCGGCCACCAGCTCGGCGGGCAGCGGCTGCGGCGCCGGCATCAGCTCGGCCCACGGGTCGGCCTCGGCCACCAGCGGCGGCACGGTCCGGATGGTGAAGTCGGCCGGGGTCACCTCGGTCAGGTCGGCCCAGTCGACCGGGAAGGAGACCGGCATCCCGGGGCGCAGCCGTGGGCTGTACGTGGACACCACGGTCGCGCCGCCGGCCCGGGTGGCGTCCACGAACACCCGGCCGCCCCGGTCCTCCTTGATGTACGCCGTGGTGGCCAGCGCCGGGTCCAGCCGCTCGGCGCGGACGGCGAGGGCCCGGGTGGCGGCGGCCAACTCCTCCGCCGAGGGATCGCCGGCCACCGGGACGAAGACGTGCACGCCCTTGGCGCCGCTGGTCTTGACCGCCCCGCTCAGGCCGACGTCGGCGAGCGCCTGGCGGACCAGCAGCGCCGCACCGACCGCCACACCGAACCCCGCGCCCTCGGGCGGGTCCAGGTCGAGCACCAGATGGGTCGGACGCTGCGGTGCCGCCGCGGTGGCCAGCGTCGGGTGGTACTCCACCGCCCGCTGGTTGGCGAACCAGAGCAGGGTGCGCCGGTCGTCGCAGAGGGCGTACGAGATCTCCCGGTGCGACGCCTCCGCCCAGACCGGCACCCGGGCGACCCACTCCGGGGTGTACCGGGGCAGGTTCTTCTGCATGAACGGCGGCTGTCCGGGACGGACCCGGATCACCGACAGCGGCCGGTCGCGCAGCTGCGGCAGGATCCGGTCCCGGACCGCGTCCAGGTAGTCGACCAGCTCGCGCTTGGTCACGTCGGCGCGGTCGGACAGCGGCTGGTCCAGGTTGGTCAGGGCCACGCCGTCCCGGGTCTCGTCAGCCTCGCTCACCCGATCACCCTCTCGGCACCGGGGCCCTCGGTCAACCGGACGCGGCGCTTCGGCTCGGATCCATCTCGGCTCGCCGTGTTGCGGGGCAGCGTGGTGAGCGCGACCAGGAGCGCGGCGACCACGAGGACAGCGGCCACGGCGAACGCGAGCCGGTAGCCGGCGGCCAGCGCGGCGGTCTCGACCCAACCGTCGGCCCGCAGCCGGTCGGCGCGGGCGGCGGCCAGGGTGGCCAACGCGGCCAGCCCCACCGCGCCGCCGACCTGCTGGGTGGTGTTGGCCAGCCCGGAGGCGAGCCCGGCGTCGGCGTCGGTGGCCCCGGCCATCGCCAGCGTCGTGACCGCCGGCAGGGTCAGACCGCCGGCCACCCCGAAGACCAGCAACGACGGGAGTACGTCGGCGACGTAGCCGCCGTCGGCCGGCAGCCGGGCGAGCAGCAGGAAGCCGACCGCCGCCAGGCCGAGCCCGGCGAGCAGGACGGTTCGGGCGCCCCACCGGGCGATGAGTCGACCGGCCAGGCCGAGCGACACCACCGCGATCACCACCGGGGTGGGCAGGAAGGCCCAGCCGGTCTCCGCCGGGTCCAGCCCGAGCACCAGTTGCAGCTCCACGGCGAGCAGGAACTGGAAGCCGAAGAACGCCGCGACCATGAGGAGCTGCACGGCGTTCGCCGCCACCAGGCCCGGTACCCGCAGCACCCGGGGTGGCAACAGCGGGTTGGCCACCAGCCGCTGCCGTACCGCGAACGCGCCCAGCAGCAGGGCCGCGACCGCGGCCGCGCCGAGCGTGCGCGGGCTGGTCCAGCCGTGCGTGCCGGTCCCCACGATGCCCAGCACGAGGGCCATCAGGCCGGCGGTGGCGAGCAACGCGCTGGGCAGGTCGAGGCCCGCGCGCAGCCCGATCCTCCGCTCGGCGGGGAGCCGGCGGAGGGCGGCGAGCAGGATGGCCACCCCGATCGGCAGGTTGACCAGGAAGATCGACCGCCAACCGGCCAGCTCGGTCAGCAACCCGCCGGCCACCGCGCCGACCGACGCGCCGGCCGCCCCGGTGAAGCTGAAGACGGCGATGGCGCGGGCCCGCTCGGCCGGCTCGGGATAGAGCCGGACGATCATGCCGAGGCTGACCGCCATGGCCAGCGCGCCGCCCACGCCCTGGCCGAAGCGCGCACCGACCAGCAGGGCCGGCCCGGTGGCCGCCGCGCAGGCCAGCGAGGCCAGGGTGAACAGCGCGACGCCGGCCAGGAAGACCGCGCGTCGGCCGAGCAGGTCGCCGAGGCGACCGGCGAGCAGCAGCAGCCCGCCGAACGCGACCAGGTAGGCGTTGACCACCCAGGCCAGGCCGGCGGCGGTGAAGTCCAGGTCGCGTTGCACGGCGGGCAGAGCCACCGAGACGACACTGCCGTCCAGGATGATCATCAGGCTGCCGGCGCAGAGCACGAGCAGCGCCGGCCAGCGGGATGGGGCGGGACGGTCCATCGGTACGCCTCCTTGGTGCATGGTTTGTTACCGACGTCATCGTCTGTGACCATGAACCGGAGCGGAAGGAGGCACTGTGATGTCCCAGAGGAACAGCGATGTGTCCGCGCTGGTCGAGGCCGAGGTGTGCTGCACGGCCGAGAACGTGCCGTTCGCGCCGGGGCAGGCCCGCGCGTGCACCGTCCGCCAGGTGCTCGACCGGGTCGGCGGCAAGTGGAGCATCGGCATCCTGGTGGCCGCCTCGCACGGCCCGGTGCGCTTCACCGAGCTGGAGCGGGAGATCGACGGGATCAGTCGCCGGATGCTCACGCTGACCCTGCGCAACCTGGAGCGCGACGGGCTGCTGCGCCGCAAGGTCTACCCGACCGTGCCCCCGAAGGTGGAGTACACCGCCACCGAGATGGCGCTGGAGCTCTACGAGTCCCTGGTGGCGCTGACCAACTGGGCCGAGCGGCACCGCCGGGCCATCGCCGAGGCGCGGACCGGGTACGACCTGGAGCACGCCGGCTAAACACGGTCGAGGTGTGGGGAACGCCACCGCATTGGTCTGACCGATCGGTCAGGGTCTGACCGATCGGTCAGGCATGCTGGTCTGCGGGAGGTGGACCGGTGATGGCCAGAGCGGTGTCCGAGACACACGGCGAGATACTCGCGGCGGCGACGCGACGCTTCGCGGTGACCGGCTACCGGGGCACCTCGTTGCAGGACATCGCCCGCGAGGTCGGCTGCTCCAAGGCCACCGTGCTCTACCACTTCGCCAACAAGGAAGCCCTGCTCGCCGAGCTGATGTCCCCGGCCATCGCGGTCCTGCGGGACCTCGACGACCGACTGACCGGCCTGACCGGCGCCGCCGCCCAGCGGGCCGCCACGGTGGGCTTCGTCGACCTCGCCGTGCGGTTCCGGCGGGAGATCGCCCTGCTCCGCGGCGAGTTCCCGGAGCTGCTGGCCCAGCCGGCCTTCGCGCACATCCAGCAGATCTCCGAACGACTACGGGACGCGTTCGCCGGGCACTCCGACCGGCCGGCCGCCCAGATCACCGCGCTGGTGCTGCTCGCCGGCATCTCCGAGGCGTGCGCCGAGTTCGTCGACGTGCCCGACGACGAACTACGGCCCGCCCTGCTCGGCCTCGTCCGACGGGCCGTCGAGCCCGTCGACGCACCCTGACTCAACCACCCACGACCGAGGACAAGGAAACCTGATGGCCACCCTGCTCTACCGGCTCGGCCGGGGCGCGCTGCGCCGGCGACGGCTCGTCGTCGCGCTCTGGCTCGTCGTACTCGTCGGCGCCGGCCTGGCCGCGGCGACCCTGCGCGGCCCGACGGCGAGCAACTTCACCATGCCCGGTACGGAGAGCCAGCGCGCGCTCGACCTGCTCGCCGAGCAGTTCCCCGCGGCCAGCGGTGCCACCGGCACCATCGCGATCAAGGCGCCGGGCGACGGCCAACTGGCCAGCCCGCAGGGCCGGGCCGTGGTGCAGGAGCTGGTCCAGCAGGCCGGGACGCTGCCCGGCGTGGTCGGCGCGGTCGACCCGTTCCAGGTCGGCGCGGTCTCGCCCAACGGCCGGTACGCGCTGGTCCAGGTGCAGTTCGCCACCGGCGGCGACGAGGTGACCGACGAGCAGAAGACCGCGTACGAACAGGTCGGCTCGGCGGCCAAGGCGCAGGGTTGGCAGGTCGCCCCCGGCGGCGAGGTGCTCGGCGGCGAGCCGGAGATCGGTTCCACCGAGGCGCTCGGCGTACTGGTGGCCGCGATCGTCCTGATCATCACCTTCGGTTCACTGGTGGCGGCCGGGATGACGATGCTCAACGCGCTGATCGGCGTGGGTGCCGGCATGGCCGGCCTGTTCGCGCTGAGCAGCGTCGTCGAGTTGACCAGCACCGCGCCGATCCTGGCGCTGATGCTCGGCCTCGCGGTCGGCATCGACTACTCGCTGTTCATCACCTCCCGGCACCGGCAGAACCTGCTCGACGGCCTCTCTCCGGAGGAGGCGGTCGGCCGGGCCGTGGGTACCGCCGGCTCCGCCGTCGTCTTCGCCGGCGCCACCGTGGTCATCGCGCTGGCCGGTCTGGCCGTGGTGGACATCCCGTTCCTGACCGTGATGGGTCTCGCCGCCGCCGGCACGGTCACCGTCGCGGTGCTCGTCGCCATCACCCTGCAACCGGCGCTGCTCGGCTTCGCCGGCCGTCGGGTTCTTCCGCGCCGGCTGCGCTCGGTCGCCGCCGATGGGTCGGGTGCCGGCGACACCCCGCCGGCCGCCGGCCTGGACACCGTCGACCACCCGGTCGCCGACACCACGTCGACCGGCAACCGGTCCGGTTTCGGTTTCCGCTGGGCACGGCTCGTCACCCGGTTCCGGGTGCCGGTCATCCTGGTCGGCCTGCTCGGCCTCGGGCTGCTCGCGCTTCCCACGCCGGACATGCGGCTGGCCCTGCCGGACGCCTCGACGGCGGCCGTCGGCTCGCCCGCCCGGGTGTCGAACGACCTGATCACCGAGGGCTTCGGGGCGGGCTTCACCGGCCGGCTCGCGGTGGTGGTCGCCGGCGACTCGCCGCAGGCCACCTCGGCCGCCGTGCCGCAGGTCACCGCGCTGCTCCAGCGCACCACCAACGTGCTCGCGGTGGCGCCGGCGCAGCTCAGCCCGGACGGCCGGACCGCGCTGCTCGGCGTGGTGCCGAAGACCGGCCCGACCGACGAGGCCACCGAGACCCTGGTGCACGACATCCGTGGCTCGGTGGGCGGCATCCGCGACGCCGACGTACTGCTCACCGGTGTGACCGCGATCGGCATCGACGTCTCCGAGAAGCTCTCCGACGCGCTGCCGATCTATCTGCTACTGGTGGTCGGGCTCTCGGTGCTGCTGCTCATGCTGGTGTTCCGTTCGCTGCTGGTCCCGGTCAAGGCCGCGCTGGGCTTCCTGCTCACCGTCGCCGCCACGTTCGGCATCACGGTGGCGGTGTTCCAGCAGGGGCACCTCGCCGACCTGGTCGGCCTGGATACGCCGGGCCCGCTGATCAGCTTCCTGCCGATCCTGCTCATCGGCATCCTGTTCGGGCTGGCGATGGACTACGAGGTGTTCCTGGTGTCCCGGATGCGGGAGGACTTCGTGCACGGCGAGTCCGCCCGGCAGGCCACCATCAGCGGCATGGGCCACGGTGCCCGGGTGGTCACCGCCGCAGCGCTGATCATGATCTCGGTCTTCGGGGGCTTCGTCTTCCTGGAGGACCCGGTGATCAAGTCGATGGGCTTCGCGCTCGCCGTGGGCGTGGCCATCGACGCCTTCGTAGTCCGGATGACCATCGTCCCGGCGGTCATGTCGCTGCTCGGCGACCGGGCCTGGTGGCTCCCCCGCTGGCTGTCCCGCGTCCTGCCGAACGTCGACATCGAGGGCGAGGGCCTGCGCGCCCACCTGACTGACCGCACTCCGACCCGGGTCTGACCGCCCACGTCGATCATGGAGTTGTGGTGCCCCTGGGGGCCCCGATCCGGGGCCTCGCACCACAACTCCATGATCGACGAGGTCAGACGCCGGCTGGGTACGTCTCCATCTCGCCGGGGACGGCGGGTACCGGTAGCGGGTGCAGGGCGGTGGTCTCGTCGCACCAGATGAAGGCGTCGTAGCGGTCGCCGAGCCGGGTGGGCACGTAGTTGCCCCAGGACTCGAAGGACGGGTCGTAGACCACCCCGATCGCCCGGTGGTCCGCGGTGTCGGTGACCCAGCCCGGCTGGTCGTCCCCGCCGAAGACCAGCACCGCCCGGTCCGGCATCAGCTCGTGCATCCGCTGCTCCACCGACCCCTCACGGGCCGGCGGCACCACCATCGGCTCGGCCGGTGAGCCCCACCGTGGAGCGGCGATCACCGTACCCCGGTAGCTGCCGAACCCGATCAACGTCACCGCGTCGTCGCCGTACCGCTCCCGGGCCAACTGGCCGATGTTGATCATCCCGTCGGCGGCCATGTCGGTGGCCCGGGCATCCCCGACATGCGTGTTGTGCGCCCAGACGATCCCGCGGGCGTCCGGGCCGTACCGATCGAGCAGCCGGTCCAGGGTGTTCTGCATGTGGGTGTCCCGGATGTTCCACGAGTCCGGCCCACCGGCCACCATGGCCCGGTAGTAACGCTCCGCGCCGGCCACCACCTCCGCGTTCTGCCAGGCCGAGAAGCGGTCCGGGCCGTCGGAGAGGGCCTGCTCCCGGGTCCGGGCCAGCAACCGGACCACCTCCTCCTCGCACCGGGCGGAGACGAACCGGCTGGCCGCGCCGTACTCCTCGAACTGCCGGCCGTACGGCTCGAAGCACCGGTACGCGTCCTGCGCCGCCTCCAGCGAGGTCGGATCCTCCTCCCCCAGGTAGTCGAAGATCGCCTGCATCGACTCCCAGAGGCTGTACACGTCGAGCCCGTGGAACCCGGCCCGCCGGTCCTGGGGCCGCTCCAGGTTCCACGCTCGCAACCAGCTGCAGAACCGGGCCACCTCGGCGTTCGCCCACATCCAGGTCGGCCACCGCTCGAAGTGTTCGAGCGCGGTCTGCGGCTCGGGCGCCCCGCCCGGCGCGGCGATCACCGAGCGGTGCACCCGGTCGCAGTCCGGCCAGTCGCCCTCCACGGCCACGAACGAGAAGCCGCACTCGGCGATCAACCGGCGGGTGAGCTGCTCGCGCAACCGGTAGTAGTCGTAACTGCCGTGGGTGGATTCGCCGATCATGACCACCCGGGCGTCCCGAACGCGCTCCAGCAACGGGTCGAAGTCGCTCGGCGCGCCGAGCCGCTGAACCAGCATGCCAGCGGCTACCCGGAGGCCGTTTGAACAAACCGTCGGCGCGCTGCCCGCCGACACGCCGGAGGCCGGGCGCCCGCGCCGCCGCCGACTCCCCGGGTGTACGGGTGGAGCGAGCGGGTAGCCGCTGGCAGGACCGGGCGGGCCAGTTGGCCGTACGGTCAGCGGGCGTGCAGCAGCCGGAACAGCACCAGCCACTGCTCGGGCCAGACGTACCCGACCGGGGTGTCCGGCGCGATCCGGGTGGCACGCAGCGCCGCCGCCACCCGCGCCGGCGGGTACTGCCGGCGCAGGCTCGCGGCGAGCGAGCCACCGACGCCCTCGAAGCCGACCGTCACCAACCGGCGGTACGCCGGCAGGGCGTCCGGGGCCAGCAACGGCTCCGCCCGCCGCTCGATCCGCAGGATCCCGCCGTCCACCGTCGGCACCGGACGGAACGCGGTACGCGGCACCCGGCCGGCCAGCCGCCAGCCGACCTCGGGCCAGGTGGCCACCGTGAGACGGGTCCACCGGCCGTAGTCGCCGCCGCGCCGGCGGGCGTACTCCAACTGGGTGAGCAGGGTGGCCGAGCGCAACCGGGGCGCGGCCAGGCACCAGCGCACCACGGCCGAGGTCAGCGACCACGGGATGTTGCCGACCACCGCGAACGGCTCCGGTGGCGGCTCGGCGGCCAGGAAGTCGGTCTGCCGGTGCTCGACGTTGGGCAGGGCCGCGCAGACGGCGGCCAACTCCCGCCCGGCGGCCGGGTCCACCTCGTACGCCGCCAGCCGTCCACAGTGGGCGGCGAGCGGCCGGGTCAGCTGGCCGCGACCGGCGCCGACCTCCAGCAGGAGTCCGTCCGGATCGGGGTCGGCGGCGCGGACCATCCGCGCCACGGCGGCCCGGTCGACGAGGAAGTTCTGACTGAGTACGCGACGGGACCGGTCGCGTTCGGTTGGTCGGGAGTTGCGGGGCGCCACGGGTCGTCGTCCTGTCTGTCGCCGTTCGGCGACGGGCTGGACAGGCAGCCGGGATTCCGGGCCTGTCCGAGTGGATCGGGACTCGGACGGCCCTGGGAGTGACGCGGGAGTGCGCCTGCGATCAGTCGCGGGTCGCGTCCCGGCCCACCAGGGCCGGACGCCGGAACCGCGGGCGGGACGCCAACAGGGGGCCCCGGGCGGCCGGCGTACCGACCGCCTCGATCAGGGCATGCGTGAACATGGTCGGACGCTAACCCGCCGCCCTCCGGCCCGCCACCGATTTGCGCCGCGCCGAGCAGTTCGCGAGGCGGGCTCGTCGCTGAACAGCTGACCCGTCGACACGGAGCGGTCGCGTTCGTGTCGCCGCGAGTTCGCCCCGGGTGGCTAGCTTTCATGATCAACATCCGCTTCCTTCGAAGGGATGTCGGCGACCCAGGTAAGGACCACGATGCCCACTCCACACAGCAACGATCAGGCTGTCAGCCGACGCTTCCTCCTCGGCGCGGCCGGCGTCACGCTCGGCACCCTGGCCGCACCCGGCATACTCGCGACCGCCGCGACCGCCGCGACCTCGGGCAAGCCCCGCCCCGGGACCCCGCTGGGATTCGCCCTGGTCTCCGACACCCACCTCAACCCCACCGCGCCGGCTCGTACCGACACCATGCGGACCGTGTTCCGGGCGATCGCCGACCGCGATCCGGCCGCGGTGCTGCACTGCGGCGACATCACCGACTCCGGGTCGCCCGCACAGATCGCCCTCTACCAGTCGACCGTCCCGGCGGAACTCGCCGACCGCATCCACTACACCCCCGGCAACCACGAGGTGCGCTGGGACGTCTCGGCCAAGGAGGAGTACCACCGGGCCTTCGGTGCCAGCCCGCAGTCGTTCGACGTCTGCGGCGTGCACGTGGTCGCGCTCGACCCGACGATGCTGCTCCAGGAGCCGGGCCACTTCGGCGGGGCACTGCTGGACTGGTTGGAGAAGGACCTCCGCCGGGTCCGGAAGAACACGCCCATCGTGATCTTCCAGCACCACCCGGTCGGGGACGCCTGGTACTACGCCGACGACCAGGACCGCTTCCTGGAACTGGTCGAGCGGTACGACGTACGGGTGGTCTTCGCCGGGCACGTGCACGCCGAGGCGGTACGCCCGATGAACGGCCTGGTCGAGATCACCCTCAAGGCGGTCAAGGACAGTCCGCACTACTACTGGGCCGAGCGGACCTCCGACGAGCACGGGAAGCCCCAGCTGGTGGTGACCCGGGTCGACCTGCCCGCCACCGGCGGCACCACGACCACGACGGTGGCGACCGTCCCGCTGACCGGCTCGGGGCCGGGTGCCGACGTCGAGCCGACCACCGTGCACGTCTCGGCCGCCGGGGCGGCGTTCGCCGTCCGGGCCAGCTTCGGTCGTACCACGCCGGTGGCGGTACGCGCCCAGGTGCTGCCGGAGACCGGCTTCAGCGGCAGCGTCAACACGCCGTACACCGAGCTGACCCGCACCGGAGCACACTGGCAGACCTCGCTGGACGCCTCGGCCCTGCCGCCGGGCACCCACCAGGTGCGGCTTCGCGCGGTCGACGCCGACGGAAGCTGGTGGGACTCCGTACGCACCGTGCAGCTGGCCGGACCCGGTCCCCGGGTGGCCTGGGAGACCGCCCTGGACGGCGCGGTGCAGGGCGCGCTCAGCACGGCGGGCGACCTGGTCGTGGCGGGCTCGACCGGGGGCGTCGTCACCGCCTGGGCGATGCGACACGGCCGGGCGAAGCAGCGGTGGACGGTCCGCACCGGTCCGGTCTACCGGGAACCGGTGATCGCCGACTCGACCGTCTTCGTCCCCGGCGCCGACCACACGGTGACCGCGTTGGACACTGCGACGGGTCGACGGCGTTGGCAGGTCCGTACCGCCGAGCCGGTCCTCTCCACACCGTCGCTGACCCGGGTGGACGGCGCTGGCGTACTGCTGGTGGCGGCCGGCACGACGCTGCTCGCGCTCGACCCGACCAACGGCCGGGAACACTGGCGTGCCGCCCTCGGTGGGTTGGCCACCGGCCGGCCAGCGTGCGACGGAGATCGGGTGTACGTCGGTGCGGGTGACGCCCGCGCCCACGCGTTCGACGCCCGGACCGGTACCGCACTCTGGACGTTCACCACCCGCGCGACGACCGACCCGAACACGGCCCTGCTCTACGGCCCGTGGGACGACCGGACCGTCCTCGTGCCGAACGGTCCCGTCGTGGTCTCCTCGGTCTCCGCGACGTGGGGTCTGGACCGGGCGACCGGTAACACCCTCTGGTCGGTCTCCGGCTCGTCGATGTACGCCGGCCCGCGGCTGGCGACGGTCGGCGGGTCGACCGCGCTGCTGCTGATCCAGGAGCGCGGCGCGACGCTGCTCGTCGACCCGATGAGCGGGGCGATCCGCTGGCAGACCCAGCTGGGCTTCCCGGTCTTCAACTCCGGTGCGGTGGTCGACGGCGAGACCGCGTGGGTGCTCGGTGCCAACAGCCAGCTCGGCGCGTTGGACCTGAACACCGGCCGGCTGGACCGGCTGGTCAAGCTCGGCACCGGTTACAGCTTCTCCACTCCGGTGCTGGCCGGCGGTCAGCTGGTGGCCGCCGACCAGAACGGCCGGGTACGCGGCGTCGATCTCGGCTGAGCGTGCGGAGGGGCCCCGGCTCGCCGGGGCCCCTCCGGAAGGCCGTCAGGCCGGGACGACGACGGTGCGGGATTCGGCGCGGGCGGTCTCGGCGGCGGCGATGATGCCGACGACCTCACGGCCGAACCGGACGTCGCAACGGTGGTCCCGGGTGCCCGCCCGCACCTGCTCGATGAGCTGGTCGATCGCCACACCGAACGCCGTGGCGGCGTCGTTCTCGCCGTACGGGACGTTCTCGACGCCGTTCTCGCCGTAGAAGACGAACTCCCGGGCGAGCGCCCCCTGCGGGGCGTCCAGGCTGAGCGACGCACTGCTGGTGGCACCACCCTCGTGCGTCAGCAGCAGGTGCACCATCCCGCTCGGGCCGTCCATCGCGGCCACCTGGGTCACCCGGCCCAGCACCGGCAGGATGATCGAGAGCGCGTGCGGGGCGATGTCCCAGAGCGCACCGTGCTCACGGCGCCACAGCGAACCGCCGTACGGGCTGCCCTCGTGGAAGATCGAGTTGAACGCGGTGGTCCGGCCGTGCTGCCAGCCCCCGGCGGCAGCGGTCGCGGCCAGGAACGCGGTCACGTTCGGCTGGAACCGCTGGGTGAAGAAGACCACCGAGGCGACCCCGGACGCCTCGGCGGCGGCGACCACCCGGTCGGCGTCGGCGACGTCGAGCGCCAGCGGCTTGTCCAGCAGCAGGTGCCGGCCTGCGGTGGCTGCCCGGACCGCGATGTCGGCCTGGATGTCCGGTGGCAGCGCGACGGCGACCGCCTCGCACACCTCCAGCAGCGCGTCGACGTCGGCGAACGCCGGCACCCCGTACCGCTCGGCCAGCGCGGCGGCCCGCTCGGGGTTGCGCCCCCAGACCCCGACCAACTCCGCGTCCGGGTGTGCGTGCAGCGCCTTCCCATGCGTCTCGATCGCCCAGTGACCGGTGCCGAACAAGCCGAACCGCACGTCTACCTCCGCCTTTTCGCTCGCCGTGGCGACACCACGGACGTGATTCACGCTAGTCGCCCCACCTGCCGGGCCGGCGGCGGGTCGACCAACCGCAGCTGGTCGATCCTGCTTCGGGAGCGAACCGTGGCCCGGGACAGCGAGGCAGCGTCACCCGGTTACTACGACGGTTAGTAGGCTGTGCCGGTGACCGAGGCAACGACCGGGTGGGTCCGGTGACCAGCGTGGGCGCCGACTCACCGGTGGACGGGCTCCTCGCGACGGTGTCGATCGTGCTGTCGCTGCTCGTCGCGGTGTGGGCGCTGGTGGCGGCGGTACGCCACCGACCGCCGGACCGGGTGCAGTTCATCGGCCTGGCCGTCCTGGAAGTGGCGCTGCTCGTGTTGAGCGTGGTGGCGCTGGTGGCGATCGGTGGCGGGGATCGGCCCGGGGAGCCCGGCGCCTTCTTCGGCTACCTGGTGACGCTGGTCTGCCTGCCGCCGCTGGCCTGGGTGCTGGCCCGGATGGAGCCGACCCGCTGGGGTTCGGCGATCGTCTGCGCGGTCTGCCTGGTGGCCCCCGTGGTGGTCGTCCGGTTGCAGCAGACCTGGGAGGTAATCGGTGGTTGAGGCACAACCGGCCCGACGCGCCACGAACAGCGGGCCGGGCCGGCTGCTGATCGCGGTCTACCTGCTCTTCGCCATCGCGGCGACCAGTCGGGCGGGCCTGCAGATCGCCACGAAGTTCGACGAGGCGCCGGTCGCCTACCTGCTCTCCGCGCTGGCCGCGCTCATCTACATCGTGGCCGCGGTGGGGTTGGCCCGCGCGGGGCACACCGGCCGACGGGTCGCGCTGATCTGCTGCTCGGTGGAGCTGGTCGGGGTGGTCGCGGTCGGCATCCTGAGCCTGGCCGACAAGGAACTGTTCCCCGACGAGACGGTCTGGTCGCAGTTCGGCAGCGGGTACGGCTACATCCCGCTGGTGCTGCCGGTGCTCGGCCTGTTCTGGCTCTGGCGCACCCGCCGCGACCCCGCCTGACCAGCGCCGGGAGGCGGTGCGACGAGAGCGCTCCGAGGTGGACGGAGCGCTCTCGTGCAGAGCGGGGGTCAGTCGCGCGGGCCGCCGGCGACGTAGATGACCTGGCCGGAGACGAACGAGGCTCCCTCGCTGGCCAGGAACGAGATGGTGTGTGCGACGTCCTCCGGCCGGCCCGGACGGCGTACCGGGATCTCGGCGGCGGCGTGCTTCTGGAAGTCGTCGAAGTCGACCTTCATCCGCGCGGCGGTGGCCGCGGTCATGTCGGTGACGATGAAGCCGGGCGCGACCGCGTTGACGGTCACGCCGAACGGCCCCAGCTCGATGGCGAGCGTCTTGGTGAAGCCCTGCAGGCCGGCCTTGGCCGCGGCGTAGTTCGCCTGGCCCCGGTTGCCCAGCGCGGAGGTGCTGGAGAGGTTGACGATCCGCCCCCACTTGCGGTCCACCATGTGCTTCTGGGCGGCCTGGCTGAACAGGAAAGCGCCCCGCAGGTGCACACCCATGACCGTGTCCCAGTCGGCGTTGCTCATCTTGAACAGCAGGTTGTCGCGGAGCACGCCCGCGTTGTTGACCAGCACGGTGGGCGCGCCCAGCTCGGTGGCGACCCGCTCCACGGCGGCCTCGACCTGCGCCCGGTCGGACACGTCCGCGCCGACGCCGAGCGCCCGGCCTCCGGCAGCGGCGATGGCGTCCACGGTCTCCTTGGTCGCCGTCTCCTCGATGTCGACCACGGCGACGGCCATCCCGTCGGCGGCCAGCCGGCGGGCAGTGGCCGCACCGATACCGCGCGCGGCTCCGGTGACGATGGCGACGCGGGGCTCATCCGACATGATTACCTCCCGGTAACTTGGGGTCGATCGAAGGAGCCTAACCCGTCACCGGCGGTCACCAGCGATGACCGTCGCTTTACACAATGGATCTATACGAGATGATCTTCCGCGCGTAGCGTCGCGTTCGCTGTCACCCCCGCCAGCGAACAGACGACGAGGCAAGGAACGACATCAGTTGAAGTTCTCGCGTACCCGTGGGGCCTGGCTCGCCGCCGTGGTCTCCGCGACCCTCGCGGCGACCGGTGGATCACCCGCCCTGGCCGCCGCCCCCGGAGCGCCGGCCGATCCCGGCACGACCCCCGCCCCCGCGACCGACCTGCCCACCCCACCCGGCACCCACTCGGTCACCCTGATCACCGGTGACACCGTCACCACCCGCCAGAGCGCCAACGGCGGCACCCTCGACGTACGGGGCCCAAACGGCGCTCCCACGCAGGTGCGGGTGGTGGAGGCCGGCGACGACCTCTACGTCTACCCGCAGGCCGTGCTCCCTTACGTTGCCGCGAAGACGCTGGACAAGCGACTGTTCAACGTCACCCGGCTGATCGCCGACGGGTACGACGACACGCAGGTGGACCACCTGCCGCTGATCGTGTCGTACACCGACGCGGCGGCCGGCCTGCGGGGCGCAGCCGCACCCACCGGCGCGACCCGCACCCGCACCCTGACCAGCATCTCGGGTGCCGCGCTGAGCGAGGACCACGACCAGGCCGACGAGTTCTGGGCCTCCGTCACCGCCGCCACCGCGAAGTCGGCCACCGCCGGCAGCGGCACCGGACACTTCGGCGGCGGGATCGCCAAGATCTGGCTGGACGGGCGGGTGCACGCCGATCTGGCCGACACCACCGCGCAGATCGGCGCACCCGAGGTGTGGGCCGGCGGCGACACCGGCGCGGGCGTACGGGTGGCCGTACTGGACACTGGCATCGACCCAACCCACCCGGACCTCGCCGACCGGATCGGCCAGTCCGCCGTGTTCGTGCCCGGTGAGGAGATCACCGACCGGTTCGGGCACGGCACCCACGTCGCCTCCACCATCGCCGGCACCGGTGCCGCCTCCGGCGGCCGGGAGAAGGGCGTGGCCCCGAACGCCACACTCGCCATCGGCAAGGTGCTCAGCGACACCGGCTTCGGGCAGGATTCCTGGATCCTCGCCGGCATGGAGTGGGCGGCCCGGGATGCCGACGCCAGCGTCATCAACATGAGCCTCGGCTCCGGCTGGCCCAGCGACGGGACCGACCCGACGAGCCAGGCGATCAACGCGCTCAGCGCCGAGACCGGTGCCCTGTTCGTCGTCGCCGCCGGCAACACCGGCCTGGTCAGCAGTGTGTCCTCCCCGGGCGCAGCCGACGCCGCGCTGACCGTCGGCGCCGTCGACGGTGCCGACCAACTCGCCGACTTCTCCAGCCAGGGCCCGAGGGTCAGCGACGAGGCCATCAAGCCGGAGCTGACCGCGCCCGGCGTCGAGGTGCTCGCCGCCCGCTCGCAGTACGCAGACGGTGAGGGCTCGTACCAGACGATGAGCGGCACCTCGATGGCCACGCCGCACGTGGCCGGCGCCGCCGCCCTGCTCGCCGCGAAGCACCCGGACTGGACCGGCCAGCAACTCAAGGACGCCCTGGTCAGCACCACCAAGGCCACCCCGCAGTACGACGTGTTCCAGGCCGGCACCGGCCGGGTCGACGTCGCCGGCGCGATCCGCGCCCCGATCGTCGCCACCGGCACCATCTCCACCAGCGTGCGGTACGAGACCGCGAAGGCGGGCGCCAGCACGCACCCGGTGACGTACACCAACACCACCGGCGCGCCGATCACGCTGAACCTCGCGGTGGACGCCGCGGCCGCGCCGGCCGGCCTGTTCAGCCTGTCCACGGCGCAGGTCACCGTACCGGCGAACGGCACCGCCACGGTCACCCTGACCACGGACACCACCCGGGCCAACGCCGGCAGCCGGTACACCGGTCAGGTCGTCGCCGCCGGGCCGGACCGGGCCGTGCTGGGCCGCACCGCGATCTCCGTCGGCACCTTCACCCCGTACCACACACTTCGGCTGGAGATGACCGACCGGGCCGGCAAGCCGACCCCCGGCCAGATCGAGCTGGGCCAGCCGGGCGGCTACTTCGTCGACTATGTGGACACCGACGAGAACGGCATCGTGGAGCTGAACCTGCCCGAGGGTGTGTGGTCGGCGATGAGCTTCCTGAATGTCACCGGCAGCCACGGGCCGAACTCGCTCGGCCTGGCGCTGCTCGGCGACCCCGACATCGACCTGCGCCAGGACACCACGATCCGGCTGGACGGAAAGGCGGCCCGCCGGATCGAGTCGTCGGTGCCGCAACAGACGGCCGACACCTTCACCCGGCTGGACTACTACCGGTCGCAGGGCGAGGGCCGGTGGCGTTCGTTCCTCGAAGGCACCACCTTCTACGACAGCTTCTGGGCCCAGCCCACCAGCAAGGACGTGCGGAACGGCGACTTCTACCTGGGCGCCCGGTGGCGTAAGGAGCAGCCGGTGCTGAGCGTCGGCACCACGAAGGTGAACTTCGACGACGTGGTCCGCCAGCAGGGCACCACCCAGTTGCCGAAGGGTCGCTGGACGTTGTCGGCGGTCTTCGCCGGCAACGGGGCGGCCAGCGATTACACCGGGGTGAACGCCCGGGGCAAGGTGGTCGTGGTCCGGCACAACGCAGACGTCAGCAACCGCGAGCAGGCAGCCGCGGCGACCGCCGCCGGGGCGAAGCTGATGCTGGTCGTCAACGACCACCCGTGGCGCGAGGTGCGCGACTACTCGATCGACTTCTTCACCGACACCCCGATCGAGGTGGCACTGCTCAGCACCGACGAGGGCGAGGCGCTGATCCGGCAGATCCAGCGCGAATCGACGAAGGTCGAGGTCGTCTCGCAGCCGGTCGCCGACTACGTGTACGACCTGGTTCAGGGCTACCACAACCGGATCCCGCGCGACATGATCCGGACCGAGACGGCGAAGACGCTGGCCCGGGTCGACGTCGGCTTCAACTTCCCGAGCCCCGAGACCCGGGGTGGCGAGTTCCGCTACGACTGGCCGACGTACAACGACTGGGGCATCGGCCTGAGCAGCAACCGGCCGCTCGCACCGGTCCGCACGGACTGGGTCTCCACCGACAAGCTGTACACGTGGGGCCAGGAGGCGTACATCGGCTCCGCCACGTACCAGATCGACCCCCGGACCACCTACCGGGCCGGCAGCAGGAACGAGGAGCAGTTCTTCCACCCGATCGAACGGCCGCACCTGAACAACAACTTCAAGCTGCCCAAGCGCTCGGGCGACGCTCTCAACCTGGACGTGCCCGGTTGGGGCGGCGACGACCACGTCGGCATGGCGATGAACTCCGCCACGCAGACCAACCAGCTCTACCAGGGCAGCACGCTGCTCGGCGAGAGCACCAGCACCTGGATCAACAGCACCGCGCCGAACCCGGGTGAGCTGCCGTACCGGCTGGTGGTGAAGACCACCCAGGACCCGACCGCCGGCCCGTACTCCACCAGCACCGAGACGCAGTGGAAGTTCCGGTCGAAGGCGCCGGCCGCGGGTGTGGAGTACAGGGTGGTGCCGCTGCTCCAACTCGACTACGCGGTCGACACCGACACCGCCGGCATCGCGAGGGGCCGGACCGACCTGACCGTCTCCGCCGCGCACCTGCCCGGTGCCAGTGGTTGCGGCAGCATCCGGCCGGTCACCCTGGATATCTCGTACGACGACGGGGCGCACTGGCAGAAGCAGTCGCTGGACCGTTCGAAGGACGGATCCTGGACGGCGAAGCTGCGGGCGCCGAAGGGCGCGAGGTACGTCTCGCTGCGGGCCAGCGCCGCGGACAGCTCGGGCAACTCGGTCGACCAGACCGTGCTGCGCGCCTTCGGCGTGCGCTGATCGTGTGACGTGCGGCCGGCACCGACCGGCCGGACGTCCCGCGTGACCGGGGACCGTGCCGATCGGCACGGTCCCTCGTCGGTCAGAAGGGCTGGCTCCGGCAGAGGCGGATCCAGCGGTAGCCGTGGCCGGTCAGCTTGACCGCCCCGAGCTTGCCCAACTCGCCGTAGCCACGGTCGGCGAGCACGTCGATCGGCAGGTCGGCTTCCTTCTCCAGGGTGCTCAGGTCCACCTCGACGTCGTCGGTGCCGAGGTTGTGCAGGAAGACCATGGTCCCGGTCGGCCCGTCCGCGCGGTGGGCCAGCACTCCGGCCGGCACCGGCACGTCGATGTGGGTGGTCGAGCCCGAGCCGATCTCCGGCGCCTCGCGCAATGTACGGATCATGCGCTCGAACCAGGCGAGCAGCGACTTCGGGTCGCCACGCTGGGCGGTGACGTTGACCGTCTGGTAGCCGAAGTCACCCTTGTCGATCACCGGCCGGACCAGCTTCTCCGGGTCCGCCGTGGAGAAACCGGCGTTCGGCTGGTACGACCACTGCATCGGGGTACGGATCGCCTCCCGGCCGGGCAGCGACAGGTCCTCGCCCATGCCGATCTCCTCGCCGTAGCGCAGCACCGGCGTGCCGCGCAACGAGAACTGCAGGGCGTACGCCAGCTCGACGCGGCGTCGGTCGTTACCCAGCATCGGGGCGAGCCGGCGACGGATGCCCCGGTCGTAGATGCGCATGTCCTCGTCCGGGCCGAACTGCGCGTACACCTGGTTGCGCTGTTCGGTGGTGAGCCGGGAGAGGTCGATCTCGTCGTGATTGCGCAGGAAGGTGGCCCACTGGCCGCCGACCGGCAGCTTCGGGGTGTCGCGCAGCCCTTCGATCAACGACTCCGGGTCCTGCCGGGCCAGGGCGAGCATGAGTCGCCCGTTCAGCATGAAGTCGAAGAGCATGTGGATCCGGTTGCCGGACCCGCCGGCGTCACCGAAGAACGTCGGTAGCTGGTCCGGCTCGACGTTCGCCTCGGCCAGCAGGACCGCGTCCCCGCGCCGCCACTGCACGTGCTGGCGCAGCTCGGTGAGAAACTCGAAGTCCTTCGGAGAATTCGGGTTGCCCGGCTCGGTCAGCTCGATGATGAACGGCACCGCGTCCATCCGGAAGCCGGCGACGCCGAGCTGCAGCCAGAACGACATGATCTTCTTGATCTCCGCCCGGACCTTCGGGTTGGCGAAGTTCAGGTCCGGCTGGAACTTGTAGAACCGGTGGTAGAACCACGCCTTGGCGGTCCGGTCGTAGCTCCAGGTCTCGTCCTGCTCACCGGGGAAGACCATGCCCTGGTGCCGGTCGGCCGGCTCGGTGTCGGACCAGACGAACCAGTCACGGTACGGCGAGTCCGGCGAGGAACGGGCGGACTGGAACCACGGGTGCTCGTCGGAGGTGTGGTTGACCACCAGGTCGATGATCACGCGAATGCCACGGTTCTGGGCCTGGTGCAGCAGCTCGGCGAAGTCACCCAGCGTGCCGAAGCGCGGGTCCACGTTGTAGAAGTCGGTGGCGTCGTAACCGTCGTCACGGTTGGGCGACGGGTGGATCGGGTGCAGCCACAGGCAGGTCACGCCCAGCCGGGCCAGGTAGTCCAGCCGTCCGATGAGCCCACGGATGTCACCGACCCCGTCGCCGTCGGAGTCGGCGTACGTGTCGATGTCGAGGCAGTAGACGACGGCTTCGGAATACCAACGGTCACCCATGCCGGAGGAACATCTCCGGTTGACCGCCACGGCAAACCCGCTGAGAGCAGGTGTGGGCTGGGCGCGGCTGGGTATGACCATCCGATCCCCTGGACCCGACGCGAGAGGACGACCATGGCGCTCGCCCAGACCGGCGACCCCTCCGAGTTCACCGGGCTGACTGGCTGGGTGGCCACCGTGATCGAGGGGATGGGTCCGCTCGGCGTGGGGCTGCTGGTGGCGCTGGAGAGCATCATCCCGCCCATTCCCAGCGAGATCGTGCTGGCGCTGGCCGGCTTCCTGTCCCATGAGGGCCAGTTCAACGTGCTGCTCGTGGTGCTGGCCGCGACGGTCGGCTCCCTGATCGGGGCACTGGTGCTCTACTGGCTCGGTGCGGCGCTCGGTGAGGAGCGACTCAAGCGTTGGCTGGACCGCATCCCGTTGGTGGACTCCGAAGACCTGGAGAAGGCCGACCGCTGGTTCGAGAGGCACGGCCGCTGGGCGGTGCTGATCGGTCGGATGGTGCCGGTGGTGCGCAGCCTGGTCTCCGTCCCGGCCGGGGCGAACCGGATGCCGCTCGGCGAGTTCATCCTGCTCACCACGATCGGCAGCGGGGCCTGGAACGCCCTCCTCGTCGGGGCCGGTTACACGCTCGGCAGCCGCTGGCAGGACGTGGAGCGGTACAGCGACTGGTTCAACTACGCGATCGGCGCCGTCTTCGTCTTACTCGTGGTCAGCTGGGTGGTCCGCAAGGTACGCCGACGCCGGACGCGCGACGACCGGCGGTCGGTGACCGCCGGTCGTTAGAGCCGCGTCACGGTCAGTTTCTGTCCAGCGCGCCTGTCTTCTCCGGCTGTGGTCGCCGGAGCACCGCCTGCTCCAGCGCCGACCAGGCGGTCGTGGTCACCAGGTAGATCACCGCGGCGAGCGGCAGCACCAGTGCCACCAGCACCGTCGTGAACGGCAGCAGGGGCAGCAGTCGGGCGAGCGCGGCGGCACCCGGCCCCTCGGTGGTCGTACCGGCCACCGTGCCGGTCAGCGTCGAGGCCCGGCGGGCCCGCCGCGACGACCACCAAGCCAACAGCAGCAGTACGGCCAGCAGGGCGGCGAAGAGCGGGCCGGCCGCCCCGGCAAGCCCGTCGCCGAGATGGTGGCCCAGCGGCACCCCGCCCAGCCGCTCCTGCAACAGGCCGGTGCCACCCTCGGTGGTGCTGAAGAGGCGGTACATGACCAGCAGAAACGGTGCCTGGAGCAGCACCGGCAGGCAGCCCGCGACCGGGTTCGCGCCGGCCGAGCGGTACAGCGCGAACACCTCGGTCTGCAGCTTCGCCGGGTCGGCGGCGTACCGCCGTTGGAGGTCACGCACCTGCGGGGCGAGGGCCGCGCGGCGTCGCTCCCCGCGGACCTGCGCGACGGTGAGCGGCGAGAGCAGCAGCCGGACGACGATGGTGAGCAGCACGATGGCGGCGGCGGTCGCCGTGCCGCCGGCCAGCGGTTCGAGCAGGTCGACGAGCCAGGACAGCGCGGTGCCGGCGGCGCCGACCGCGCCGTGCAGTGGTGCGAAGGCGAGCATGGGAAACCCCTCGGTCCGATTCCGGTGGGGTCCTCCCGCCCGGCGTCCGCCGGGCGGGAGGACCGATGACGGCGGGATCGGCCGCGTGGCGGCGTGGCGCTACGCGGCCGAGGGGTGCCCGGGTGCACGTGGGCGGGGACGCCCGGCGGCATCCGGGTCGACCTGGCGGGGTACTCGACGGCCACGGGAGCGAGCTCGCAGACCGGCCCAGCGTCGGCGCTCGACGCCCGGCCCGCCCGAACGGCCCGGAACGCGCGCCGCGAGCAGCGCGGTGAGCAGCACGAGGGCGGTCAGCGCGACGCCGGCCAGCAGATCGGCCGGTCGCTCCGCAAGCAGGACGAGCTGGGCGAACGTGGACATCCACGCGGCCCAGAAAATCCCCAGCGGTACCGGCACGGGCTCAACCTAGATCCCGGCGTCAAGCCCTCCGACACGTTTCCCGAGGTCAACACTCTGGGTAACCAGGGACCGACCGACGCGGACAGGCCGCGACCGGCAGGAACGGACGGTGGTGTCGATGACCGGCCAGGTGACGGAGCTGCCCGGCGGTACGACCGCGGGGACCGAGTTGCTCACCGTGGGTGTCGAGGAGGAGTTCCTGCTCGTCGACCCGCACACCGGGGCCGCTGTACCCGCCGTCGACCTGGTCCTGGAGCAGGTGCCGGCGGAGCTGCGCGGGCAGGTGGAGCGGGAGTTCCAGACCAGCCAGATCGAGATCGGCACCCCGCCCGGCCTGGAGCTCTCCTCGATCCGCCACTCCCTGGGAGTGCTGCGCCGAGCGCTCGCGGACGCCGCCGAGCAGGCCGGCGTACGACTGCTGGCCATCGGCACCGGGCCGGTGGACGGCCCGGTGCCACCGGTGGTGGACAAGCCCCGCTTCGACCAGATGATCGAGCGGTTCCGGCTGCTCGTACCGGGCCCCGGCAACAACGGCATGCACGTGCACGTCGGCATTCCCGACCCGGAGACCGGCGTGCAGGTGCTCAACCACGTCCGGCCCTGGCTGCCGATGTTGCACGCGGTGACCACCAACTCCCCGTTCGCCCGGAGCGAGGACACCGGGTACGCCAGTTGGCGGTCGGTGGAGTGGGAGCGCTGGCCCTCGGTGGCCCCGACGCCCTTCCTGGAGTCGCACGAGCACTACCAGCGACTGATCCGCCAGTTGATCTCCAGCGGGGTGATGCTCGACGAGGGGATGCTCTACTGGTACGCCCGGCTGTCGGCCAAGTACCCGACCGTGGAGCTGCGGATCGGCGACGTCTGCCCGTCGGTGGACGACGCGGTGCTGGTCGCCGCGCTGGTCCGGGCGCTGGTGGCCACCGCCATCGCGGACGTCGCAGCCGGCCGGCCGGCGCTGCGGACCGACCATCACCTGCTGGTCGGCGCGCACTGGCGGGCCGCCCACGACGGCCTGGAGGGCGACGGCGTGGACGTCACCACCGGCGAACTGCGCCCGGCCTGGGAGCTGCTCGACCAGTTCGTCGAGCGGATGCGCCCCGCGCTGGAACAGCACGACGACTGGGCCGACGTAACCGATCTGCTGGGCGGGCTGCGCCGGCACGGCACCGGGGCGGCACGGCAGCGCGCGGTGTTCGCCCGTACCGGACGGCTCACCGACGTGGTGCAGGACGTGGCGCGACAGACCCGCGGCTGAACACGCTCGTGACAGGATGGGTCCCGTGGCGCAACGGTTGATCGTCATCGGCGGGGACGCCGCCGGCATGTCGGCGGCCTCTCAGGCCCGACGCCGCCGTGGCCGTGACGACCTGGAGATCGTGGTCTTCGAACGGGGGCACTTCACCTCGTACTCGGCGTGCGGCATCCCGTACTGGATCAGCGGCCTGGTGCCGGGCCCCGAGCAGTTGATCATCAGGGCGCCGGAGACGTTCCGCAAGGACTTCGCCATGGACGTACGGATCCGGCACGAGGTGACCGCCATCGACCTGGAGCGCCGCGAGGTGGTGGCGCGCGACCTGGACCACGGCGGCGAGGTCCGCGAGCGCTTCGACGATCTGATGTACGCCGCCGGCGCGGTGCCGGTGAAGCCACCCTGGGCGTCCACCGATGCGGACGGCGTGTTCGGCATGCAGACCCTCGACGACGGGTCGGCGCTGCGCGACTGGCTGGTCACCGAGCCGGTGCCACGCCGAGCGGTGGTGATCGGTGGCGGCTACATCGGCGTCGAGATCGCCGAGGCGCTGATCGAGCGCGGCCTCTCCGTCACGCTGGTCGAGCAGGCCGACCAGCCCATGTCGACGGTGGATGGCGACATGGCCGAGCTGGTCGCCGACGCGATGCGGGGCCTCGGCATCAAGATCCGTACCGGCCTGCGGGTGACCGGCCTGGAGCAGCGGGACGGCCGGGTGTCCGCGGTGGTCACCGCCGAGGGGCCGATTCCGACCGACGTCGTGGTCCTGGGTCTGGGCGTACGCCCGAACGCCTCGCTCGCCGAGGCTGCCGGGCTGCCGATCGGGCCGACCGGCGGCATCCGGGTGGACCGCCGGATGCGGGTGCCCGGGCTCCCCGGGATCTGGGCGGCCGGCGACTGCGTGGAGACCCTGCACCGGGTCAGCCTGATGCCGGTGCACGTACCACTGGGCACCCACGCCAACAAGCAGGGCCGGGTGGCCGGGATCAACATCGGCGGCGGGTACGCCACCTTCACCGGCGTGATCGGCACGGCGGTGACCAAGGTCTGTGACCTGGAGGTGGGCCGCACCGGCCTGCGCGAACGGGACGCCACCGCGGCCGGGTTCGACTTCGTCTCGGTGGTCGCCGAGTCGACGACCCGGGCCGGCTACTACCCCGGGGCTCGGGCGATGACCGTGAAGCTGATCGCCGAGCGACCCAGCGGACGGCTGCTCGGCGCACAGATCGTGGGCTGGTCCGAGGCCGCCAAACGGATCGACACGCTGGCCGTGGCGCTGTGGAATGGCATGACGGTGGACGACATGACGGCACTCGATCTGGGCTATGCCCCGCCGTACTCGCCGGTCTGGGATCCTGTGCTGATCGCCGCCCGCAAGGCGGTCGACGCGCTCGCCGCCGTCGACGACCGCTGACCACGCCCCCGTGGAGGACCACCCCGTGACCCACACCCCGACCCGGCCGGCCGCGCGCCGCCGACCGACAATGGTCGACGTGGCCCGGCACGCCGGGGTCAGCCTGAAGACGGTCTCCCGCGTGGTCAACGACGAACCGGTGGGGCAGGAACTGGTCCGCCGGGTGCTGGCGGCCATCGCCGAGCTGGGCTTCCGCCGCAACGACATCGCCCGCAACCTGCGCTCCCGCCAGCTCAACGCCACCGTCGGGCTGCTCATCGAGGAGATCGCCAACCCGTTCTACGCGACCATCGCCAGCGTCGCCGCCGACATCGCCGCGGCCCACGGGACCATGCTGATCACCGCATCCTCGGAGGAGGACCCGGAGCGGGAACGCGCGCTGCTCCAGGACTTCACCCAGCGCCGGGTGGACGGGCTGCTGGTGGTGCCGGCCGGCCCCGACCACTCGTTCCTGCGCCGCGAGGTCGAGCTGGGCATGCCGGTGGTGTTCCTGGACCGGCCGCCGCAGGGGCTGCTGGTGGACGCCGTGCTGCTGGACAACCAGGGCGGCAGCCGGGCCGGGGTCAGCGCGCTGCTCGACCAGGGGCACCGCCGGGTGGGTGTCCTGCTGGGCGCGCCGAGCGTACCCACGATTCGTGAGCGACTGGTCGGCGCGCGGGCGGCGTTGGCCGCCGCGGGGATCCACCCCGACGAGTCGCTGGTCGCCGACCGCCTCACCACGCCGGAGGAGGCCGGGCAGGCGGTTTCCACGCTGCTCGACCTACCGGCCCCGCCGACCGCCTTCTTCTGCGCCAACAACCGGCTCACCGTCGGTGCGCTCCAGGAACTGCACCGGCGGGGCAGCGATGCCGCGCTGGTCGGCTTCGACGACTTCGAGCTCGCCCACCTGATGCCCCGCCCGTTGACCGTCGTCGGGTACGACACCCGGGAGCTGGCCCGGGTCGCCACCGAGCGGCTGTTCGAACGGATCGCCGGCGACGACTCCCCGCCCGCGACCACGGTGCTCCCCACCCGACTGCTACGCCGCGGCCTGCCCCCCACCTGATCCGGCGGCGCGGTCCTCGACCGTCGATCACGCGAGCCCAGCGGCCTCGCCGGGGGTGCACGTCGACGCAGCGATGCCTTCGAGCGGCGGTCCATCCTGGGGCGGAGTCGACAGCGAGCCGTATACCTCAGAGGCATAAATATGGGTCTTGTGACGTGTCTGTGGGTGGTTGGGCGCGTCGTTGATGGCGCACGCCGTTGTCCTGCCTAGGTTCTGG
>NZ_JBHSQS010000041.1:0-28953 GCF_042658605.1 Micromonospora vulcania | reverse complement strand
ACTGGATCGCCACCCGCGGCTACGCCACCAGCTGACCCACCACACACCACCACGAAGGGCCGGACCCCACCACGGGGACCGGCCCTTCGTCGTGCCGAAATCAGTGTTCGCTGCCGGCCCGGACCGGCTCGGCGTCGGGGGTCGGCTCGGCCGCCTCGATCCGATGGGCACGTCGACGCAGCCACCAGGTGCTGACCAGCCCGGCGAGGATCGCGAGGACCAGCCCGGCCCAGGAGATGTCCTTGAGCCAGTGCTCGGCCGCCCGGCCCACGCTGAACAGCAGGTAGGTGGTGCCGAACGCCCAGACCAGGCCGCCGGCCGCGTTGGCCACCAGGAACCGGCGGTACGGCACGTGCAGTGCCCCGGCGAGCGGACCGGCCAGGATCCGCAGCAGTGCCACGAACCGCCCGAAGAAGACCGCCCAGACCCCGTGCTTGGCGAAGCTCTGTTCGGCCCGGGCGATCTGTGCGGGGCCGAGATGACGGGGGAAGCGCCGGCCCAGTCGGGCCAGCAGCGGGCGGCCGCCCCGACGCCCCACCGCGTACCCGATGGAATCGCCGACGATCGCGCCGGTGGCCGCTGCGGTGGCCACCCACTCCGGCTCCACCACCCCGGTGGCGGCGAGCAGGGCCGAGCTGACCAGGACGATCTCGCCGGGCAGCGGGACACCCATGCTCTCCACGCCGATCACCCCGGCGACGAGCAGGTAGACCGCGATCGGCGGCAGCGACACGAGCCAGTGCTGGACGTCGAACACGGTTGAGCCCCTTCCCGACGGGCCTCGAACCCTACCCGGGGCGGGACGCTGCCACCCGCCCCCGAGTTGCGCAACTAACAAGACGGACGTACGGTTTTGTTGAGAGCGTAATCGGCGGTAAGTGTCACCTAACCTCGGCGGCACCCCAGCCGGTGCGACAGACTGCTCAGGACTACTCACGGTCGCTGGTGTGAAGGAGTACGACGTGGCGAGCCTCGACACCTTCGGTGCGAAGACCCAGCTACGCGTCGGAGACGCGAGCTACGAGATTTTCAAGATCGACAAGGTGGAGGGCCACGACCGACTGCCCTACAGCCTGAAGATCCTGCTGGAGAACCTGCTGCGGACCGAGGACGGCGCGAACATCACCGCCGACCACATCCGCCAGCTCGGCGGGTGGGACCCCACCGCCGACCCGAGCGTGGAGATCCAGTTCACCCCGGCGCGGGTGCTCATGCAGGACTTCACCGGCGTGCCCTGCGTGGTCGACCTGGCCACCATGCGCGAGGCCGTACGCGACCTCGGCGGCGACGCCAGCAAGGTGAACCCGCTCGCCCCGGCCGAGCTGGTCATCGACCACTCGGTCATCGCCGACCTGTTCGGCCGCGAGGACGCGTTCGCCCGCAACGTCGAGCTGGAGTACGAGCGCAACAAGGAGCGCTACCAGTTCCTGCGCTGGGGTCAGACCGCGTTCAACGAGTTCAAGGTCGTCCCGCCGGGCACCGGCATCGTGCACCAGGTCAACATCGAGTACCTGGCCCGCACCATCATGGAGCGCGGCGGCCAGGCGTACCCGGACACCGTGGTCGGCACCGACTCGCACACCACGATGGTCAACGGCCTGGGCGTGCTGGGCTGGGGCGTCGGCGGCATCGAGGCCGAGGCCGCGATGCTCGGCCAGCCGGTCAGCATGCTGATCCCCCGGGTCGTCGGCTTCAAGCTGCACGGTGAGATGCCCGCCGGCACGACCGCCACCGACCTGGTGCTGACCATCACCGAGATGCTGCGCAAGCACGGCGTGGTCGGCAAGTTCGTCGAGTTCTACGGCCCCGGCGTCAGCGCCGTGCCGCTGGCCAACCGCGCCACCATCGGCAACATGTCGCCGGAGTACGGCTCCACCGTCGCGATCTTCCCGATCGACGCCGAGACCGTCCGCTACCTGGAGCTGACCGGCCGGGACGCCGCGCAGGTCGCGCTTGTCGAGGCGTACGCCAAGGAGCAGGGCCTCTGGCACGACGCGGCGGCCGAGCCGGTCTACTCCGAGCGCCTGGAGCTGGACCTGAGCAGCATCGAGCCGTCGCTCGCCGGCCCGAAGCGCCCGCAGGACCGGGTGCCGCTGGGCTCCGCCAAGACGCTGTTCCGCTCGGCGCTGACCGACTACGTCGCCGACGACGCCGCCGGTGAGCGCGACCTCAAGCCGAGCGTGGCGCGCGAGGAGCTGCCGCGCGGCGCCAACGGGCCGGCCGACGAGGCCAGCGCCGAGTCCTTCCCGGCCAGCGACCCGCCGGCCAACGAGTTCAGCGACCCGGCCGACGAGCCGCGCGACCTGGAGACCGCGGCGGTCGGTTCCGGCGGCCGGGCCAGCCACCCGATCCGGGTCACCGGCGCCGACGGCGTCGAGTACGAGCTGGACCACGGTGCCGTGGTGATCGCCGCGATCACCTCCTGCACCAACACGTCCAACCCGCAGGTGATGATCGGTGCGGCGCTGCTGGCCCGCAACGCGGTGGAGAAGGGCCTGACCCGCAAGCCGTGGGTGAAGACCACCCTGGCACCGGGCTCCAAGGTCGTCATGGACTACTACGAGCGGGCCGGCCTCACGCCGTACCTGGACAAGCTCGGCTTCAACCTGGTCGGCTACGGCTGCACCACCTGCATCGGCAACTCGGGCCCGCTGCCCGAGGAGGTCTCCGCCGCGGTCAACGAGCACGACCTGTCCGTCGTCTCGGTGCTCTCCGGCAACCGGAACTTCGAGGGCCGGATCAACCCGGACGTCAAGATGAACTACCTGGCGTCGCCGCCGCTGGTGGTCGCCTACGCCCTCGCCGGCACGATGGACATCGACCTGGCCAACGAGCCGATCGGTGAGGACAGCGAGGGCAACCCGGTCTTCCTGCGCGAGATCTGGCCGAACAGCACCGAGATCCAGGACGTCATCGCCCAGGCGATCGGCGCCACCGGGTTCAGTGCCGCGTACGCCGACGTCTTCGCCGGCGACGAGCGGTGGCAGTCGCTACCCACCCCGACCGGCGACACCTTCGCCTGGGAGAGCGACTCCACCTACGTGCGGAAGCCCCCGTACTTCGAGGGGATGCAGCGCGAGCCGCAGGCGGTCGTCGACATCACCGGCGCTCGGGTGCTGGCCAAGCTGGGTGACTCGGTGACCACCGACCACATCTCGCCGGCCGGCTCGATCAAGGCCGACTCCCCCGCCGGGACGTACCTCGCCGAGCACGGTGTGCCGCGGCACGAGTTCAACTCGTACGGCTCCCGCCGGGGCAACCACGAGGTGATGATCCGGGGCACCTTCGCCAACATCCGGCTGCGTAACCAGCTGGTGCCCGGGGTGGAGGGCGGCTTCACCGTCAACCACCTCACCGGCGAGCAGACCTCGATCTACGACGCCTCGGTCGCCTACCAGGAGGCCGGCATCCCGCTGGTCGTCCTGGCCGGCAAGGAGTACGGCTCGGGCTCGTCGCGGGACTGGGCGGCCAAGGGCACCATGCTGCTGGGCGTCCGGGCGGTCATCGCCGAGTCCTACGAGCGGATCCACCGCTCCAACCTGATCGGCATGGGCGTACTGCCGCTGCAGTTCCCGGTGGACACCACCGCCGAGTCGCTCGGCCTCACCGGCACCGAGACGTTCACGTTCACCGGCGTGACCGCCCTCAACGACGGCGAGACCCCGCGTACCGTGCGGGTCACCACCGACACCGGCGTCGAGTTCGACGCCGTGGTCCGGATCGACACCCCCGGTGAGGCGGACTACTACCGGCACGGCGGCATCCTGCAGTACGTGCTGCGCCGCATGATCGCCAACTGACGTCGTACACCCAAAAGGGCCGCTCCCCGCGCGGGGAGCGGCCCTTTTGCGCGATCTTGCCCGTGCAGGCGGGCGAGGGAGCGCGGCCAGGGCAGGGCGCGCGGCGGGTCAGTTCGCGCCGGCGGCGCGGCGGCGGGCCTCGCGGGTCTTCATGGCGTGCTCCATCAGCGTGACGAGCACCTCCTTGCTGGACTCGCGCTGCCGGGCGTCGCAGAGCAGCACCGGCACCCCCGGGTCCAGGTTCAGCGCCGTCTGCACCTCGTCGAGCCGGTACGTCCGGGCTCCCTCGAAGCAGTTCACCGCGACCACGAAGGGGGTGCCTCGACCCTCGAAGTAGTCGATCGACGGGAAACAGTCGGCCAACCGGCGGGTGTCCGCCAGCACCACCGCACCGATCGCGCCCAGCGCCAGCTCGTCCCAGACGAACCAGAACCGGTCCTGCCCGGGTGTGCCGAACAGATAGAGCACCAGGTCGTCGCTGATGGTGATCCGGCCGAAGTCCATCGCCACGGTGGTGGTGGTCTTGCCCTCCACACCGGACAGGTCGTCGATACCGACCCCGGACTCGGTCAGCACCTCCTCGGTACGCAACGGCCGGGTCTCGCTCACCGCGCCGACCATGGTGGTCTTGCCCACGCCGAACCCGCCGGCGACCAGGATCTTGATCGCGGTGGGCAGTGGGGTCGCTCCCGCCGGCCGGTCAGAGTGCCCGTAGTCCATTGATTACCGCCTCGAAGATGCTGTTGTCAGGAAGACCGGCCGTGGTCTGCGGCTCGCGGACCTGCACCAGTTTGCGGGCCGCCAGGTCGCCGAGAAGGACCCGGATGGTGCCCACCGGCAGGTCGAGATGGGCGGCGATCTCGGCGACGGACTGTATTCGTTGGCACAGTCCGACGATCGACAGGTGCTCCGGGCCCAGGCCGACCTCCGGCGTGACGTCCGCTCGGGTAGCGGTGACCAGGGAGATCAGGTCGAACGTGCCGGTGACCGGACGGGCTCGCCCCCGGGTCACCGCGTACGGGCGCACCACCGGGCCCGCATGGTCATCCACCCACTGATGGTCCGCGGACTCTCCCTGCACCGTCATGCCCCTACCTTTCGCCGGCCGGCTGCTCGGTACCTCGGGACGGGGAGGCGACGTACTTGCCGACCCGCGTGACCAGCATCGCCATCTCGTAGGCGATCAGGCCGACGTCGGCGTCCTCGCTGGCCAGGACCGCGAGACAGGCGTTGCGGCCGGCCGCTGTGACGAACAGGAAGGACGACTGCATCTCGATGATGGTCTGCTGCACCTGCCCGCCGCCGAAGCGCTTGCCGGCGCCCCGGGCCAGGCTCTGGATGCCGGCCGCCATCGCTGCCAGGTGCTCGCCGTCGTCCCGGCTGAGCCCCTGCGAACAGGCCATCAACAGCCCGTCGGTGGAGAGCGCCACCGCATGCTCGGCCTGTTTCACCCGGCCCACCAGATCATCCAGCAACCACGTCAGGTCGGCACTCGAAGCCGTCTTCTGGGCCACTCGTCGTCCTCTTCTTCCCCGGCTGTTCTCGCCGGCTTCTCCTGGGCTGACCGTCACACCGCGCGGGAACCCGCACCACCGGCGGCGATCAGGTCGCTTGCGGGTCCTCGTCGGTTGGCTCGGGCGTCTCCGCCGGCGGGGCGCCGGACGCACCACCGATCAGCCGCGCCGCGTCGGTCCGACCACGCCGGGTGCCGGTCTGGTAGGAGCTCATCATGCGGCGCACCTGCTCGGGCGGGCGCGTCACGTCCTCGTCGTCGGTCTCCGTCGCGGCCGGGTCGTCGCGCAGTTCGGGCACGATGCTCGCCTGCCGTACGCGGACCGGAAGGCCCGAGTCGGTCCGATCCACCTCGACCTGGCCCGGCATCGGCCCCCCGTCAGCGTTCGCCTCCGACTCGACCACGGCCGTGCCGTCCACCGTCCGGGCGCGATCCACCGCGGGCAGACCCGTGGGCAGCGTCGGGCCTTCCAGGGCCGGCTGTCCCGACGCGCGACGGGTCCGGGTGGGCAGCTCCGACGTACCGGCGGTCGACGTCGTCCGCTGCCGGGTGGGCAGTGCCTCGTCCACGTCGGTGCCGTCGGCCTGCCCCGCCGGAGCGGCGGCCTCCGCCGTCACCGTGGCGGTCGCTGGCTGCGCCGCGTCCGACGCCGTCAGGTCCGGTGCCGCCGGCCGCGCGGCGAGCGCGAGGGTGGCTGGGCGGATCGTGTCGGCGGCGTCGGAGGGGCCCGCGCTCGGCCCCGGGGGCAGGGGGATGGCGGACGACCCGGTACGGAACGCGCCAGAGGTCTCCGCGTCCGTGTCGCCCTCGGTGATCAGCTCCGCCGGGATCAGCACGACGGCGGTGGTGCCGCCGTACGCCGACTCCTTGAGCCGGACCCGCACGCCGTGCCGCTCGGTCAGCCGGCTCACCACGTAGAGACCGAGCCGGGCGGCGTTGGCGAGGTTCAGCTCGGACTGGTCGACGATCCGGTGGTTCGCCGCGGCCAGGTCCTCCTCGCTCATGCCGAGGCCCCGGTCCTCGATCTCGATGGCGAAACCGTTGGCCACCAGTTGACCGCGGACCTCCACGGTGGTGTGCGGCGGAGAGAACGACAGGCCGTTCTCGATCAGTTCGGCGAGCAGGTGGATGATGTCGCCGACCGCGCGGCCGGCGAGTGCGACCGGCCCGAGGGGCAGCACGTTGACCCGGGTGTAGTCCTCGACCTCGGCCACCGCGCCGCGCACCACGTCGACCATCGGCACGTTACGCCGCCAGGCCCGACCCGGGGTGGAGCCGGAGAGCACGATCAGGTTCTCCGCGTTACGCCGCATCCGGGTGGCCAGGTGGTCGACCCGGAACAGGTCCTCCAGCTCCTCCGCGTCATGTTCGCGGCGCTCCATCGCGTCCAGCAGGGTGAGCTGGCGGTGCACCAGTGCCTGCGTACGCCGGGCCAGGCTGAGGAAGACCTCGCGTACGTTGCGGCGCAGGTCGGCCTGCTCGACGGCGGTACGGATCGCGGTCTCCTGGACCGCGTTGAAGGCCTTGCCGACCTGACCGATCTCGTCGGTGCCGAACTCCAACGGTGGCGCCTCGGCGGCGACATCGACCTCTTCGCCGCGGCCAAGCCGCTCGACCACGCCGGGCAGCCGCTCGTTGGCCAGGCGGAAGGCCGCGCCACGCAACCGTTCCAGCTGCTGCACCAGGGCGCGGGCGGTGGTGATGGACACGACGATCGAGGCGATGACGGCGAGCAGACCGAGGCCGGTGGCCAGCGCCAACCGGACGATGACACCGACGGCGACCGGAGTGGCCCGCTCGACCACATCGTCACCACCGGCCACCACGACATCGCTGATCTCGGTGAGCGCCCGGCTGGTGGTGTCGCTCCACTCCGATGCGGTCACCGGCGGCCGGCCGGCGCCACCGCCCTGCGAGACCTCGGTCTCCAGAGCGGCCAGCCGGGTGAAGGTGGCACCGGCCGATGTCGCCTCGTAGCGACGCTGGTCGGCGGCGGGAAGTCGGACCAGTGCCGAGTCGATGGTGAACTGCCGGGCACCGACGAACCGGGTGAACTCCGCCCGCTCGGCCGTGGTGATCCGCCCGGCGGCCAGCACGCCGGCCAGCAACGCGTCCTCCTGCGACAGCAGTTCCCGGCCCCGGTTGAGGCCGATCAGCGCGGCGGTGTCCTCGGCGACCTGGTCATCGTCGAGGTTGCCGAGCGCGTCGTAGACCCGGAAGATCGAGTCGGTCACCCCGGTGAAGGTGGCGATGGTCTCGGCCCGGTCGATGCTGCGGTCGTCGACCGCCGTACGGGTCTTGCCCAGGTCACTCAGCCCGGTCATCAGAGTCGTGATCCGCTGGTCGAGGGTGTCGCTGCCCAGCGTGCTGACCTGCCAGTTGTCGGTCGACTTGCGGAATGCCGCCGCCAACTGGTCGGTGCGCCTGCGCGTCTCGGCCAGAGTCGCGCGCTGCGCCTCGTCCGGTCGGCCCAGGTAGGTCGACGACGTCCGGCGCTCCAACTGCAACTGGGTCAGCAGCGGCTCGATGGGTTTTGCGACCTTGGTGTCGAGCGTCTGCACGCCGAGCAGATTGATCCCGTCCCGGACGGTGACCCAGGCCGTGAAGCCCCAGAGCGCGACGAGCGAGACGAGTAGAGCGACGACCTTGGTACGCAGATTCGTACTGCGGGAACCCATTACACCGTCCCTGGCGCGGCTGTGTGAGTGATCAGTCAGTAATGCATGGTGCACGCATCGACCCGGCGCACGCTAGCAGCGTCCGAGGCCGCGCTCAAGCGCTGCTGATCATGGGGCTCGCCATGTCCCGCCGGAGCGGTGCCCGGCACGTGTCGCTGACCAGGTCCGATCTGGTCAGTGCCAACTGACCGACCGCCAGAATCGTGGCACGCACGATCAACACGGGTGTGTACAGGTCCTTGTCATGCCACAGTGGAGGGTAGTGATGGTGGTCGTCCGCATCGGCGAGGTGGCGCAGCCCGCGTCCGACCGCCTCGCCTACGCCCGGCCGGGCGGGCCCATCCACGCCGAGCAGCACGTGCAGGGCGTACGCGGTCTCCTCCACGGTCCCCGCCCAGCGTCCCCACGACCCGTCGGCCCGTTGGGTGGCGACCACCCAGTCGACGGCGCGGTCCACCGCCGGCCCGGCGATCTCGGCCGGGGCGTACCGGTCGAGGGCCGACACGACCGACGAGGTGGCGTAGTAGGGCGAGGCGTGCCAGCGGTCGACCCAGGCGCCGTCGGACTGCTGCTCGTCGCCGAGCCACCGGGCCAGCGCCGCCACACGGGTGCCGTACCGGCTCGTGCCCGTCGAGGTGTGCCGGGCGTGCCAGCCGAGCGCCTCCAGCACGTGCGCGTTCGTGGTGACCGACCGCCCGTCCTCCCCCCGCCAGGTACAGAAGTGGGAGCCGAGGTCGTAGTGCAGCAGGCTCGCCGGGTCCGTCGGGTGACCGAGCCGGGCGAGGGCGTAGAGGGTGACCGAGGTGGTGTCCGCGTCGGCCGGTAGTCCCGGTCCGGTCGCCGTGCCCTGCGGCCCGAGCGCGGCGGTCAGCTCGGCGACGAGCCTCGGTTCGGGCCGGACCGGAACCCCGGCACGGACCAGCGCGCTCAGCGTCCAGGCCCGCTCGAAGACAGTGATCGGCGTGCAGCAGGGCACCGGGCCGTCCAGAGGGACGACGGACGCCCGCAGGTACGCCAGTGCCTCCGGGTCGGTGCCCGGCAACTCCGGGTCGCCGATCCAGGCGGCGGTGGCCGCCGGCGAGGCACCCACGGCACCAGCGACCAAGGTCACACCGCTGTGCCGCCGCGCCACCGGTCCGAGCACCTCGAACGCGTGCAGCAGCTTCTGCGGCACCGGCCGTCCGACGCCCACGAGCGCGTGGACCGCGTCGAGCCGTCGCCGGTCCACGTCGGGCAGGGCGCGGACGCCGTCGACGAACCGGTGACCCGGACGTGCGGCGAAGAAGGTGAGGTGGTCGTTGATCCGCTCCACCAGGGCCGGCACGATCAGGTCGGCGGCCGGTGTGTCCGGTAGCGACGTACCTCGCCCGAGCCAGTCGGCCAGCACGCGCAACCCGCGGCCGGCCGCGGCGGCCAACTCGTCCGGGAAGGGTTCCTGGGTTCTCCGCAGCGTGCCGAGCAGCGCCTCCACCGCGCTGACCGTCGGCACCACGGCATAGCCGGCGGAGTCACCCCATCCGCCGTCGGCGCGCTGGGCACCCAGCAGGTACCGCAGCCGCCGGTCGTGCCCGCCGAGCCACGGCGCGTCGGCGACGACCCGGCCGGTCTCGTACACCGACGGGGTGACCCGGCCCACCGGGTCACGCATCAGGACGGCGAGCAGCTCCCGGGCGCGGTCGGTAGGTGTGGTGGTCACACCGTGCCCCAGAAGTCGGTCGACCCGTAGAAGCCGGTGCTGAAGCCGATCTGCCGAGCGAGGTAGTCGGCCGGTAACGGGCAACTGCTCCGCAGCGGGCCGAGCAGTTCACGGGCGTGCGCCAGGAGCCCGGCGATCTCGCGCTCGACGTCGGCCCGCTCCGGCACCAGCATCAGCGCGTTGAGGTCACCCCACCGTTGGTCGCGTTCATAGCTGGCCAGGTCGTTGACGAGCCGGAGGATCCGTTGCACCTGGTCACTGGCCGCGACGAGCGCGTCGAGGTGGGCCAGCGTCGCGGGGTCGTCGGAGTGGATCCAGTGCACGACGTTGACCACCGTGCAGGCCAGGTTCGCCGCGTTGGAGAGGTACTCGTCCAGGGTGGGCAGCACACCGTTGGCGGCAGCCTGCTTCCAGTCCCACTCCCGTGCCATGGCGTCGAGCATCGTCCGCACCTCGTCGCGCCACACCACCCCGTGGGCCTCGTACGCCGGCACGACGGCCAGGTCGTCGCGCAACTCGGCCAGGAAGCGGCCGAGCGGGTCCTCCGCCGCCGGTTGCCCGCCCTCCACGACCGCGAGGCAGCCCGCTCGCAACCGGTCGATCTCGTCGCGGGTACGCGCCTCGTGGTCGACGAGCCAGTCCACCGCGAAACCCCAGAGCACGGCCCGGTTGGTGATCCGCAACTGCGCGAGGTCGCACCAGGGCGCCCCGAACGCGATCGCCATCGCGACGTTGCCGAACAGCGCCGGGTCGAACGGTCGCGCCGGAAAAAGGTCGGGGTACGCCGCCGCACGTTCGGCCAGGTCACGTTGCCCCTTTGCGGCAAGGGCACAGATCCGGCCCTGCTCCGCGGCCAGCGCTATCTGATCGCCGCCGGTCTCCGACAGCGACGCGAGCCCGGCGGTCATGCGGGAACTCTCCGTACCGGTTCGAGGGTCACCTCGACGCGCTCGAGAGGCCGCAGCGCCGCCGCCAACTTGATGCCGGGCACCGCCGGCCGCTGCAGGCGGATCCGGAACCGGCTCAGCAGGGTGGCCACGATCAACGTCGCCTCCAGATAGAACAGGTGCATGCCGATGCACTGGTGCGGGCCACCACCGAACGGGAAGTGGGCGTACCGGTGCCGGTTGCGGGCCTGGCCGGGGTCGAAGCGGTCGGGGTCGAAGACCTCGGGACGGTCCCAGAACGCCGACATCCGCTGGGTGATGAACGGGCTGATCACGACGGTCGCACCGGCCTCGATGCGCACCCCGCCGAGCACGTCGGCCCGTACCGCGCTGCGCGGCATTAGCCAGCCGATCGGATAGAGCCGCACCAGCTCGTCGAGCACCTGCCGGGTGTAGCGCAGCTCGCGCAGGTGCTCCCGCCGGACCGGTGCGTCCCCGACCACACGGTCAATCTCCCCGTACAACCGTTCGGCGATCCGCTCGTCCTGGGCGATGTGCGGCCAGAGCCAGGTCAGGACCGTGATCGTCGTCTCGGTGGCGGTGGCGATCATCGAGACAGCGTTGTCCCTGACCTGCCGCTCGTTGAGCCGGGCGCCACCCTCCGTACGGCCCCGCCACAGCGTGGCGAAGATGTCGTCGCCATCGGACTCGGCCGTCGTGCGGGAGGCTCGGACGATCGGGAGCAGCATGTCGTCGATGAGTTCGACGGCCTGACGGAATGCCCGGTCGCCGGGCATCGGCATGCTCGTCGGCGCCCACGGCACCAGCAGCCGCGGCATCACCGACGAGGCGATCGCGTCCTGGGCCTCGATGAGGCGCATCGCCTGCGGCACCGAGATCTTGTTGCCGAACAGGACCTCCATGATCGCCGAGCAGACGATCCGGGCCTGGACGGTGCCCATGTCGACGGGCTGACCGGTCCGGGCCGGCTCGTCCAACTCGTCGACCACCTTCTCGATCGTCCCGGCGAGCCGATCCACCAGCGAGTCGATCCGCCGAGCGGTGAACAGCGGCTGGAGTATTTCCCGGCCGTTCCTCCAGTGCTCGCCGTCGCCGAGGATGCCGTCGCCGAACAACCGCTTCAACGGACGCCAATGGAGGCCGTCGCCGGCGCGGGCGTAGTTCTCGGAATTCTCGCGTAGAACCCGTTGCAGATGCTCCGGTCGCGTGACCAGGTAGGGCCGGAACGCCCCGAGACTGAGCTTCACCACCTCGCCCTGCGAGCGCTCACCTATGTCGACCAGGGTGTGGACCGGTTCGCGGAACAGGTTGGGCACCACCTGGCGCAGAGGGACCGAGCCCGCTCGTCGCGGCTGAACCGGCACGGTGTGAGGTGCTGCCACGGGCGCTGACTCTCCCTTGCGGATACTCCGCGTCGCGAAACGACTATGCGGCGTGAGGCGTTCGTGGAGCATGCCATCGCTCGACCGTGTTCATCTAGGCGCGGTACGTGAAATTTTTACGCGCAACGGTTGCGCCAGCAAAGGACTCGAACGGCGGGATGTGCGCCTACCACAGATCCCGCAGGTAGCGACGCTCGCGACCAACGGGTGACATCCGAAGTGTTCGATAGTGATGAACATCACTTGACACCCGCCGATGCGGGGCCGCCAGGATACGCGCCGGCCCGGCGGAACGACCGAATCCGGGCGATGCCGGGCACCCTGTGCCAGGCTCTTGTCATGGACGACAAGACCATCCTGAACCGGATCACCGAGCTGGTCGACGAGGAGCACAAGCTGCGCGCGGAGGCCCAGGCCCACGAGGCGGGTACCGAGGGCGAGGCCAGCGAGCGGCTGCGCGCCCTGGAGGAGTCCCTCGACCAGTGCTGGGACCTGCTGCGCCGCCGACGGGCCGCCCGTACGACCCACGGCGACCCGGACTCCCAGGGCGTACGCCCCAAGCCCGAGGTGGAGCGCTACCTGCAGTAGACCGGTGCGGGTCGGGCGGCCCAACTGGCCGCCCGACCCGTCCAGGTCAGCGGACGCCCGCCTCGCGCAGCAGCTCCCCGGTCAGCGCACCGGGTTCGGCCAGCTCGGCGGGCAGCCCCCGGGCCACGAACCAGGCGCCGACCACCCGCACGTCGCGGGCCAGGAACTCCGGCCCCTGCGGATTCGCCACCACGTCGACCACCTGCGGCAGGTCGATCACGACCAGCCGCCCCTGGTGCACGAGCAGGTTGTACGGCGACAGGTCGCCGTGCGCGTAGCCGGCCCGGGCCAGCACCCGCAGCGCCTCCACGAGCTGCGCCCACAGGTCGCGTAGCTCGGTCGAACCGGGCCGCATCTGGGCCAGCCGCGGCGCGGCCTCGCCGGTGTCGGCGTCCCCGACGAACTCCAGCATCAGCTCGGTGCCGCGCAGCTGCACCGGGTACGGCACGGCGATCCGGTCATGGCCGGCGCCGATCTCCCAGAGCCGGGCCAGAGCGTCGAACTCGGCCGCGGCCCACTGCCCGGCGATCATCTGTCGCCCGAAGGCCGTACGGCCGGCCATCGCCCGGTTCTCCCGGGACCGGCGTACCCGACGGCCCTCCAGATAGCCGGCGTCGCGGTGGAACAGCCGATGCTCGGCGGCCCGGTACCGCTTGACCGCCAGCAGGCAGGACCGGTCCGTGTCGGGCACCGCCCGGCGGACCAGGTGGACGTCCGCCTCCTTGCCGGTCTTGAGCACACCCAACTCGGTGTCCTTGGCGGCCAGCTCGGTCACCAGCCAGGCCGGGTGCGGTTCGGGCCCGTGCACGGCGTCGTCCCACGACGACCAGCGGTCGCCGGTGTCCGGGTCGGGTTCGGTGTCCGGGTCGGTGGGCGGCGGCTCGGTGGGCCGCCCACGCTTCAGAAACTGCGGTTCGTCGTCATCAAAGCGGCTCTTGCCGCGGGTCCGGCGCTCAAGCGCCGGGAGGTCGTGATCGCGCACTGTGGTGAGGTTCCCTTGGTCGAGGCTGAAGAAGGCAGCTGGAAGCGACCTGCGAAGACGGCCATGACCGACCCCCTCTCCTCGACCGGGCGCACGCCCGGGATGCACGATGCGCCGACAATGCTCGCCGCCGCACCGGCGGCGGTCAAACGATTATTCGAGCCGGTGCCCGACCGACGGCTCAGCGTGCGCCGCCGGGCGCTGCGCGCCGCCGATCCGTCAGCCGGCGAGCACGGTGGCGACCGCGGCGATCAGCCCGTCCACCGTGCGGCTCGGCGCGAAGCGGGTGTCCGACCAGGTACGCCCACGGTGCAGCCAGACGCTGGGCAGCCCGACCGCCGCCGCCCCACCGATGTCCGCCTCCGGGCTGTCGCCGACCACCCAGGCCCCTCGCAGCGGCATCCGGACCCGCTGCGCGGCGAGCGCGAAGATCCGCGGGTTGGGCTTGCTGACCCCGGCCTCCTCGGAGATCACCCAGTCGGCGACGTAGCGGTCCAGACCGGTCCGGCGGATCTTGGCGTCCTCGACGCGTACCGTGCCGTTGCAGACCACCACCGGCACCCAGCCGGCGTCGTCGGCGATCCGCAGCGCGCAGGCGATCAGCGGGTCGAGCCGGGTCTGCTCCACCACCCCGTCGTGCAGCTCCTCGACCAGGTCGATCGAGGGTATGCGGAGCTCGTAGCGGTCCCGGATGGCATCGGCCAGATCCCAGCGGTCGGTGAGCCCGTCCGCGTCGATCGAGATCAGCCAGTCGATGTCGGTGGGGGGCGCGTCGATGCCGGCCAGGAAGCGCTCACCCCAGCGGCGGAACGGCCCAGCCCGATCCAGCAGGGTGTTGTCCAGGTCCAGCAGGAGCAGTGGCACTCGGGCACCCTACGGGACCGATGTGTCCGCCAACAGGTCCGGCCGGCGTCAACCGCACAGTGATCTCAACCGGACAGCGATACCCGGGGGCCACCCTGGTCCGGCAGCCGGTCGGCGAGCATCGTGTGGGCCGACCGGGTGGCCGCGAGCGCGGCCGGGTCCAGCGTCGCCACCAGCACGTCGGTGCCCTCGTCGGCACCCCGGGCCAGGGCACGACCCTGCGGGTCGTAGATCGCCGCGCCACCGTTGAACCGCCACGGGTCGGTGCCGCCGACCGCGTTGGCGAAGACCACGAACATGGTGTTGTCCAACGCCCGTGCGGCGTAGTACAGGTCCCGGCGGTGCTCGGACCCGGCCAGGTAGCCGCTGGGGCACAGGTAGCCGTGCGCGCCATCGAGAGCGGCGGCCCGGCCGTGCTCCGGGAAACAGCCGTCGTAGCAGATGCCCAACCCGAGCCGCCAGTCGTCGACGAGCAGCGTGGCACCCCGCCCGCCGGGGCTGAACAGGTCGTTCTCGTCGCCCCACAGCTGCTGTTTGTCGTACCCGACCCGGACGGCGCCGGCCCGGTCGACCACGAGCGCGGCGATGGTCCGCCGGCCGTCCGGATGGCGTGCGGCGGCACCGACCAGCACGGTGACGCCGGCCTCGCGGGCCGCGGCGCGCAGCGGGTCGAGCCGAGGATCGACGACCACCCCGGCCGGGTCGGCCGCGACGTCGGTTCCGGTCGGGTCGGCGGCGAGGGTCGGCGGATGGTACGCACAGAGGTAGAGCTCGGGTAGGACGGCCACCCGCGCGCCCTGCGCTCCGGCACGGCGGACCAGGTCGGCACCGGCGACCGCGTTGCCGGCGACGTCACCGGGCGTCGGGGTGGCCTGGACGGTGGCCACGGTCAGCGGCTCGGCTGGCACGGCGCGCGGCGGGGTGATCATCGGGCGATGGTAACGGTGCTGGTCCAGGGCCGACATACCAAGCCGTACGTACGGTTTGCGTGACCCGGGGTGACCTGCGACGATCGACGCGTGCCCAGAGTAAGCCAGGACCAGCTCGACGCGCGCCGGCAGGAGATCCTCGCCGCCGCCCGGGCGTGTTTCGCCCGGCACGGCTACGAGGGGGCGACCGTCCGCCGCCTCGAAGAGGCCACCGGGCTCTCCCGGGGCGCCATCTTCCACCACTTCCGGGACAAGGACTCGCTGTTCCTCGCCGTCGCCGAGGACGACGCCGCGGCCATGGTCGAGACGGTCGCCCGCAACGGTCTGGTGCAGGTGATGCGCGACCTGCTGGCCCGGGCGGTCTCCCCGGACACCACCGGTTGGCTCGGCAGTCAGCTGGAGGTGTCCCGCCGGCTGCGTACCGACCCGGCGTTCGCGAAGCGCTGGGCCGAACGGTCCGCCGCCATCGCCGAGGCGACCCGGGACCGGCTGGTCCGCCAGCGCGACGCCGGGGTGCTGCGCGAGGACGTACCGATCGACGTGCTGGCCCAGTTCCTGGAGCTGGCCTACGACGGTCTCGTGCTGCACCTCGCGATGGGCCGACCCGCCGGTGACCTGGGCCCGGTGCTCGATCTGGTGGAGGAAGCGGTCCGCCGCCACTGACGGCACGGGCACCGGTCCTGCGGCCGTGGCGGCGCTGCTCCACAATGGGGCCGCCGATCCCTCCGGCGACAGGAGCAGCCGATGTACGACCTCGCCGCTTCGGGCGACACCTGGGGCATCCCCGGCCCGACCTTCCTCCGGTACTACCTCGTGGCCGCCGCCGCGGTGGTGGCCATCGCGGCGTACCACCGGATCCGCCTGCTGGCCGCTCCGGGGAACACCACACTCGATCCGCTCGGGCCCCAGCAGGTCGCGTACCTCAACGGTGGCCCCCAACTCGCCGTACACGCCGCACTCGGCGGGCTGCGCAGCAGCGGCGCGATCGGCGTACGCCCGGATCGCCGACTGACCGCGATCGGTACGACGCCGACCGGCCTCACCCCGCTGGACCAGGCCATCCACTCGGCCGCCCACCAGCGCGCCCGGGTCCGGGACCTGCCGCAGGACGAGCGGGTACGCACCGCGCTCGACCAGCTCCGTACCGGCCTGGAGCAGCGCGGGCTGCTGACCGACGAGACGCGGCGCAGGCAGGCCCGCTTCTGGACCCGACTCCTGATCGCCCTCCTGGGCCTCGGCACGCTCCGACTGGTCTCCGGCCTGCTCAGCGGCCACCCGGTGGGCTACCTCCTGCTCACCCTGATCGGGCTCCTGGGCGCCACGCTGCTGCTGGCCCGGGTGCCCCGGCACACCCGGGCCGGTCGGGCCACGCTGCGTGACGTACGCCGCCAGCACACCCACCTGGCGCCCGCCGCCGCACCGGCCTTCGCCACCTACGGCGCGGCCGGCGCGGCGATGGGCGTGGCCCTCTACGGCACCGCCACGCTCTGGGCACTCGACCCGGGCTTCGCCGAGCAGGCCGAGATCCAGCGCCAGGCCGCCGCCAGCAGCGGCTGGACGAGCGGCGGGGACGGATCCTCGGGCGGGGACAGCTCCGACGGGGGCAGCTCCTGCGGCGGAGGCAGCTCCTGCGGCGGCGGGGGTGGCTGCGGCGGCGGGGGATGCGGCGGATGACCGGGCCGTCCGGGGTCGGCATCGGCTGGCGTCCGGAGATCGCCGGCTTCGTGGCCGAGCTTCCCGGGCTGCGGTTCGTCGAGGTGGTGGCGGAGTCGGTGTCCGCGACCGGGCCGCTGCCGTCGGGTCTGGCGCAGCTGCGCGAGCGCGCGGTGACCGTCGTACCGCACGGTGTTCGGCTCTCCCTCGGCGGCGCGGAGCCGGTCGACCCGGCCCGGGTCGCCCACCTGGCCGCGGTGGCGCAGCGCGTCGACGCCCCGCTGGTCAGCGAGCACATCGCGTTCGTCCGGGCCGGCGGCGTGGAGGCCGGGCACCTGCTGCCGCTGCCGCGCAGCCGGGAGGCGGTGGACGCGGTCTGCGCCAACGTGGCCCGCGCCCAGGCCGAACTGCCGGTGCCCATCGCGCTGGAGCCGATCGCCGCGCTGGTCGACTGGCCCGACGACGAGCTGGACGAGGCGGACTTCCTCACCGAGATCCTGGAGCGGACCGGGGCGCTGCTGCTGTTGGACGTGGCCAACGTGCACGCCAACGCCCGCAACCGGGGCACCGACCCGCTCGCGCTGCTCGACCGGCTGCCGCTGGACCGGGTCGCGTACGCGCACGTGGCCGGCGGCGCCGAACACGGCGGTTTCTACCACGACACGCACACCGATCCGATACCGCCGGCGGTGCTGGAGCTGGTGTCCGCGCTCTGTGCCCGGCAGCGACCGCCGGCGCTGCTCCTGGAGCGCGACGGCGGCTATCCGCCAGCGGCCGAGCTCCGCGCCGAACTGGACGCCCTGGCCGCCGCCGCGGGCTTCCCGGCCGTGACATGACCGGCCCGCCACCGCCCGCCGACGCTGGTCAGGAACCGACCGGCCACCAGGTGGGGCTCGCCGAGCGGCAGGCCATGCTGGTCGCGGCGCTGGTCGCCGGGGGCCCACCACCGCCGGGGTTCGCACCGGCGCCGCTGGCCGCCACCCGGGCGGCGCTGCTGCGCAAGCGGGCCGGTGAGGTGGCCCGACACTGGCCGCTGCTCGCCGCCGGCCTCGGCACCGACTGGACGGCGACCTTCGCCGGCTGGGCGGGCGGTCGGCCTCCCAGCGGGTCGCTCCGCGACGGCTGGGACCTGGCCCGGGTACTGCGCGAGCGGGGCGCGCTTCCGCCAGCGGGTGCCGAGGAGTTGGCCGCCCGGGAGGCGAGCCTGCGCTACGACGGGCGGCAGGCGCCGCGTCCGCGCCGGCTGCCGGCGGTGGGCCGGGCCGGCGGCGCCGTCGCGGTACAGATCGCCGGCCGGGTACGTCTGCTGCGCCCCGCGCCGCGCCCACCGGCACCACAACGTGCCGTCGGTGGCGACGGCCCACCGGATACGGCAAGATCGGCAGCATGGATCTCGGACTGACCGATCGGGTGTACGTCCTCACCGGAGCCTCCCGAGGGCTGGGCTACGCCACGGCGCAGTGCCTGGTCGCCGACGGGGCCCGGGTGGTGCTCTCGGCCCGCGACGCGGACGCCGTCGCCAGCGCCGCGCAGCAGCTGGGCGGTCCGGAGCGGGCGATCGGGCTGACCGCCGACCTGGCCGACCCGGATACCCCCGAGCAGTTGGTCGCGGCGGCCCGGGAGCACTTCGGCCGGCTCGACGGCGCACTCATCTCGGTCGGCGGCCCGCCACCGGGCAACGCCGCGTCGGTCAGCGACGAGCAGTGGCGGCAGTCCTTCGAGACGGTCTTCCTGGGCACCGTTCGCGCCGTACGGACGGTCGCCGGCGCACTCACCGAGGGCGGCGCGATCGGGCTGGTGCTCTCCACGTCGGCCCGTGGCCCCGTGCCCGGCCTCGGCATCTCCAACGGCCTGCGACCGGGTCTGGTCGGCGTCGCCAAGGACGTGGCCGACGACTTCGGTCCGCGCGGGGTACGCGTGGTCGGTCTGCTGCCCGGCCGGATCATGACCGACCGCAACCGGGAACTCTTCGCCGCCAGCGGCGACCCGGAGCGGGCCCGCGTCGAGGCCGAGGCGGGCATCCCGCTGCGCCGCATCGGTGACCCGGCCGAGTTCGGACGGGTCGCCGCCTTCGTGCTCTCCCCCGCCGCGAGCTACCTGACCGGCCTCACCGTGCCGGTCGACGGCGGCGCGCTGCGCGGGCTGTGACAGCCGGCCATCCCCGACCGACCCGGGCGGAGCTGGCTGCCGCCACCGACCGAACCATCCCCGACGTGCTCGGGGAAGGGCTCGCGGTGCTCTTCGTCGGCATCAACCCGGGACTCTGGTCGGCCGCGACCGGTTGGCACTTCGCCCGGCCCGGCAACCGGTTCTGGCCGGCGCTGCACCTGGGCGGTTTCACCCCTCGGCTGCTGCATCCGAGCGAGCAGGACGAGTTGCCCGCCCTCGGTCTCGGCATCACCAACATGGCCGCCCGGGCCAGCGCCCGCGCCGACGAGCTGACCGCCGGGGAACTCCTCGACGGTGCCCGGCTCCTGACCAGTACGGTGGCCCGGCACCGGCCGCGCTGGGTGGCGGTGGTGGGGGTGACCGCGTACCGGATCGGGTTCGGTCGACCCAAGGCCACCTTTGGGCCGCAGCCCGAGCCGCTGGCCGGAGCCCGGCTGTGGGTGCTGCCCAACCCGAGTGGCCTGAACGCACACTTCACGGCGGTGACCCTGGGTGCCGCGTTCGCCGAGCTCCGGGTGGCGACCGGTCTGCCGGACCGTCGCCCGGCCTGACCACGCGAGCCGCCCCGCCCGTCCGGTCGACCCGACCTGCTCCGCGGGTCAGTTCGCCGCGGCCGGTGGCAGAGCCTCGTCGGCGACGTAGCTGCCCAGCGGGATGCCCACCGGCTCGGGGCCGGTCGCGTCCACGAACGGGGCGGGCGAGTCGGCGACCGCGAACTGGGTCCGGTACAGCTCGGCGTAGAGCCCGCCGACCGCGACCAACTCGTCGTGCCGCCCCCGCTCGACGATCCGACCGCCGTCCAGGACCAGGATCTGGTCGGCGTCCCGCACGGTGGAGAGCCGGTGCGCGATCACCAGCGCGGTACGCCCGGCCAGCGCCACGGACAACGCTCGCTGCACCGCCGCCTCGCTCTCCGAGTCGAGGTGTGCGGTCGCCTCGTCGAGGATCACGATCGACGGTGCCTTGAGCAGCAGCCGGGCGATGGCGATGCGCTGCTTCTCGCCACCGGAGAACCGGTAGCCGCGCTCCCCCACGGTGGTGTCCAGCCCGTCCGGCAGCGACCGGACCAGATCGGCGACCTGCGCGCCGGCCAGCGCGGCCCAGATCTCGTCGTCGGTGGCGTCCGGCTTGGCGTACCGAAGGTTCTCGGCGATCGTCTCGTGGAACAGGTGCGAATCCTGGGTGACCACGCCGATCTCGTCGCGCAGGGACGCGAGGGTGGCGTCGCGCACGTCGACCCCACCGACCAGCACCTGCCCGTCGGTGACGTCGTAGATGCGGGAGACCAGCATGGACAGCGTCGACTTGCCCGCACCGGACGGGCCGACCAGGGCGACCATCTGCCCCGGCTCGACGCTGAACGAGACCCCCTTGAGCACCGGCTCGTTGATGGTCCGGTCGAGCGTGGCGACCTCCTCCAGCGAGGCGAGGGAGATCTCGGCCGCGCTCGGGTAGCGGAACCGGACGTCGCGGAAGTCGACCCGACCGTTGCGTGGGGGCACCGGCACCGCGTCGGGCTTCTCCACGATCCCCGGCGCCAGGTCGAGCACCTCGAAGACCCGGTCGAAGGAGACCAGCGCGCTCATCACGTCGACCCGGACGTTGGAGAGCGCGGTGAGCGGGCCGTACAGGCGGGTCAGCAGCAGCGCGAGGGTCACCACGGTGCCGGCGCTGACGCCGCCGGTCACCGCGAGCCAGCCACCGAGGCCGTAGGTGAGCGCCTGGGCCAGCGACGCGACCAGCAGCATCGCCACGAAGAAGGTACGCGAGTACATGGCGGACTGGATGCCGATGTCGCGTACCCGTTCGGCCCGCCCGGCGAACCGGCGGGCCTCGATGTCGGGCTGGCCGAACAGCTTCACCAGCAGCGCGCCGGCCACCCCGAAGCGCTCGGTCATGGTCGCGCTCATCTTGGCGTCGAGGTTGTACGCCTCACGGGTGATGTCGGCCAGCCGGCGGCCGACCCGACGGGCCGGAATGATGAAGATCGGCAGCAGCACCAGCGAGAGCGCGGTGATCTGCCAGGACAGCGTGAACATCACCGCGGCGGTGAGCACCAGTTGGATGACGTTGCTGACCACCCCGGACAGGGTGGACGTGAACGCCCGCTGGGCCCCGAGCACGTCGTTGTTGAGCCGGCTGACCAGTGCACCGGTCTGGGTACGGGTGAAGAACTGCAACGGCATCCGCTGCACGTGGTCGTAGACCCGGGTGCGCAGGTCGAGGATGATGCCCTCGCCGATCCGGGCGGAGTACCACCGCTGGGCCAGCGAGAGCAGCGCGTCGGCGACCGCCAGGGCGGCGATGAACAGGGCCAGCCGGACCACGAGCCGACCGGCTTCGGTGCCGCCCCGGTTGATCGCGTTGATCACGTCACCGGCGAGCACCGGGGTGGCGACGCCGATGATGGCGGCCAGCACGACGGTGGCCAGGAAGACGATGATGTCGCGCCGGTAGGGCTGGGCGAACGCCACGATCCGCCGGGCGACCCCGCGCTGCAGCCGGTGGCCGGAGACCTCGTCGCGGTTGCGCATCGACCGGAGCATGCTCCACCCGGCCATGCCACCGCTCGACATGTGGTTGGACACCGCTGCACCTCCGGGTCGTCGGGTAGACCGCACCGTCAGGTCAATTCTCCCGACGACTCTGACAACCTTGGTCGTAACCCGGATCTTCCCGTGCGGTCCTTACTACTCTCCCCGACCGGCCAGATCACGCAGCCGGCGGGTCTGTGCCTCCCGCTCGGCGCGCTGCTGGTCGGCGTGTGACCGCCCGCCGGCAGCGGCGAGCAACGCCTTGATCTCCACCACGGCGTCCCGGTTTCCGGCCAGCAGACCGGCGGTCAGGTCGCGGACCGCGCCGTCCAGCTCCGCGGGCGGTACGACAAGAGTGGCCAGCCCGATCCGGTCCGCCTCGGCGGCATCCAACCGACGGCCGGTCGCGCAGATCTCCAGCGCCCGCGAATAGCCGACCAGCTCGACGAGGCGTTTCGTGCCGGCCAGGTCGGGGACCAGCCCGAGCGCCACCTCGGCCATCGACAGCTTCGCGTCGGCGGCCAGGACCCGCAGGTCACAGGCGAGCGCGAGTTGGAAACCAGCACCGATCGCGTGGCCCTGCACGGCCGCCACCGAGATGACGTCCGGCCGGTGCAGCCAGGTGAAGCCGGCCTGGAACTCGGCGATCTGGTCCGCGCACTCCTGCTCGGTCAGCGTGGCCAGCTCGGCGAAGGATCCCGGGCCGGAAGCGCCGGCGGCCGCGAGGTCGAGGCCGGCAGAGAACGCACGCCCCTCACCACGGACCACCACCACACGCACGTCGCCCGGCAGGTCGCGGGAGAAGTCGCTCATCGCGCGCCACATCGCAGGCGTCTGGGCATTGAGCACGTCGGGCCGGCACAACGTCACCGTGGCAACCGGCCCGTCGCAGGTCAGCCGAACCCCGGTCGCCTCGGCGGTCACCGGGCGGCCCGGGGCGCGGCGCTGGTCGACGACGCTGAGCGGTGGGTCACGCCTTCTTGCGGCGCCGGGCACCGCCGCGCTGACGCAGCTGCACCCCGGACTCGGTGAGCACTCGGTGGATGAATCCGTAGGAACGGCCGGTCGAGGCCGCCAGCGCCCGGATGCTCTCGCCCGAGGTGTACCGCTTTACCAGGTCCTTCGCGAGCGTCTGACGCTCGGCTCCGACGATCCGGCGACCCTTCTCAGTGCTGGTGGCTGTGCCAGTGGCTGCCATGCTGTGTCCTCACGTCCCAGACTGTGCGGTTCGGATACGGTCCCACCTATTAGACCGCCTCGAACGATCATGCGCCAGATATCAACTCTTCGCCAACCGACACGCTATGCAATGTCAGCTTCCCGATAGAGTGATCCTGACGACCGGCCCCGCCGCACCGTCCGATCGCGCCACGGCGACCGGGCGTGCCACCGCCCGGCGGCGGCACGCGTCGACCACCCGTACCCTGCGGGCGTGATCGACCTCCTCGGCACCGCGGCCGCAGCGGCCACAGTGTTCGCCGCCACCGACATCGACGACATCGTCATCCTGACCCTGTTCTTCGTCACCGCCCGCCGCACCGGCCGACCCCGGCCCTGGCAGATCGTGGCCGGCCAATACCTGGGCATCGGCGCGTTGGCGGCGGCCAGCGTGGTGGTCGCCACCGGCCTGCTGGTGGTGCCCGATCCGTGGACCGGCCTGCTCGGGCTGCTGCCGATCGCGCTCGGCGTCCGGGCCCTGGTACGCCACGACGACGACGAGGCTCCCGCCGTGGTGGCCTCGACGCTCGGCGTGGCCGGGGTGACGATCGCGAACGGCGCCGACAACGTGGCTGTCTACGTACCCGTGTTCCGGGCCCTCGGCCCGGGCGACAGCGCGATCTTCCTGCTGGTCTTCGTGCTGCTCATCGCGCTGTGGTGCGCCGCCGGGGCGTGGCTGGGCGGGCACCCCAGGGTGGTCCGGCTGGTTGAGCGCGCCGGCCACTGGCTGGTGCCGGCGATCTTCGTCGGTATCGGGGTGGTGATCCTGGTCAGCTCCGGGGTGCTCGGCCGACTGGTCGAGCTGCTCGGCTGAGGACCGCCCTCAGGCCAGCTCGACCAGCTCGAGCAGGTCGTCGCTCCAGGCGTCCTCGTCGCCGTCGGGCAGCAGGATGGCGCGGTCCGGCTTGAGCGCGAGCACCGCGCCCGGGTCGTGCGTGACCAGCACGATCGCGCCCGGGTAATTGGCGATGGCGTCGAGCACCTGCTCCCGGCTGACCGGGTCGAGGTTGTTCGTCGGCTCGTCCAGCAGCAGCACGTTGGCGCCGGAGCAGACCAGCGTCGACAGGGCCAGCCGGGTCTTCTCGCCACCGGAGAGCACCCCCGCCGGCTTGTTAACGTCGTCGCCGGAGAAGAGGAACGCGCCCAGGATCTTGCGCAGGTCGGTGTCGGACTGCTCGATGGCGGCGGCGCGCATGTTCTCCAGCACCGTCCGGGTCACGTCCAGGGTCTCGTGCTCCTGGGCGTAGTAGCCCAGCCGCAGCCCGTGCCCGGCGTGCACCTCACCGGTGTCCGGCGTCAACAGGCCGCCGAGCATCCGCAGCAGGGTCGTCTTGCCGGCGCCGTTGAGGCCGAGGATGGCCACCCGGGAACCCCGGTCGACGGCCACGTTGACGTCGGTGAAGATTTCCAACGAGCCGTACGACTTGGAGAGGCCGCTCGCGGTGAGCGGCGTCTTGCCGCACGGCGCGGGGCTGGGGAAGCGCACCTTGGCGACCTTGTCGGAGACCCGTACCTCCTCCAGGCCCGAGATCAGCTTCTCGGCACGGCGGGCCATGTTCTGCGCGGCGACGGTCTTGGTGGCCTTGGCCCGCATCTTGTCGGCCTGCGCCATCAGCGCGCCGGCCTTCTTCTCGGCGTTGGCCCGCTCCCGGCGGCGGCGCCGCTCGTCGGTCTCCCGCGCCTCCAGGTACGCCTTCCAACCCAGGTTGTAGACGTCGACCACGGAACGGGTCGCGTCCAGGAACCAGACCTTGTTGACCACCGACTCCAGCAGCGCCCCATCGTGGGAGATCACGATCAGGCCGCCCTTGTGGTTGGCGAGGAAGCTGCGCAGCCAGGTGATCGAGTCGGCGTCGAGGTGGTTGGTCGGCTCGTCCAGCAGCAGGATGCCGCCGCCGTTCTCGCCGGCGTCGCGGAACAGGATCCGGGCCAGCTCGATGCGTCGGCGCTGACCGCCGGAGAGGGTGCCGATGGTCTGGGCGAGGGCGCGGTCCGGCAGGCCGAGGTTGGCGCAGATCCGGGCGGCCTCGGCCTCGGCGGCGTAGCCACCCAGGGACGCGAACTGGTCCTCCAACGCGCCGTAGCGGCGAACCAGCTTCTCGTCGGCGTCCTCGGCCAGCTTGGCCTCGATCTCGGCCATCTGGGCCATCAGCACGTCCAGGCCGCGGGCGGAGAGCACCCGGTCGCGGCCGGTCACCTCCAGGTCGCCGGTACGCGGGTCCTGCGGCAGGTATCCGATGGCGCTGCGCTGGTCGATCTGCCCGGCGTACGGCTGCCCCTCACCGGCGAGCACCTTCAGCGTGGTGGTCTTGCCGGCGCCGTTGCGACCGACCAGGCCGATCCGGTCACCGGGCTGCACGCGCAGGGTGGTGTCGGACAGCAGGATCCGGGCGCCGGCACGAAGTTCCAGGCCGGTGGCAGTGATCATTTCGTCGGGGCTCGCTCTCGGGGTCTGAAGGCTGACTCGGGGCACGCGAAACGGCCGGCGGGCTCAGTGGCCCGACGGCGCGGGGCGGTTCAGCCTTCGCAGCGCAGCACCCAACCAGTGTACCGGGCGCCGCTGGGCAGCTTGCCCGGATTACCCATCAAGATCATCGGGTACCGGAAACGCTAACCGGACCCGGTCCGGCATTCAGGCGACGCAACGCACCAGACGACACAGTGACGGACATACGGCGATCGGGGTCAGCATGGAACTCAACGAGCGGGCCGAAATCGACACCTCGCAGGTCAACGACGTGGGCCGGGGTGGCGGATCCGGCGGTGGCATCGGCATCCCGATCCCCGGTGGCGGCGGCCGGGGCGGCATCATCGGCATCGTGGTGGCCGTACTCATCGCGTTGGCCGGCGGGGGCTTCGGCCTCAACGCCATGACCGACGGCGACGAGGGCGGTCAGACCGGCGGCACCGACCTGGAGCAGTTGTGCTCACGCGACAACCCCGAGCACCTCGACGACCTGCGCTGCCGCAACGCGCTCTACGTCAACAGCATCCAGGCCTTCTGGCAGCAGGCGTACCCGGAGCTGGGCAGCGGCAAATACGAGCCCACCGACACCAACTTCTTCCAGGCCGCGGTGAACACCGGCTGCGGGCAGGCCGATTCGGGTGTCGGCCCGTTCTACTGCCCGGCCGACAAGCACGTCTACATCGACCTGAGCTTCTACGACGAGTTGGCCACCCGGTTCGGCGCCAAGGGCGAGTTCGCCCAGCCGTACGTGCTCGCCCACGAGTACGGCCACCACATCCAGAACCTGCTCGGCACCAACGAGCGGGCCGGCCAGGGCGAGCAGAGTGGCCCCCGCTCGGCCTCGGTACGACTGGAACTGCAGGCCGACTGCTACGCGGGCTCCTGGGCCAAGCACGCGACCGAGAGCAAGGACAAGTCCGGGCAGGAACCGCTGTTCACGTCGATCACCCCGAGCGACATCAGCGACGCGGTGACGACCGCCGAGGCGATCGGCGACGACACCATCCAGAAGCGTTCCGGCGGGCAGATCAACCCCGACCAGTTCACCCACGGCACCTCCGAGCAGCGGCAGCGCTGGTTCAAGCAGGGCTACGACCGCGGCGACCCGAAGGGCTGCGACACCTTCGGCACCGACCAGCTCTGACCGCACGTTCCACGTCGTGGCAGGCCCCGTGCAGGGCCTGCCACGACCACGGTCAGCTCGACTTCGGGGCGAAGACATAAAAGCATCAGAAATCGTTTACAACAGCCACCTACGTTCACCGGGTCCTTTGGTCCTTTGGAACCCGCTGTGAAGAGGTACTGATGAAGACGACCACCAGGTGGACGCTCGCCGCAGGTGTGGCCCTGGCCGCGGTCCTCGGCGGTACCGCCACCGCCCAGGCCACCGGCCCGACGACCGCGCACACCGGCGCGGGCCACTCCCGGGACACCGCGCTCGCCACCGCCTTCGGCGCCGTGGACCGCAACACCTCCTGGCAGCAGACCGGCAAGCTGAAGCTGAACTTTCCCACCTTCCACACCGAGGGCATCGCCTTCGCGGGTGACCGGATCTTCCTCTCCTCGGTCGAGATCCTCGAACCGACCGTCAAGTACCCCACCCCGCAGAACGGGTACGACCGCAGCCCCGGCAAGGGCATCGGTCACCTGTTCGTCATGGACCGCCAGGGCAACCTCGAACGGGACATCGTCCTCGGCGAGGGCGACATGTACCACCCGGGCGGCATCGACTTCGACGGGACGAACGTCTGGGTGCCGGTCGCGCAGTACCGACCCAACAGCAGCACCATCGTCTACCGGATCGACGCCTCCAGCCTGCGGGTGCACAAGCAGTTCGAGGTCACCGACCACTTCGGCGGTGTGGTCCTCGACAAGACCACCGGCAACCTCGTCGGCAACACCTGGGGTTCGCGTCGCTTCGCCGAGTGGAACCTGCGCGGCAAGCAACTGCGCACCTGGGACAACGAGAACTTCTTCATCGACTACCAGGACTGCCAGTACGTCCCCAACGGCAAGATGATCTGCGGTGGCGTCACCAACCTGCCGCAGACCCCCACCGCCGGCGGCACCACGGCCACCTACGAGCTCGGCGGCCTGGCCCTCATCGACCTGCACAGCCACGACGTACTCCGTGAGGTGCCCTTCCAGCAGTGGTCCACCGCCGGGCACGTGGCCACCCGCAACCCGGTCAAGCTCGCCGCCGACGGCAACCGCCTGACGATGTGGGCCGCGCCGGACAACGGCGACGAGGGCAACGGCACCGAGATCCTGACCTACCAGGCGACGGTCGCTCCGTAGCCCGCCGGTGCCCGTGGGCAGCCCTCGGCCAGTCTCTCCCCGTGGACGGGGCGGCACGGCCGAGGGCTGCCGTGTCGTGTCGACCCGGTCAGCCGAGCCGCGACACCTGGTAGTGGAGGAACGACACCGGTCAGCGAGCCGGCGGACCCGGGTCGTTCGGATGGGGTGTCAACGGAGTGACGGTCTCGCGCCGCCAGGCACGCAACGGCATCGAGGCCAGGACCGTCTCCAGTTGGTCCGCGTCGTCGGCACGGAAGAGCCCCCAGGTACGCCACTCCCCCGGCGCGAGCGGCGGCCGCCACAGGCGCAGGAGGTTGCCCTGCGCCGTCAGCTGGGCCGAGCGCGCCGCCTCACGCGTGCGCATGTCGGCGACCTCGTCCTCCGACGTGCCCTCGGGCACCGTCGTCACCATGTCAACGAAGAACTCCACGTCCCCATACTCCGATCGTGGCTGCGCAAACGCCCTGTGAACTCGCATTTCGCGGCGCGGTCGCCGGTCCGCCACCGCCGACCGCCGCGGTCAGCCGGCGAGCTCGGGTGCTGGGTCGCGGAGTCGGATCCGTACCGCACGGGCCGCGCCAACCGAGGCGACCAGCACCGCGTGCCGAGGCTCCGGCACCTCGAGCAACCGCTCGGCACGAAGGGGCACCAGCGGCGCCAACCGCCGGTCGGCCAGCACCGTGTCCACCGCCCGCCGGTCACCGCCACAGACCACCGCCGCCAGCTTCGCGGCCTCCGGCAACAGCAGCCGTACGGCCAACTCCGCCGCGTCACCGAGCGCGGCCTTGGCCTGGTTGTCACGCCGACGGGCGAACCGCTGCTGGGACCATCCACCCGCAGCGGTGCGCCCCTGCACGTACCGGGTGTCCACCTTGGAGACGACCAGTTCGGCGCCCTCGGCCACACCGACCGCCACCGCGCCCTTGCGGGCCAGCAACAGGCCGATCCGGCGGGGTGTGCCAGCGGCGGCCACGAACCCGGTCAGGTCGACGGTGGCCGGCGACCCGGGTGGGGCGTACAGCTCGGCGGTGGCCCCGTCCGGGGCGGCGAGCAGCAGTCCGTACTCCCGCGCGGTGGTGGTGGGCGGGCCGTGCCGGTCGGCGAAGCCCTCGACCCAGCGCCCAAGCCGTGTCGGATCGACCTCCACCCACCGACCACCCCCGGCAGCAGGTCGACTCGACATACCCCCAAACCTACGACACCACCCCCCCCCCCCCCCCCCCCCCCCCCCCCCCCCCCCCCCCCCCCCCCCCCCCCCCCCCCCCCCCCCCCCC
>NZ_JBHSQS010000040.1:0-33848 GCF_042658605.1 Micromonospora vulcania | reverse complement strand
ACCAACTACCGGAGACCTCTTCAATTAGCGACCACCGCCACGCCCCAACATCAACGCCCTACGAAACACGGCCTAGGCGAGCGCCACGATAAGGCCCACCAGCGCGGCGACGACCGTGAGCCCGCCGACCAGATAGACCCACCCGGCGTTGAGCCCGGCCCCCTTGCCCTCGATCTTGTCCAGGCGGCTGGCCAGATCGGCGACATGCGTGGCGGTGCTGTCCCGTACCACCTCGAACTCGACCCTGGCGATGAACGTCTTGGTCTGGTCGGAGAGGGTCTGCCGAAACTCGTTGACGCTCTCGAAGCGCTTCTCGGTGGCGGTCTCCGCCTTCGTCACCGCCTTGTCGGCCGATCTGAGGGCCAGTCCGACCTGCGCGGCCTGCGCGGCAATCTTGGTGTCGAGGTTCGCCAGTTTGGCGTCGACCAGCCGTTCGAGGGCGTTGAGGCTCTGCTCCATCCGCCACTCCAATGCACGACGCAGATCATCGGCCGGGTCGACGTTTCTCGGGTTGGACTGTTCGCCGTCCACTGGTCACATCTCCTCCCCCTCCGACACCCCCACAGCCTGAGCCGTCGATCATCACCACCGCCAACGGGAAGGAGGCGGCAGCAGGCTCGCCGATGCGGCGACGCACGGAAGGTACACACGCGTTCAGCGATGAAACGAAGAACAGCATCCACGCCACAGCACTGAGGCATGCCCACCATATGCCGAACAGCGAACAAAAGACCAGGTCAGAGACCATATGCGACACCGATGACCCAGACCGCGTGACCGTACGGCCCGTGGGGTCAACCGGCCCCGGCCGACTCCCGCTCACCGTCGTGGTCCTCCTGACCCACCCATCGTTCGGCCTCGAACGGTCTGGGCCGAGCCGCCGCTACGGGGCAGCCACGGTGGGCTGGCATCGGTACGCTCGGCGGTCGTAAAGCTCTAGCGGGGGGCGAGAGTGGGAGTGAGTGACGAGACCCGGGCTTGGTTCGGGCGCCTGGTGGCTGACACCAGGGAGCGATTCGCGGGGCTGGCCGAACTCGGTGACGACCCGGAGCGACTGTATGGCGAGGCGGAGTCCGCAGACGGCGTCGTGGCGGTGGTGGCTCCCGGTGGGATGCCGGTCCGGCTCACTCTGAGCATCTCCGCGTTGCGGCTGGGGCCGGAGGAGTTGGCCGCGCGCATCGTGGCGACCCAGCGGGAGGCCGCGGCCGAGGCCGGCCGGCGGCAGGCCGAGGCGGTCCAGGAGCTGATCGGCCCGGCCACCGGTGGGGCGGTGGACGTGCGGGCGATGGTCGACCGTGCGGTGGACCGGGGCCGGTTCCACGAGGCCACCGAACGGCTCGGCTCGGCGGACGAACAGCTCGGCGGCCGCCGGTGAGCGGCAACGGTTTCACCGTCCAGCCGGAGGCGCTGCGGGCGGCCGCTGGTGGTCAGGAGGCCGCGGCCGGAGCGGCCGAGTCGACCGCCCGCACCGTCGAGTCGGCCACCGCCCAGGGCAACCTCTTCGGCATGATCGGGCAGTTGGCCGGCCTGGACGCGGGCTACCGCGGCTGGGTGGCCGACGAGGTCAGCTCGCTGAACGGGCTCGTCCAGCACCTGCACGATCTGGCCGAGGGGTTGCGCGCCAGCGCCGAATCATACGAGTACACCGACTCGGGCAACGCCGAACACCTGGCGAGCCGGTACCGGGAGCGGTCATGAGCCAGCCGGACGTCGTCGATGTCGCCAAGGGATACCAGCAGGCCCGGGACACCTGGAACCAGGTGACCAGCCCCGCCTCCGAAGCGCTCAACACCGGGTTGGACGCGCTGCTCTACCCGTTCGTCTGGCCGCTGCTGCAACTGCTCGAGCTCTGCGTCGGCGACCCCGACCAGCTCGACGCGCACGCGTCCGCCTGGCACAACGCCGCCGCGCAACTGCGGCAGCTCGCCGAGCAGGAGCGGCAGGGCCTGGACGCGTTGCGACCTGAGTGGACCGGCCCGGCGGCCGAGGCGTACGCCCGGCGGATCGCCGCGCTGGTGCAGGGGCTGGACACGGCGGCCGGGGAGATGGCCCGGACGGCCGACAGCCTCGGTGACACCGCGATGGACCTGCGCGACTGCGAGGAGATCATCCGGACCATCATCCGGGAGCTGGTCGAGTGGCTGGTGATCACCTGGCTCGCCGCCCAGGCGCTGGCGATCATCACCGCCGGTGCGTCCGAGGCGGCCGCCGCCGTCGCCTCCGCGGCCGAGACCGGCATCGCGGTCAGCCGGACCACCCGGATCCTGGCGCAGTTGCACCGGGCGCTGGAGGCGTACAAGGCGATGATGGAGGCCCTCAAGGCGATGGGCACCGTGGGCAAGATCGCCGCTTGGACCATCAACAAGTTGTACGGCCCCAAGCACTGGCTCAAGACGGGCATCAAGCTCGCCACTCCGCTCGACGGGTCGATCGTGGGCGAGGGGTTGGAGTCGGTCGGTGACCTGGTCATCGATTCGACCGCCGACGAGTACGAGGACCAGCGGCGCGGCGACGACGGCGACGGCAGTCGCTGGCGGCGTACGGTGAGCAACTGGACGGACCCGGCCGCCGACCGGGTGCCGTGACTCGGGGAGGGTCGATGGACGAGCCGGCCGCGCGCCGAGCCGAGCTGCTCGCTCGGGTGCGGGCCCTGGTGGCCCCGGGCGAGACGTTGCGCGATGCCTGCTGGTTCACTCGCGTCCCGGGCCGCCGTTCGGCCGGCGAGGTCCTCCGCGCCGAGTTGAACCCGCTGCGGGTGGCGGAGGGGCTGGTCTGGGAGGCCGCCGGGGCCACCGCGGCCACCGGGCCGGGGGTCGAGTGGTACCAGGCGGCCCGCAACGGGGTGCTCGGCGGCCCGCCGGGTTCGGTCGGGGTCGGGTTGGACGAGCAACTGCCGGAGCCTTCGGTCGCCCAGGTGGTGGCACTGACGGATCGCCGTGTGCTGGTGCTGCGCCGGCAGGGCGGTCGACCTGCCGTGGCCGAGCCGCTCGGCGGCGGGCTCCGGGACCGCCTGTCAGCGGCGGCCCGCCAGGTGCGCGCGGCGTGGCAGGGGCCCGGCCCGGTGGACCGCGACGCGCCCTTCGAGGTCGTCTGGCAGGTGAGTGGGGATTCGGTGGTCCGCATCGACGCGCTGCCTGGCGGCACCATCGGGCGCCTGGCGCTGCTCTTCACCGATGGCTCCTGGATCGTGCTCGGCCCTCCGGATGACGCGACCGCACGTCGGATGGCATCGTCGCGCGCCGGTTGATCCGTCAGCCATCAGCCCGAGGTCGATGCGCTCGCGGTCGGGGTCACGCGAGGGCCGCGGGCAGGGCGAGGACGGCGAAACGGACGACGCGCCCGAGCAGACAGGCGACGGCGAACTCCCAGTGCCGCAGACCGGCGGTTCCGGCGGCCATGCTGACCAGGGCGAGTGGTGGGACGCCGACCGAGGCGGCGAGGAGCACCGTCGGCAGACCGGTGCGGCGGCGAGAGAGCCAGCGCCGTACGCGTTCGGCCCACCGGGCGGTCCGGGCAGCCACGCGCCCCGACTGGTTGCGTCGGGCGAACCGACGGGCCAACCGGCCGCTTCCGCGACGACCGGTCTCGAACAGCACCAGCTTTCCGGCGGTCTGCCCGACCGACAGAGCGACCACGGCGATCACCACGGACCCGCCCGGCTGCCCGGCGAACACGGCGTAGGCCTCCGCATTGACGAACGGGACGAAGGCCGAGGCGAAACCGTATCCGAGCGCGGCGGCGGCCTGCACGACACCGCTCATGCCAGGCCGTCCCGGGTCAGCAGCCGGGCTACCGCCACGGCGGACCACACCTTGACCGAGAGGACGGCCAGTGCCACGGTCACTGCCACCGAGTATTGACCACAGGCCACCGCACCGATGACCCCAGCGGTGTTGACCGCCTTCGCCAACGGCGACCAGTTCAACGCCCAGACGCGCCGGTCGACGAGATAGAAGTAGTTTGGACTGGCCAGGGGCCAGCACAGGAACGCCAGCGACAGCATGGTGTCCAGGACCATGAACGACGGCAGGAACACCATGGCGACCAGCGAGACATCGGGCATCAGGGCCACCAGGCCCATGCAGAGCACGGCAGTGCATGCCCGGTCGCTCACGATGTCGAGCACGGCGCCGGCCCGGGTCTCCTGGCCGAGCCACCGAGCGGCCAGGCCGTCGAGCATGTCACCGAGCCAGTAGATGCCGTACGCCACCGCGATCAGGACGACGGAACCGGAGACGAGGGCGACGATGCCGAGTGTGACGGCGGCGAGCGTCCGGACGACGGTGATGTAGTTGGCAACGGTGCGGAGCGGGCCCACTCGCAGGATTGGCCGGGAGTCGATGAGAGTCATCTCCGCAGCGTCCGGTCCTCGGGCCGTCCGGCGGAACGTACCAGGGTGCCGACCTCGGTACGGCTGCGGTACCGGGGTGCCGGTCGGGCTGGTACCCGGGTACCTGGCCGACGCAGGGCGGATCATCGAGACTGTGCAGGTGGTTACCGCAATCGGGCAATGGGTGCGCGCCCCCGAAGGAGTGCGCCGGCTCGCCTACGTCGCGACGGGCCTGATAGTCACGGCCGTGGTCGCTACGGTCGACGAGAACGTGCTCGTACCGTCGGGCTGGGTGTGGCTGGTGCTGCCCGCCGCCCTCACGGCCATGGCGCTGCCTCGCGGTCCGCGGACCGTGGTCTTCGCGGCCTGCGCCTGGTTCGTCGCGATAGTGAGCACCGGTGAGTCGGTTCAGCTGGGCCTGGCGGCGGCCGGCCTCGTATTCGTCTCGACCAGCGAGGATCCTGCCCGCCGACCGTGGGTGGGATGGGCGGCCGGTCTGGTCGGTGCCGTCGGTGCCCTCACCGTCGCGCTGCTGAACCATCGTGGCGTCTACGCACAGCCCTTCGTCTTCGTCGCGGCCGGCTATTTTCTCGCCACCCTCCTGCGCACGTGGTCACGCGCACGTGCCCTCAGCCGGGAGACGACCGAGCTGCGTGACCAGGCGGCCTGGCTCGAACAGCGCACCAACCTGGCCCGCGAACTACACGACGTGGTCGGCCACCACGTCACCGCGATGGTGGTCCAGGCCGAGGCCGGACAGTTCAGCAGCGATCCTGCGGTGGCGCTTCACGCGATCGCCGACAGTGGCCGTACCGCCCTGCGCGAGCTGGACACACTCGTCGTGCATCTCCGCAACCCGGACGCACCGGTGGTCGTGAGCGCCCCGCCGCGCCTGTTCGACATCGACGAACTGCTCGCCGAGCCGCTGCGCCAGCAGGGCGTGACGGTGCACGTACGCCTGGACGCCGACCCGGGGCTCGACGAGGTGGGTGTGTTGGCGGCGTACCGCATCGCTCAGGAGGCCATCACCAACATCGTCCGACACGCCAACGCCACGACCGCCTGGGTCGAGCTGGTCCGCGTCGACGGTCACGCCCGGCTGCGGGTGAGCGACAACGGGATCGGTCCGCCGCCGACCGTGACGCGCGGTTCGGGACTACTCGGTATCGAGGAACGCGCGCGGGCGCTCGGCGGCAGCGCGCAGGTGAACCGGCGCCCGAGCGGCGGTACGGTGCTGGAGGCCGTCCTGCCGGTGGCGAAGCCATGATCCGTGTCGTGGTCGCCGACGACCAGCAACTGGTCCGCGACGGGTTCAGCCAGATCCTGCGGTCCCAGCCGGACATCCACGTCGCAGCCGAAGCCGCGGACGGGCGGCAGCTGCTCGATGCCGTCCGACGCGATCCCCGCATCGACGTCGCCCTCGTCGACATCCGCATGCCGGTACTGGACGGCCTACAGGCCACCCGGGAGCTGGCGTCGATTCCCCACGCACCGGCGGTCATCATCGTCACCACCTTCGACGACGACGCGTACGTCCTGGACGCCATCGCCTCCGGCGCGCGTGGATTCCTCCTCAAACGCAGCAGTGCCCAGGACCTGATGTCCGCGGTACGCACGGTCGCGGCCGGCGGCGCGATCCTCTCGGCCGAGATCACCGGCGCGGTCCTCGAACGGGTACGGTCGACCGGCCCGGCCACCCGGGTGGACCTCGCCGCCTACCAGCTGACCGCCCGCGAGACCGACGTGCTCACGTTGATCGGCGCCGGCTTCAACAACGACGAGATCGCACGGAACCTTCATCTGTCGATGAGCACGGTCAAGACCCACGTCGCGAACGTGCTGGCGAAGACCGGCAGCCGCGACCGCGTGCGAGCCGCCATCCTGGCCATCCAGGCCGGCCTCTAGGCGGCGGTTGCCTCGCGCTGGATCTGCTCGAACTGGGCGGCCATCGCGGCAGCCAGGGCCTGTGCGGCGGACAGCGGACGAACCATGACGGTGAACTCGTCGATCAGGCCACTCTCGTCCAGGTGCAGGAAGTCGCAGCCCTCGACGGCCACGTCACCGACCCGCGCCTCGAACACCAGCGCGTGGTCGCGACCGCCGTCGCCACTCAACTCACGGACGTACCGGAAGTCCTCGAACACCCGCAGCACACCGCGCAGGATCGCCGCGGTCATCGCCTTGCCGGGGTAGGGCTTGAACGCCACCGGGCTGCGGAACACCACGTTGTCGGCGAGGGCGGCCGCGATGGCGTCGGGGTCGCGTGCTTCAACCGCCGCACGAAAGTCGATCACCATGCCAGCGTACGGGGTTTCCTCCCGCCGACGGACCCCCGGTACTCGTCGAGCCCGCACCGGCATCGCCGCCGGCAGATCCGTGCAACCGGCTGTGGTCTACCCGCGACCAGTCGACCTGGAGGGCAACGGCCGGAGGGCGTACATGAGGAGGTCCACCTGGCGGGCGGCCTGCGCCCGCTGGTCCGGCTCGGCGGCAACCAGTGCGATTCCGCCGAGCGCCATCACCACGTCGAACGCGGCGACGTCGGTGCGAATGGATCCTTCGGCGACGCCGGCTGCGAGCAGTGTCGCGAGCGCGGTGGTGAGCCGGTCCCGAATTTCCAACCGCTGGTCGTCGTCACGGGCGAGTGCGGCTTTCAGGACGTCGGCCATGGCGCGTTTCGTGGCGAGAAATTCGAGGAAGGACTCCATCCAGGTACGTAGCGCGGTGACCGGCGGGTGTTGGGCCAACAGTTCGGCGACGCTGGTGCAGATTCGGTCGACCTCGCTGCGGTACACCACCCAGACCAGATCCTCGCGGGTGGGGAAACGCCGATAGAGCGTGCCGATGCCCACGCCGGCGTCCTTCGCGATCTCCCGCAACGAGGTGTCCACGCCGTCGCGGGCGAACGCACGGCGGGCAGCGTTCAGGAGGCGGTCCTGATTGATCTTCGCGTCGGCACGCAGGCGACCACCCGCCTCTTCGGTCACACAGTCCTCCACCCAGTTGTCAAGCGGAGCACGCTCCGCTTAGGCTTTGCCGTTATGCGGACGGTGCTCCGCTTCTACGATCCTAACGGAGGACGGGTAATGACCGAATCGTTGACGGACACCGTGGCCCTGGTAACCGGGGCGAGCAGTGGGATCGGCGCCGCGACGGCGCAAACTCTCGCGGCGGGCGGTGCCACGGTCGCGCTCCTGGCCCGCCGCACCGAACGGCTGCGCGCCCTCGCGGAGGAGATCGAGGCGGCTGGTGGTGCCGCACTGGTGCTGGAAGCGGACATCACCGACCCGGAGCAGGCGAAGGCGGCGATCGAGCGAGTTGTCGCAGATCTCGGCCGTCTGGACACGGTCGTCAACAACGCTGGGGTGAGCTTCGTCGGCCCGATCGAGGACGCGCCGCCGCAGGAGTGGGACCAGATGATCGCGGTCAACGTCGAGGGCGTACTGAACGTGACCCGGGCGGCCCTGCCGCACCTGGTCAACGCCGCGCAGACCGCACCACGCCGGGTCGCCGACCTGATCACCATCAGCTCCACCGCTGGTCGTGTCGCCCGACCGGGCCAGGCGGTCTACGCCCTGACCAAGTCCGCGGTGAACGCGTTCTCCGAGGCGATGCGGCAGGAACTGCAGCCAAAGCGGGTACGCGTCGGCGTGGTGGCACCCGGAACGGTGGCCACCGAGTTGGCCACCCACATGCGCGATGGCGTACGAGAGGCGGTCGAGCAGCAGCTCGCCGGCATCGAGCTGCTGCGCCCACAAGACATCGCCGACGCCGTGGCCTACATGGTCACCCGGAAACGACACGTCGCGGTCAACGAGATTCTCGTCCGGGCAGCGGAACAGACCTGGTGAACGAACCCTAGCCGCGCTCGTCCGGAGGCTGCTCTTTCGTCAGGTGGAGCAGCCACCCCGCACCGGTGCGGATGAGCGCGTATCGCCGGTGGCCGGTGCGGCCATGCAAGGTGAACAGCATCCGGCGGTCAGTGCGGTCGTGCTCCTCCCACGTGCCGATGTCGGCGATCGACTTGTCGACGTCCTCGTAGGTGAGGTGATCGAGGTGGTGGTCGGGCACGGCGATCGCGAGCCGGTTGTCGCGGGGACTGTCCGGCAGGCCGCGCGGCACGGCCCAGGAGCGCAGCACACCGTCCTCCTCGAGCCGCAGGTCGAAGTGCGGTCGAGGTTTGCGGTGGTGGTGCAGGACGAAGGCGGGTGCCACTCGCACCATTATCGGTGACCGCCGGCCCTGCCGCGCCCGGGCCGCACCACGGGGGCGCCCCGCAACCGACCGCCCTAGTTCCGGCCGGGGCGGTCGCCCATTTCCGGACGTCGCCTGATCCTCGGGTGACGGGCGTGCTCAGAACGAACGGAGCCGCTCGCGGAGCCAGGCCCGGTCCGGCTTCACGACAGCCTGATCGCCAGGATCCACCGCCGTAACACGCCGAGGACGATACCCGTGGGCTCGGTCGGAGCGGCTGGACCTGCCCGTGCGGTCGCCCTCACGTCTCGTCGCGGACCATCCGGATCAGCCGGTCGAGGACGCGGCCGCCGCTGACCCGCAGCCCGTCGTGCTCGTACTCGTTGGTGATCCAGGTACGCAGGCCGCGTACCGACCGTGCCGTGGCCAGCGAGTCGTCGGTGTCGACGTACATGTCGTCGTGATAGACGGCGGCAGCCACCGGTACCTCGTTGCGCGCCAGCCGCTGCGGGTCGTACAGGTCCGGCCACTCCGCACGCCGTGCCAGCAGCTCGGCGACCTCGCTCAGCGGGGCCAGCGCGGGGTCGGTACCGAACATCCAGGGATAGATCATCTCGCCGGTCAGCAGCACCGGCCGGTCCTGCGCCAGTGCGCGATCCACGTCGAACTGCGGGAAGTCGGCGCGTACCGTCTCGGCCGCCCACCCGGTGGCCTCCGGTGACGCCGAACGTTGGCCGTAGATCGACTCGTGCAGCACCGCGTAGAGCGGGCGGCCCAGGTACGAGAGGTTGTCCTGCACCCCGGCGAGGAACGAGTCGGCGAGCTGGTCGTCGGGCACGCCGGGCAGGAAGGCGTCTTCGAGCAGGTAGTGCAGGCTGTGTGAACCGGCACCGGTGCCCAGCATGGTGCCGACCGCCTGGAACGCCTCGGCGGTCAGCCGCCCGCCGCCGGGCAGTCGCACCTCCCGCTCCCGCAGGTGCCGCACCACGGCGCGGACGGTCTCGACGTCCTCGGGGTAGCGCGCATAGTGCGCCTCGACCTTGCGCTGCACCCGTGGGTAGGCGGCCCGGTAGACCTGCGGCGCCGTGCTGCGCAGGCCGGGGAGACCGCCGGTCACGAGGGCCTCGCGGACGCCCTCCGGCGCGTAGGACAGGTAGGTGAGGACGCAGAAGCCGCCATAGCTCTGACCCAGCAGGCTCCATCGGCCGTCCTCGCCGAGGAGTTCCCGGCGGATCAGCTCGCAGTCCCGCACGATCGAGTCGGCCCGGAAGTGCGCCAGATATCGGGCCTGGGCGGCCGCGTCGCCGCGCCCCGGCAGCGTCTGCCGGTCGGCGGGCGTGGAGCGGCCGGTGCCGCGCTGGTCCAGCAGCAGCACCCGGTAGTCGTCCAGCGCCCGATCCAGCCAGCCGTCCCGGCCCACCAGGCGCGGCGAACGGCCACCCGGACCGCCCTGCAGGAAGAGCAGCCACGGCAGCGACTCGCGCTCCCGGCCGGCGGCCACGACCTCGCGGGCGTACACCTCGATCCGCTCACCGGACGGGTCGGCGTGGTCCAGTGGCACCGCGAAGCGGTGGTCGGTGATGACGGTGCCAGGGTGACGGTAGGTCGGCACGGGTTGCCCCTTTTCGAAGAAGACGTCGACGTGGTGGGTGGATCGGTCAGGCCGCGAAGCGTGGCCAGTCGAGGACCGACCGCGCCACTGCGGGATCCAGCTCCCTCAGCAGACTGAGCACCCCCGGGAGGTCGTACGTGGACCCGCGCAGGGCATCAACGACGCGTTGGAGCGCGGTGGCGCCGGCCACCTGCCAGAGGCGTCTGGCGAGGACCTGCAGGCCGAACTCGAACCAGACGTAGTTGGCACCGTCGTCGTCGAGCGACTGCGCCATCCGAGGCAGATCCCGCACCGGCCAGTGGCCCTGCGGCGCCGCGGCCCAGGTGACCTCGAAAATGGTCTCCAGTCGAGTCGTCTCGCTGGGCTCCACCTCGGTGACGTAACCCTGCAGGCCGAGGTTCGCGGCCAACTCCTTCACCCAGAACGCGACCGGCCCTTCGGGCCATGACGGGCCGTGCGCGAGGTGGGTCAACTCGTGCGACACCAACAGGTCCGCGAAGGGGCCGAGATCGATCGGATCGCCGTAGACCTGGTGCAGCCGGCGCAGCCCGGCGGGCGCCAGCAGAGGGGTGATCGCACCGGTCACCGAGTCCCAGAACGGGGCGGGCTCCTGGCCGACGACGATCCGGTCGCTCTCCACGTGCGGCATGCCATAGAGCGGAATCGAGGCGACCTGATCCCACTCCCCCGTGCCGACCACGAACAGGGGTGGCGTCTCGGGCATGCCGACGACCCGGTCGAGCCAGGCGACCGTACGCGCCGCTCGCTGCGCCACCGCCTGGCCCCGAGCGGTGCCGCCGGCGCTCACGAACACCGGGAACGGGAACCCGTCGAGCGGCTCCAGCCCGCGAAGGTCGTATCTGTTGCCCATGGTGCGTTCCGATCGTCAACTGAGCGCTGCCGCGATCAGCCTCGGTGATCCTGGCTCGTCCCTGACAACGGCATTTCCCAGTACGAGCTGGCCAGAGGTCGCTCGCACCGCGCCTGTTCACCCTAGAACGCGTTGGTCATCGAGGCGGCCGGGCCCCCTGGGCTAAGCCGGCGGGGGTGTCGCCAGGGCTTCGTCGGCCCGGCGGGTCGCTGCCCAACTGGTCAGAAGGCGGAGCGCGTCGTCGTCGATTGAACCCGCCGGGGCGCTGAGGACGGTCAGAGTCAGACCAGGGTCGGTGGTCAACGCCATGGTCTCGAAGTTCAGGTGCAAGTCTCCGACGCCCGGGTGGCGGAACTGTTTGACGCCAGACCGGTGCAGACGGACGTCGTGGGCGGCCCAGCGGGTCCGGAATTCTCTGCTGCGGGTGCTGAGTTCCCCGACGAGATCGGTCAGGGCTCGGTCGTACGGGTCTCGGCCGGCCTGAATGCGGATCATGGCCACGGTGTCGGAGGCGATCCGTTCCCAGTCGCGCCAGAAGTCGCGGGCCCGTGGGTTGAGGAAGGCAAAGCGGGCGTGGTTGGCGGGACGCGCGGGTTCGTCGAACATGGGCGCGTAGAGCGCCTGGGCCAACGGGTTGGCGGCGATGACGTCGCCTCGGCCATTGGTGACGAACGCCGGGATATCGGTCATCAGCTCGAGGATGCGCGCCATGCCGGGGCCGATCTGCGGGCTGGGAGGCTTGCGGCGGGCACGGCTGGCGGGGCGGGCGGCGCGGGCAAGGTCGGCCAGATGCGCCTGCTCGGCCTCATCGAGGCGCAGCGCCCTGGCGAGGGCGTCAAGGACGCTGTCGGAGGCGCCAGCGAGGTTGCCGCGTTCGAGTTGGGCGTAGTACTCGACGCTGACCCCAGCGAGGTCAGCGACCTCGCTGCGGCGTAGGCCGGGCACTCGCCGGTTGCGGTTGTAGCCCTGCAGCCCCACCTGCTCCGGGGAGATCTTGGCCCGACGAGAGCTGAGAAAGGCTTTCACCTCGTCACGGTTGTCCACGCCCCTAGGCTAGGTCGGATCGGCCGGACGAGGGGTGCGCCGCTGGTACACCCTCCGGCAATGACTTCTTCCAGCCACCCAGAGCCGGTTATCTGGACGGCAGCACCGCTGCGCACGCGACTCGACGGAGGACAGGGACATGGCGGAAAAGAAGGTGCTGTTGGTCACCGGAGCGGGCCGTGGCATGGGCGTGGACATCGCGAAGGCAGCCCTGGCGGCCGGGTACGCCGTCGTCGCGACCGGCCGCAGCCCGGAGAAGGTCGCACAGGCTGTCGGCGACGCGGACGACCTGCTCACGGTGCAGCTCGACGTCACTGACCCGGCCAGCGCACAGGCAGCGGTACGGGCTGCGGTGGCGCGGTTCGGCCGGGTGGATGTCCTCGTGAACAACGCCGGTAACTTCATCGCCGGGTTCTTCGAGGAAATCACCACCGACGCCTTCCGGGCCCAGGTCGAGACGAACCTGTTCGGTCCGCTGAACGTCACCCGGGCGGTACTGCCCGTCATGCGCCGGCAACGCTCCGGGCTGGTCGTGACGATCTCGTCGACCGCTGGCGTCGTCGGGCAGGAATTCTGCACCGCGTACGCGGCGGCGAAGTTCGGCCTGGAGGGTTGGATGGAGTCGCTCACCCCCGAGGTCGCGCCGTACGGCATCCGCACGATGCTCGTGGAGCCCGGCTTCTTCCGCACCGACCTGCTCACGCCCGAGTCGACCAGCTACGCCGAGCCGAGCATCGACGACTACATCGAGCGCACCGAACAGACCGTGACCGCGTGGAGAGCGATGAACGGTCAACAGGGTGGCGACCCCGCCAAGCTCGCTGCGGCTTTACTCCACCTCGTGGGCGTCGAGGAGCCGCCGCTGCGCTGGGCCGCAGGTGCCGACGCGGTCGGGGTCCTCGAACAGAAGGCGAGGATCTTGCTCGATCAGGCCGACGCGCACCGTGAGTTGTCCTCCTCGCTCGCCCACGACGACGCCGCCTGAACAGACCGCTGCCTCCAGCGGTTCCGGGCTCCGCCGGCAGTGACCTCCCCGCCCACGGGCGATGCGGTGGTCCTGCGGCGACAGCACGCCTCGCCAGCCCTGCGTCAGGTCATCCAATCCCACCGTGAAATTGACCCCCAACGAGAGTCGACGAAGCTGGATCAGCCGTAGCAGGCGGCCCGGTCGGGCCACTAGGCTGACTCAAAGGTCAATGATCTTCGATGGGGGCAGACGTGAAGAGATTTATCGCCATCGTGTGTTCGCTACTCGTAGCCGCCGGATTCCTGACACTCTCAAGCCCTGCCGCGTTCGCGAAACCAGCCCCCGGTAACGCCGTGGTGTTGGCGGCAGGCAACCCATGTGGCGGCTCGCCGTACGCCTGCGCCAACGGCAGATTCATCGTCTACGCCGGTTCACAGGTCTGCTTGGACACGACCGGGAACGCGCCGTCGTTCCCGCCGGGCTGCGCCAACCAGAACACCCTCTTCGGAAATTTCGGGTACAGGTGCTCTGGGTGCGACTGGATTCGCCTCTACTACAGCAACTACAACAGCGCCTACTTCTGCGTTCCCCCGGGATATGTCTACGGTCAGGAGACCACGCCGGGTCTGATCTTCGACAAGGGATTTGGCAAGGCGGGCTACGGCTCGACAGTCTGGCGCAACGCGGCGTCCGCGCAGTGGTCTGGACCCTGCTGATCGCGGGACGCCGGAACCGCTAGCGATCTACCCACGAGGGGGTCGGCGCATCGCGCCGGCTCCCTCGGCTTGCGTATGCCTTGCAGGCGGACGCTCCGCCTCGGGCGGCGTGATGCTTTGACCTTCCCCCTGGGTGAAGCCGCAGCATCGTCGGCACCGGCCGACGTTGTCGGGACGAGATGGAGCGGTGGGGCTGTGGGTGGTCGACCGCCTCCGCGTCAATCACCTGTGGGGAGGGCGCAGCACGGTGAACGAAGCCCAGCGCGCAATCGGAATCCGGTACGCCGCCGATGTCAGCCGTAGCGGCGGTGCCGGACGGTGAGCACGTCGGCGGTCCGCGCGTACACGATCGACCGCCGTCCGCTGGCCATCGCGGCGTACCGGCGGTTGTGGGTGGCCTCGGCCGTCTGCGCGGTGGGTGGCTCGTTCAGCGTGGTCGCGGTGCCGACGCAGCTGTTCATGGTGACCGGCTCGTCGGCGGCCGTAGGTGCTTGCGCCGCCGTGTCGTTCGTCGCACTGATCGTGGCCGCGCTGTGGACCGGCGCCGTCGCCGATGTCAGGGACCGGCGGACGGTACTGCTGGTCGCCCACTGCGGCCTCGCGTTGACATACACGGCATTGTGGGCCCAGGCGGCGCTGGGGGGCCGCTCGGTGCCCGTCCTGTTGGTGTTGGTGGCCTGTCAGGGACTCACCGTCGGGGCGATCATGACCTCGATGGGCGCCACGGTGCCCCGGCTCGTCCCTGTCGAGCTGCTGCCGGCGGCGAACAGCCTCAACCACCTGGTGCGCTACGCCGGATCGATCCTGGGGCCGGTGCTGGCCGGCGTGCTGATCCCGCTTGTCGGGCTCAGCACGCTGTACCTGCTCGACGCCGTCGCGCTGCTGGCGATCGTGTGGGCTGTCGTCACGATGCCGCCACTGCCGCCCAGCCCGCACCCGACCGACGCACCGAACCCCCCAGCCGCCCGAAACCGCCAGGCCCGCTCCACCATCGGCCAAATGCTGGCCGGCTTCCGGTACCTGGCGGCCAGCCGGCTGCTGGTGGCGGTTCTGGCCGTGGATCTCGCGGCGATGGTCTTCGGCATGCCCGTGGCGTTGTTCCCGGAACTGGCTCAGCACACCTACGGCGGGTCGGCAGGCGGCGGCCTGGAACTGGGCCTGCTCTACGCCGCCTACCCGGTCGGGGTGTTCGCGGCTGGCCTGTTGTCGGCCACGTTCACCCGCGCCCGTCGCCACGGCGCCTTCATGGCGGCGGCCGCCGCCGGGTGGGGCGGAACCGTCGTGGTCCTCGGACTGGCCACACGGCTGTGGGTCGCACTGGCGGCGCTCGTCCTCGGCGGTGCGGTGAACTTCGTGCTGAGCACGTTCCGCAACGCCATCTCCCAGGCACACACCGACGACGCGATGCGCGGCCGGGTCCAGGGATCCCTCATCGTCGTACTGCACGGGGGACCGCAGATCGCGAACCTGCTGCACGGGGCAGCCGCACCGTTCTTCGGCCCCCGAGTGGTGATCAGCGTCGGTGGGCTGCTCACCGTCGCAACCGTGGCAGCGATCGCGTGGGCAGCGCCCGAGTTGCGGCACTACGCCCGAGCGAGGTAGTCATCGGTCGTAGAGTCGCACCACCGTTCGTACGATGCGCCGGCCGGGTACTCGTACCCTGCGGACTGACGGTCGCGCTCTCCGGCCTGTGGATGACCTTCGCGTACGACCTGCCGGCCCACGACAACGACGTGCTCGCCGTCGGGCGGCTCGTCTTCGGCTCGGTCATGGCCGTGTCGATCGTGCTCGGCCTCGCCGGCGCGCTCCGTCGGCACTTCGCCCAGCACCGCAGGTGGATGGTGCGCGGCTACGCGATCGGACTCGGTGCCGGCACCCAGGCGTTCACGAACGCGCCGTACCTCCTCGCGACCGGCGAACAGCCCGACGGAAACGTTCGGGCCGGGCTGGTGATCGCCGGTTGGGTGATCAACCTTGCCGTGGCCGAGTGGTACCTGCGGCGTCCGGCCCGCACAACGCGCTCTCGCCGAGAAAGTGGTTCCCCGTCGGAAGTGGCGGTTACCCGAGGCGCTGTTGCATCCAGACCAGTGTGGCGTCGGCGATCTCGCGCCAACCACTGTCGATCGGCATCGAGTGCCCGCGGTCGGGGAACTCCTGGTAGTCGGTGACCGCCGGTGCGGCGCGGTATCGCTTGACCGTGGCCCTGACGACAGTTCGATGTGCGCTGTGGTCCCTCCCGCCGGCGATCATGAGCAGTGGGCCTCGGGCCGGGTTGGCGACGTCGATCGTGGCTGGTGAGCGTCGGGCGAGGTTCGCGCACACCAGCTCGAAGACCGGTCTGCCGGGCGATGGGATGGCCCACTGCCGGTACAACTGGTCCGATTCGGTCGTGCTGAGCGCATTGCCGTGGCTGTAGCGGAACTGCCGTGCGGTCAGCGACAGCGCCCGCCGCCGGTTGGCCGGATTGCGCAGCAGGGGCCAGCCAACCGGAATGCTCGATGGCGCGAGGTTGGCCACGCCTTTGATCGGTGGGGGTTGCAGTGCCACCGCCGCCGCTGCGAGGTCCTGATCGAGGAGGCGCTGCGCGACCAGGGCGCCGGTCGAGTGGCCGATGACGATCGGCCGTCTGCCGAGCGCGCGGATGATCTGTGCGTAGTGCGCGACGATGTCGTCGATGCCGATACCGGCGACCCGGCCGGGCTCTCGCCGTGCTTCTGCGACTGTGCGCGGTTCACCCGGCCAGCCTGGATGCGCCGGTTCATATCCGGCCGTCCGAAACAGCTCGACCCAACTGGCCCACGACGCGGCGTGCAGGAACATGCCATGGACGAACACCACCGGCGTACCGGTCACTGCCATCTGTTCCCCTCCCGTCGGCGTCCGTGCCGGGAGCCGCCGAGGCCGGCCACGGGCTTCACCCAACCGCCAGGAGCACAGCACCGCGCCGACCACGTGTGCCCATACGGCTACGTTAAGAACGGACGCACGGGATGTACTCCCTCGGCGGAGGGAGTACATCCCGCAGACGGGTGGGCACCCCGTTCGCTGCTGCGCACGCCGCGCCGGGGGGCCGGCGGGTGATTCCCGCCGGCCCTCCGGCCGAGGTCACCGTCCGTAGAGCTCGAATTCGTAGAGCGAGAACCCGTACGAGGTGGCCCGGCTGACCCCGTACACCCGGACGTAGCGGGCATTGACCGGGGCGAAGGTGGCGTTGTCGACGCCACCGTTGCCGGTGGTGGTGGCGAACACCGGCGTCCAGGAGCTGCCGTCGCCGGAAACCTCGATCCGGTACGAGGTGGCGTAGGCGGACTCCCACCGCAGCACCGCCCGGCTGACGGTGCGGGCCGCGCCGAGATCGACCCGGAGCCACTGGTTGTCGTTGTAGCTGCTGGCCCACCGGCTGCCGAGGCTGCCGTCGACCGCCTTGCCCGGGGTGTGGCTGGTCAGGAACTGGGTGCTCGACGCGGTGGCCGGGCGCCCCTGGGCCAGGTTGGTGAGGTCGTCGCCCCGGCGCGCCGGGAACGAGACGACCTGCTGGTAGGTAGGGCGGTTCTGCCAGGCGATCAGCGGGTGGGTGATGCCACCGAGGCCGGAGTGGGCGATCGAGTCGGCGCACCACTGGTCGCCGGCTCCGCAGGACTTGTCGCCCGGGTAGACCGTGCCGGCCGGCACCGTGGCGGCCTGGCCGAGGGCGTCGAGCAACCCCTGCCGGCAGGCGCCGAGGTTGCCGTTGCCGCAGTACGCGCGGCCCAGCCCGCCGGCCACCGGGTCGCCGAGCACGGTGCGCAGGTCCTTGTCCACGTAGCCCCACCAGCCGTGCTGGAACGACGAACCCTTGTGCGCCTGCCCCTGCAACGCCCAGCTCACGGTGCCGTCCCGCCCGCCGTTCTGACCGCCGGACGGCGCCTCGTTCACCTCGATGGCGTCGACCAGAGCGGCGTAGAGATCCGGCCCGAGGCCGGGGCGGAACTCCGCCGAGGCCAGCAGCGGCCACCAGGCGTCGAAGATCCGGATGGCGTCGGCGTGCTGGTAGACCTTCGAGCCGGGGGACATCTCCACCCGGCGGGTGCCGGCCTGCTGCCAGGCCCGCAGCTTGCCGATCGCGTCGGCCAGCGCCGGGTCGGTGACCGGCGCGCTGTCCAGCACCCGCAGCAGGTCGCCGAGGACCTGCTGGCCGCGCAGGTCGGTCACCGCCGCGTCCGCCATGATCTTGACGACGTCGGCGCGGCCGAGTTTGCGCTGGGCGATCGCGGCGCGCACCGGGCCGTCGAGCAGTTGACCCCGGTGTACGGAGCCGAAACTGAAGTTGCCGTCCGCCGCCCCGAAGTCCCGCGCCTGCTTGTTGTTCCAGCTGACGTAGTAGTCCTGGTTGACCGACTGCGGGTGGGCCGACGCCGGGGTGTAGCCGGCGTCGTTGGTGTCCGGGTTCCAACCCACCCATTCGTACGCCGGCTCGGCCTTCGTCGGCAGGTTCGGGTCGGCGGTGGCGGGCCGGACCGGGTTCGAGCCGGAGTTGAAGTACGCCGCCTCGGTCGAGTTGACGTAGAACCAGTTGAACGCGTACCCGACGCTGGCCGCGGACGCCTGGAACGCCGCCGCGCTGCCCATCGCCGAAGGATCGTTGTACGCCTGGAAGCCGATCGCCGAGTCCGCCTCGTGCCGGTAGGTGGAGCGCAGCTTGGTGAACGCGGTCGGCTGTCCGTTCACCAGCCCCCGGTAGGCGACAAGGCCGTACTTCGTGCGCAGCGCGCGGAGTGTGTACGAGCCGGCCGGGGTGGAGTCGGCCAACGTCGGCGACCAGGAGTTGCGCTGCTCCAGCGCCTCCATGGCGAGGCACTGCCCGTGGTAGAGGTAGCGGTTGGTGCGCAACGTCGGCGCGCTGCCGTCGGTGGTGCACAGCGGCACCGCGTACGTGTCGGTCAGGTCCTGCGAGGCCGAGGTCGCGCTCCACGCGTAGTCCTGGCCGCGGCCGAGCAGCACGTAGAGGTTCAGCCCGGCGAACGCGGCGCCGCGCGCGCTGATCCCCGGCCCCTGCAGTTCCTGGAGCATGAGCAGTTGCGGGGCGAAGTAGCCGGTCTGCGGACCGAACACGGCGACCGGGTTGCCGGTGGTGGTGTGCCGTCCGGAGACGACCACCGCGTTCGACATGCCGTGTGCGCGCAGGTTGGCCAGGCCGCCGAGCAGCCCCTGGGTGGCGGTGCTGCCGCCGGTGCGGGCGGCAGCGCCACCGCTCTGGTCGTAGGCGAGGGGCTCGGCGGTCACCGAGCCGGCGTCCGGGAGCACCGCGCTGGTCGCGCCGGGCGGTGTCGCGCCGTACGGGAAGCTCTGCCCGTCGTGCAGCGTGAGCACGGTCTCCGGGTCGTTCTGTGAACGGAACGCCTGCCAGACCCGGTCGCCCTCGGTGGCCCCGTACTTGGCCCGGGCGGCCACCCGGACCAGCGCGGACTGGATCTCGCTGCCGCCGCCCCCGCCGAAGAGCCCGCCGACGACGCCGGCGGTGGCGATCAGGTCGGTCATGGTGAAGTGCGTCGGTTTGCCGGCGCCGGCCAGCACGTACTCGCCCGGGTAGTTGTCATCGGCGATCGACTTGTCGACGTAGGCGTTGATGCCTGCGATGTAGTCGACGACGTCGGTGTAGAGCTGCTGGCCCCGGGGACCCTTGGAGCGCAGCGCGTCCACCTGGGCCTGTAGGTCCGCCTCGGAGTAGGGCGAGTTGGCCCAGATGCTCTGCTCCAGCTCGCGGTTGCCGGGCGCGCCGCCGGCGAACGAGGTGAGCGTGCCGCGGCCGGCGTGCCGCAGCAGGTCCATCACCCAGAGCCGGTCCTGGGCACCGGCGTAGCCGGCGCCGAACATGGTGCCGGCGCGGGTGGTGCCGGTGACGTGCGGGACGCCGGTGGCCTTGTCGCGCACGATGGTGACGTCCGAGCGCGGCGACACGGTGCTCTCAACCTGCGCGGCGGGGACGCCGAACGAGGCGTCGTTGTAGAACTGGGCGATCTGCTCGTCGGTCAGCCCGGCGTAGTTGTAGACCAGGTTCGCGTACTCGTCGAGCTGGTCGCTGGAGTGTGCCGGGCGGGTGCCGAGCGCCTGGTGGGCCAGGATGGCGACCAGCGTGGCGTTGCCGTTCTGCCCGGGGGGCAGGATGTCGGCGCACTGGCCGAGGCAGTAGTCGTCGGGGGTGAAGGTGGTGGCGGCGAGCGCTGCGGACGGCGGGATGACCGTCAGGACGCTCGCGGTCAGGGCGGCGGTGGTGAGCGCCGCGAGCCGGGCGCGAAGGGCGGGTCTGGGCATGGCGATCCTCCGGGGACGCGGAGTCGGGCCGTTCGGTACGCCCGGCGGCCGGTGCCGACCTCTCGCCCCCATGCCCGGACGTCCACCTGGAGGTGAGAATGACTCATGTCAATCTCGGCAATGATCGGCGCAGGACCGCCGTCCGGGATAGCCGTCGTTCACCACGCGCCAATGCCGACGTTTCACCGTCTTTCGCCACCCGGACGGAACATGCCCCTGCACGACCCGGTCGCCGACGTACTCCCCGACCGGGCCAGCCCCCATGACGATGACGTCGTACTCGATGGTGGTGCGGTCAGTTGCCCTTTGCGCTGCGGCCGAGGCGGACGGCGGCGACGAGGAAGAAGATGGCGCCGGGGATGGCGTAGCCGGCCGCGCTCGTCAGCGCCGGGTTGTCCGCGGAAGCACCAGCAATGAAGGACCCACCGGCCAGCACCGAGATACCTCCGCTGATGATCATCGGCCACTGGCCGCCCATCGTGCGACGGGTGACACCCACGATCAGCTGGACCAGACCGGCCACGATCGCCCAGGCGCCCCACACCCGCAGGACAGCGGGAATGCCGGACGCGGCCGCGACACCCACGCCGACGGCGGTGATCAGGCTGACCGCGATGTTCACGTACAGCAGGGCTGGCGAGCCGGTCGTCCGCGACGAACGAAGGTCGTAGATGGCGGCGCCCACGTCGAACAGCGGGTACAGCACGAACAGCACCACCGTCAGCGGACCGATCTCCTTGGCGGTGGCGATGGCCACGACAGCCCAGACGATGGCGAACGCGAAGCGGGTGAAGTACAGCCGGCGCAGTGCGGAAGCGGTCTGGGCGATACCGGGCGAAGCAGCAATCGTGGTCACGGTGACCCTTCCAGTCGAGGCGTGGAGAGACCGAACGTTCTGTCATCTTCAGCATGGCAACCTCGACCCCATTACGCAAGACCGAACGTTCTATCCGCGTTAGTGACCTGCTACACACCAGCGGAGGGCATCCAGGCGGTCGGCACCGAGCACGTCGCCGCCGATGCGCAGGTGACGCAGACAACGGCGCACCTCAGACTGAACGTTCTATCCGTTATTATGGTTGGATGGCGCGCACCGAACCCGACACTCGGCCCTCTGAGGCGCGACGCCGTCTCCTGACCACGGCAACCAGGATCTTCTACGCGGAGGGCATCCACTCCGTCGGCGTCGACCGGATCATCGCCGAGGCGAAAGTGACCCGGGCCACCTTCTACCGGCATTTCCCCAGCAAGGAAGACCTGATTCTCGCCTACCTGCGTGAAATCCATCAGATGGATCGCGGCTCGGTCGAAGCGGCCATCGCCGCCAACCCAACGCCGGTCGACGCACTCCTGGCCATTGCTGGCTCCATCGCCGAGGGCATCCAGTCCCCCGGGTTCCGCGGATGCGCCTTCCTGAACGCCGCGGCGGAGTATCCCAACGCCGGCCATCCCGTGCACCAGCAGCTCATCGCTCACCGACAATGGTTCCTGGACACGCTCACCATGCTGATGGCGCAGGTCCACGATGAGACGGCGGATCCTGCCGCGCGCCACTTCGTGATGCTCCGCGACGGCGCCATGGCAGCCGGATGCCTCTTCGACCCCGCGCTGGTGTCCGAGACCTTCCTCCGCGGGATCGAAGGACTCCTCCGGATCAATGCCGATCGCCAGCTGACCGAATCCACCGGCTGATACGACAACAGTGCTATCAGGCTGAGGACAGCCGGGCTCGTTGCTGCTTCTGGGTCGATGACCGTGGGCCGGCGAGGTGGACGCGTCAGGCCTCGGAGTCGCGGTCGCCGGGTGCCTCACGCCCGATCGGCGAAGCGGAGACCTCCGACGGCCGTCCCCGGCCGCGCAGCGCGTCCAGAAGCACGACCAGGGCAAGCACTGCGGCCACCACGCTCAGCCCGACCATCGGTGCCCCACGGACCAACGCTGGCGTGAGCAGCAGCAGGGCCACCACGCCGATCACCCGGGACCGGGAAACCCGGCCGAAGATTTCGTACTCCAGCCGCATGCGGGCGACGAGGAAGAGCACCGGACCGCCTACCACGAACAGTAGCCAACTGGGCCGCGGCGGCCCGTACGGATGATCGATCACCAGTTCGTAGCCGACCGAGGTGACGAGCACGCTGAGCACGATCAGCAAATGCGTACGTTCCGACGCCGTGCCCAGCCGGCCGGGCATACGCGCCCGACCCAACGCCTCGGTCAGCAGCAGACCCGCGCGGTGGAAGTAGGTCCGCCAGAGCAGCGCGCTGGTGGTGAACGCGACCCCGAAGGCGGCTGCCCGTTCCGCGGAGTAGTCGGTGCCGCTGAAAACCGTGCCGATGACCAGGATCGACTCACCGAGTGCAATGAGAAACATCTGCTGGTGACGGTCGGCAAGATGCGTCCCAGCGATCCGCCAGCTGTGCACCGCGGAGGCCCCGACCCACGGCAGCGGCCAGCCCAGGGCCCAGGCGAGGTAGTCGACAGCGAGGGCGGCAGCCCACAGCGGCAGACGAAGTCGTTCCGGTCCCAACGCGCCGGCCAGCCAGAGCGGCGCGCTCGCCGCAGCCCATGCGGCCAACCGGAACGGCACCAGCCGTCGTGGATGGCCACGCAGTGCGGCGGCGACCACCAGCGGCCGTACCAGCATCACCATCAAATATGCGGCCGCGAACGGCAGCGCTCGCTCCTCCGTGGCGCGTGGCAGCGCTACCGCCATCACCAGGCCGGCGAACATCGTGCCGACCACGACGGCCTGGATGACCGACCGCTCTGGTTCGTAGCGACTGGTGATCCAGGTGGTGTGCGACCAGATCAGCCAGAGTGCCAAGAAGAGCAGCAGGGTACGACCAAACCCTGTGACAAGCGCCCAGCCGGTGTCATTGCTCAGGTCGGCGAATCGTTGCGAGACCCGGGTGAGAGCCACAACGAAGGCCAGATCGAAGAAGAGTTCCAAGAACGTGGCGCGGCCCGAACTCATGGGAGGGCGCAGCAGTTCGGCGCCGCGTCCCGCCGCCATCATCCGCCTCCATCCGCCCCTCGTCGCACCAACGAGTCGGCCGCCAGAGGGTTGCGTCAGCGACGCCGCCCGTCATCCGCGCCGACGACAGCTGGCCACGGAACCGAGCGGGGAGGTCCGAGCGCTCCGGGCTGGGCTGTGCAACGACAGAGCGGCGCCGGCTTCGCGTCGGCACCGCTCTGTCATCCTCGTTTCGTACTACCGGCTCAGGCGCCGGCGACCGCGCCGACCTTCCACAGCCGCGCGAAGTTGGCGGCGTACGCCTCGACGATGCCGCGTTCGGAGAGCTCGACCATCGCCTCGTCATTGCGCTGCAACGAGGTGGCGTTGAAGTTGTGGCTGCCGGTCATCACCCAGCCCTGGCCCGAGCCGGGGCACGTCTGGTCGCTGACCACCATGTACTTGGAGTGGATGCGGCCGGCGGGAGTCGACCCGTCGAGCACCCGGCGCTCGATACCGGCGGCGTCGAGCGCGGCGGTGACCGTGTCCTCGGCCAGCCCATGCACGACGCGTACCTGGCAACCCTTGGCCTTCAGCCGGGCGAGCTCGTCGACGATCGCGAGCCGGGTGCCGTCCCACTCGGACTGGCCGATCTCCACCCTGGTGCGGCCCTTGGTCTTGCAGCCGACCTGGTGGAGCCGCTGAGCGATCGGGTCCCGGTCGGCAACCGGATAGAACTGGGCGATGACCTGACCGCCCCGCATCCCGGTGGTGACGGTGGTGTCGTAGTCGGGGTTCTGCACCTCGGCGGCAAGGTCGTCGAAGTACTTCCCGTACCCGGCGAAGAGCTTGCCGTTACCGGGCAGCACGACGAGGTTGTTCCAGTAGCTGGTGGAGTTGACATCGGTGATGTTGTTCGAGGCCTGCACGACGACGTCGCGCTTGCCGCCGGTCTTGGCGAAGAGCGCGAACTTGTTGTGCATGCCCTTGGTGCCCTGGCAGGACGTGGTGTTGCCTTCCGGGCTCAGGTGGCTGCAGACGTGCACCCAGGAGGTGGCCGACCTGTCGGTACCGAGGGTGCGGATCAGCTCTTCGGCGGCGGGGTTGTTGATCTGGTAGCCGTCCATGACCATGCGTACCTCGACGCCGCGGCGGTGGGCGTCGAGCAGCACCGACGCGTAGTCGGCTCCGGCGTCGCCCGAGACGACGAACTCGGCGATCTCGATCGAGGACCCGACCGCGGCTTGCTTGATCAGCGAGCAGAGGCGCTCCACGACGGCCGTCGGAGTGCCCGCGACGGGATCGTTGAAGACGGCGCTGGTCGTGACCGGCACCTTGCCGGCGTTACGGCAGGCGCTGCGGGCGGGCTCGTCCAGGGCTGCCTGGGCGGCGGGAACGGCCGCCAGCTGCGTACATATGGCGACCAGGGCGCTGATACCAGCGAGTGCGAAGGGGCGGAGGGAACGAACTCGGTGCATTTAGTGGCTCCTACGCTGGCAATTCACGCGCAAACGCACAAACGCTCGGCGCCAATTGAACGACTATCAATTATCGCGAGCCGTCACCACGGTCGACAGCCGTTTCAGCCACAGCCACGAAACCGCCGGCTCGCCGCGCAACTCTAGATTTGGACCGGCCGCCGCGTCGACAACCAGAGCGTTAAGCCAAAACATCCGTCTGAACCCGAACACGGAAACAGCGTGTTACTACGCATCTGGCGCGGCAACCGAGCAGGACCGCAGAGTCGGCTCTCTGGTTGGCGCTCGTCAGAGCTGGGCGTTTGCGGACGTCCGCGGTGTCCCCGTGCTCGCTGCGCTGGCGATGAGGAGCACCACCGCCGGAAGGAACGCCCCGCCGATGCCCAGACCGAGCAGCAGCCCCCATGCGGTGATGACCAGCGCCGCCACCACGTCGGCGGCCCGGGTCAGCCGACCGATCCGCTGTGCGACAAGCGGCAGCATCGCCGCGGCGGCAGGCACCCCGAGCAAGTAGCCGGCAGCAGCCCCGGAGTCGTCCACAGTGAAGGGAGTCAGCATCGCGGCCACCAATACGGTGATCGCCAGGGCCGACCATCGGAAGACCCGCCGAGCGTCGACCGGCCGGCGGACCAGGACCACGACACCGACGAGCAGTACACCCGCGATCGCACCGACCGCCGCCAGACCAATCATCAAGCTCTCCCCGACCGCAGGTGACACTTCATCGAAGGCGGCCAATTATTGCCGCCGAGTCTCACGATACGACTGATCGGGCTGAGTGATGAGTGCCGCGGCGTGCGCGACGTCGACGTGCGGGGCGAGGCCAGGCATGCAACCCAAGGCGCGCAGCAGCGGGCGAGCGGTGATCAGGCCGGCGACATCGAGGCGGACCGCGTCGAACACGCCAGAGGTGGCCGACGTCAACCGGCCACCACGATCCCGGGTGCAGGCGACGCCCTGGTGGTGACGGCCCGGATCACGGGCCAGGAGGTCACACGTCGGCTTCGAGAGCGAAGGTGTTGCCGTCCGGGTCTTGGAACCACGCGATACGTCCGCCTCCGGCCCGCGCGGTGATCCCCTTGGCGTCGTGCTCGAGCTGCTCGTAGCGAACGAACTCGACGCCGGACGAGGTGAGCTCGTCGACAACCTGGTCGATGTCGTCGACGTACCACGTGCCCAGCGTCGCCGGGGTCTTCCCGGCGGTGACCGACTGGTACACGTTCAGCGCCGGGCCGCCACCGGAGCCATAGACGCGGCTGCCGTCGGCGATGGTGGCACTGGGGCCGGACCGCATCGCCCGCAGGCCCAGCGCGCCTTCGTAGAAGGCCACGGCCTTCTGAATGTCGGACACGGCGACCGAGGTTCTGAGGTGGTACGCGCTCAAGGGCATGAACCACTCTGGCAGGTACCCGTCGAATCGTGGCGCCGGATCGACGGACGCCTCGTACGGCCCTGGACGCGGGGCGGACGCCGCGCTGTGCCGAGCCCGCCCCCGTCAGGGTGAGCAGCGCGAAGCGGGTTGGAGCACAGGCGCGCACGGTCGGCGGCGGATCCGGATGGCCGTCAAGGCGACGATCATCCGAACTTCGTCCACTGCCCTTCAGAAACCACTTCGGCGGCACCATCGACGACCTTGATGGCTGTTTGTTCGTCGATGGCGTAGGCCGGGACGCCAATGTCGGCCGCCCACCGCTCGGCGTCGGCCAGAGTGTTCGAGGGGAAAAGATTCAAGTGCGGAAAGATCGAGAAGTCGACGACTCCCAAAGCTCGGTCGTCCGGCGCCGACGGCCACTCGACGAAGTACGTCCCGATCCGGGGCGTCATCACCATGCTTCCCGCACTCACTCCCACCCAGACGGTGTCGGACAGCGAAGGCAACAGATCCGCCAGCCCGGACTCTCGCATCCAGTGACACAGGTAGGTCGCGTCGCCACCGTCGACCAGCAGCACATCGGTCTCCCGGACCCAGGGAACCCATCGCTCCGCACCGATGCTGGGCAGCGCCGTGAGCTCGAGGACACCGAGCGAAGCCCAGCCGAGGCCGGACAGGTACTGCCGATCGCGCCCAGGTTCGGCGGCCACGAAGCCTCGCACCGATGCGGGGCCGCACATCGGGTGTCCCCACTGTGCTGTCGGGACGCAAAGGGCGCGACACTCGGAGACCGGCTTACCGAGAAGCTGCAGGAGCGCCGAGTGGATGCTTGGGTTCGTTATACCGCCGGACGTCAGCAAGAGCTTCAAGCTACCTCCAAGATCGTGAGCGCGAGCTGAGACGCCTCATGGTCAGGATGAGCCCGGACCCATCGTAGGGCGGCCGGCTGCCTCCGGAAGTCCCTGTGACTGCTCGTCGGCGGGTGCGGGCAGCGCAGAGCGAGCGTTCCACCAGTCAGAGGGCGGAGATGGAGGTGGGAGCTCGTTCTTGCCGAGCTAGCGCGCGTATCACGCTCAGGGAACCGTGTCGCCAGGCCGCGAGGCTGCTCAGCAGCTGGATTGTCACGTCAGTCGCTGTCCGCGGCATCGGTGGCGTCGGCAAGCCGAGGCTGACTGCCAGGTCGTCGGTGTGCACGACCAGCTCCATGACCCGGGTCAGCAGGAAGTCGTCGACCTTCAGGCCCCAGTCGCCGAGGTCCACGATGCGGTCGGGCGGTTGCGCTGTCACCCTGGTACCAAGGTCGGCCAATGCCGCATCGACCGCGTCCGCCAGCTCCCTGGCGGTCGTCGCTGCAGCCGCCTGCTCGCTGCGGCGCCGGATGTCGATGTTGTCGGCACTACCCACGCCTGACGTCACCCAGGCGTTGCCGGTGAAGTGCTCCAGCACCGAGATCGCCGATTCGCCTGGCGGGGCGTCGAGGAACGTCACGGTCTGAGTGACCTGGTAGGCCAGGTGGCGGGCGAGGCCGCCGGTGGAGAAGTCCGGCAGTGCGCTGGGCGAGAACCATCGCTCGGCCAGCATCGGACTGCGCAACAGGGCCATGGCGGTCTCGGCGGCGTCCAGAAACGCGGGTCGGATCATCGAGTGCACGTTATGCGCGCACAGGAGGTCATGTCATCCCCGCACGCGCCGGCTGGGATCGGCGTCTCGTGAACCACGGCGAACCCCAGCGAACCCGGGAGCAGCGAAGCCTGACCACATCGACCTTTACCAGGAGGTCACCTCCCTTACCATGCGAGCGTGGCTCACGTTGCTCCGGCCCGCAGGCCGTACCCGCTGCTCGTCGCCGCGGCGGTGCTGTTGGCGCTCGGCGCGGCCACGGCCTGGGGGATCGGCGACACGCTGGGGCTGAGCCACGCCCCCGCCGCCGTGCCGCGCGAGGACGCTGTCGCCGCACCGGCGCGGACGCCCGCGCCGGTCCCGCCGTTGACGTCCCTCGTCGTGCCCGACGAGCCGCGCCTCAGGAAGGCCGCGGCCGCCGTCGCAGACGCGGTCGTCTTCCGGGGCCTGCCCCGGCCGGCGCTCGTCCCGGCCGGGTCGAGCCCGGCCAGGTCCACGACGGCCGCGCCGGGCACCGGCACGGCGCGCGTCGCGGCCCCGGACCTGTCGGCGGTGAGCACGCTGCGGGCAGGCGTGCTGGCTACCCTCAGCGGGACGCCCGAGTCGTACCGGCTCGACGTGCGCGGCGCCGAGTTGACCGTCCAGGGCGGCGACGTCGCCGGCGTGGCAGCCGGGATGTACCGGCTGGCCGACCGGATCCGCTCCGGCGCCGAGGCGCTCCCCGCGGCGGACGCGGGTCGGCTGGTCATCCCCCGGCTCGGCCTGCGGCTGACCGACGCGGGTTCGGTGGGGCGCGAGCCCGATCCGGCCGTCTTCGCCGCCGGCGACGACTATGGCCTGAACACCGACGTGGTCGGGTCGGCGGTGCTACCTCGCGCTCCGTGGGTGGACGCGGGCGCGGTGGCCCGCATCGACGCACAGTTTCGGCAGTTCGTCGACCACTCGGTGGCGCAGGGATTCAACGGAATCGTCGTGCCCGGCTTCCTGGAGTACGTCACGTTCGTGAAGGTCGGCGACGGGCACGCGGTCTACCCGCCCGGCGACCCACACGTCGACCGCGCACGGGCGATGGTCGCGGCGTTCGGCCCCGTCTTCCGGTACGCAGAGGACATGGGCGTACGGGTCTTCCTGCTGACCGACATGCTCGCTGTGTCGCCCCCGCTGGAGGCGTACCTGACGCGGACCGTCGGCGGCCTCGACGCGGCCGACCCTCGGCTGTGGGCGGTCTACCAGGCTGGTCTGGCCGAGCTGTTCGAGAGCATGCCGTTCGTCGACGGCCTGATGGTCCGCGTCGGCGAGGGCGGCGAGGTGTACGCCGGAACCGGCTGGGACTACTCGTCAAGGCTCGCGGTCACCACGGAAGCGTCCGTGCGCGCGATGCTGCGGGCGCTGCTGGACACCGCGGGCCCTGCCGGGAAGGAGATCATCTTCCGCACCTGGACGGTGGGCGTCGGCGCCGTCGGCGACCTGCACACCAACCCGGTGTCGTACGCGCAGGTCCTCGGCGGGATCGACGATCCGCATCTGATCGTGTCCACCAAGTACACCCTGGGAGACTTCTACAGCCACCTACCGCTGAACACCACCCTGCTGGGCGGCGGGCACCGCCGCATCGTGGAGTTCCAGGCCCGGCGCGAGTTCGAGGCGTTCGGCTCGCTACCCAACGACCTCGGCCCGCTGCACCGTCAGGCGCTGCGCGCATTCCTCGCCGCCAACCCGAACGTCGAGGGTGTCTGGAACTGGACCCAGGACGGCGGGCCGCTGCGCGCCGGGCCCATGTCGCTGTACCTGCGCGCCGGGTTCTGGCAGCTCTACGACCTCAACACGTACGCCGTCGGCCGCCTGGCCTGGGACCCGCACGCCGATCCGGCACAGGTCACTGCGGACTGGGCGTACCGCACGTTCTCCGACGACCCGGCCACCGTCGCCGCGATCGGGCAGACCATGGCGCTGTCCCGGCAGACGGTCACCAAGGGCCTCTACATCGGTCCGTACGCCGATCGGTCGGTGCGGGCACTCGGGCTGGAACCGCCGCCCATGATGTGGATCTTCGAGTGGGACATCCCAACCGGCGACTCCGCGGCGCTGGACAGCATCTACGCGGTGACCGGCGGCCGCGTCGACGAGGCGATCGAGGAGGGCAGGCAGGCCGTCGTGCTGGCCCGGCGCATGCGCGACCTGGTCGCCGCGACCGATCCGGCGACCTGGCGGGACGCCGAACTGCGCGGGCGCTTCACCGCGACTCTCGACTACCAGGTCGACCTGTTCGAGACGCTGGGCGCGTACCGGGCCATGGTGCTACGGCACGCGCAGTGGCTGGACACGGGTGCCCCGGCCGCCCGCCACGACTGGCGGCTGGCCGCGGCGGCGTACCACGAGGCGCGCGACGCACACCGGCAGCGCTACGGCGCCGACCTGGACCTGCCCGCGTACAACTTCACCGCCGCCGACCTGGGGACGCGGCGCGCCGACCGGGACCCGGCGATGGCCTGGGCGGCCCGGGCGCTGCTCGGGTCGATCCTGCTGTTGGTGCTGCTCGGCCTCTACGGGCGCGGGATCGGCGCAGCCGCCGCGCGCGGGTTGCTACTCGGCGCGCTGCGGCCGTGGCGGGTCGCCGCGCTGCCGACGCCCACGACGCGGGCGGACCGGGTGCTGGTGTGGCTGGTCCCGGCCGTGGTGCTGGTGGCGAGCCGGCTCGTGTTGACCTGGTTCGCCGCACCGGCGCACCTGCTGGTCACCCTCGGCGGGTGGGCGCTGTTCACCCTCGTCGTACGCCTCGTCGTCGGCCGACGGGATCCGTTCCACCTGTGGGCCGTGGTCGGCGGCGTCGCGCTGCTGCGCAGCGTGCTGCTGCTGGCGGCACTCGCCGGACGCGGACCGGGCGGTTACTGGTACGCCTTCTGGACTGCGCCGAGTCTGCGCGCGGCGTACGTCACCGTCGCGTTCGCGGCGTTCTGCTGGCTGTTCGTGGTCGTCGCCGTGGTCCTGCGGGACCGGTACGGCCTGCGCCGCCGAAGCGCGGTCGGGCTGACCCTCACCGCCGCGGGTGTACCCCTCGGGCTGCTGTCCGCCCTGATCTCGGTAGTGGGCCTGGAACGCGCGCTGACGGTCTGGAACGACCAGCTCGCGCTGCTGCCCTGGGGCTTGTCCCGCATCCTCGGCATCACGGTCTACCTCGGTGTCCCCACCCAACTCCCTGCCTACACCGCTGCCGCCGGAATCGCCCTGGCCGCCGCCGGCCTGCTGCTGTCACTCGGCCGCCACCGACGGTCCGCCTGACCGCCCCGTCCCGGACCTCGCCCGCCCAGGACTACACGACTCCCCGGGGGTGGGCGTCGAGTAGGCGGTCGAGGTTCAGGGCGGTGCCAATCAAGGAGAGGTGGCTGAACGCCTGTGGGAAGTTGCCGGTCTGCTGACCAGTGGGTGCGATCTCCTCTGAGTAGAGGCCGAGTGGACTGCTGTAGGTGAGCATCTTTTCGAAGGTCAGCGTGGCGTCGTCGAGCCGTCCGGACTCGGCGAGTGCTCGGACGTACCAGAAGCTGCACATGGTGAAGGTGCTCTCCTGCCCGGGGAGGCCATCGGGCGAGGCGGCCGGGTCGTACCGGTAGACCAGGCTGTCCGACACGAGCTCCGCGCCTATCGCGCGCAGCGTGGACTGCCACATCGGATCCCTCGACGAGACGAGTCCGACGGCGGGCATGGCGAGCAGCGTTGCGTCCAGGACGTCGGTCGCGTAATGCTGGACGAAGGCATCGCGTCCGGAGTGGAAGCCGCGGTCCATTATCTGCGCGTAGATCTTGTTTCGGGTACGCACCCACCGGTCGGTGTCGGCCGGTCGACCACGTCGGCCTGCGAGGCGGACGGCCCGGTCGAGGGCGACCCAGGTTTGCAGACCGTGGCAGTCTGCCTCGTGCAGGCCGTTGAGCACCTCGCCGTAGATGTCGAGTTGCAGCTGGTTCGCAGCGCCATTGCCAATTCGTACCGGCGCTGACCCGCGGTAGCCCTCGAAGTGGTCGAGCACCTCCTCGGCGACATCGGGTGAGCCGTCCACGCGGTACATGATCTGCAGCGGCGTCTCCGAGTCCCTGGCCTCACAGACCCGATCGTCGACCCAGTGGATGTACCGCCACGCTTCGTCGGTGAAGCCCAACTTGAGCAAGGTGTGCACGGAGATGGACGCGTCGCGGATCCAGGTGTAGCGGTAGTCCCAGTTGCGCTGGCCGCCTATCTGCTCGGGCAGCCCGGCGGTCGGGGCGGCGATCAACGCGCCGGTCGGCGCGTACGTCATGAGCTTGAGCGTCATCGCCGACCGCTCGACCATCTCCCGCCAACGTCCCGTGTAACGGGAACGGCCCAGCCATCGCCGCCAGAAGTCGCGGGTTTGCTCCAGCAACTCCTGGACCTCACCCGGCGTGTAGAAGTGCGGCTGGTCAGGTGGCGCACCTGTTTCCAGAACGGCACCCCCGGCCTCGCCCTCTCGCAGGGTGGCAATGGTCCAGATACCACCGTCCTTGACCTGGATCGCCTGCTCGCCGGGCCGGGTTTCGGGGTATCGGACGAGGCTCACAGCGAGGGAGAGGGCGGGGCTGCGAAAGACGTGACCCGCGGGGTACGCGTCGAGTTCGTGTGGATCCCGGCCGTAGTTGAAGCGAGGCTGACAGTCGACACGGAATCGCATGACACCTCGGACCACCCGCAACATCCGTACCAGGCGGTGGCGGTCCGTGGGCTGGTCCCCCGCGACGGGCATGAAATCCACGAGCTCACCCACGCCGTCCGCGCTCAGGAAGCGAGTGATCAGGATCGGGGTGCCGGGCAGGTACAACTGCTTACTGACGTAGTCGACGCCCTCTGGTGAAACCTGGAAATGCCCTCCCTTGTGGCGATCGAGCAGGCCGCCGAACAGGCTCGGCGAGTCGAACCGAGGGGCACAGAACCAGTCCAGCGTCCCGTCCTTCGCCACCAGCGCCGCGGTCTGCAGATCCCCGATCAAGCCGTGGGCTTCCATCGCAGGGTACGAATCCAACCACGCCTCCCGAATTGTGCTGCTTTGACCAGACTACTTTCTACCGCAGGGAACGCCGGAAGCAGGCGGGTTCGGCATGCCGCCAGCCGGCGATTGGCTCTCGACCCCGGACAGCCCACAAGGCGGAGGACGGCGGGCCGAGCTCGGCGCGGCGCTGTTCGACACCCACTGCGCGGCCGGCGGGTCCGACGACCGCAGGACAGGCCACCAAACGCATCGGCCGACACGATCCGCCGGCAGGCAGGACTTCGTTACGGAACTCGGCGGCCCCTCACGGCGGGCTGGCGTATCGGCGGCGTCAATTCCCGGCCGGCTTCCGTATCAGCGGTGTGAAGAGCCTTGTGGCGCACACCCGTGTGGGATGTGCTCGTTGTCGAAAGGGCGACTCCCGGTCGACGTGAAGGGAACGACGGTGGCCATCCCGCGCAGCGTTCTTCTGTTCGAAGGGAGCGCAGCGCAACAGCTGACAGCACATCGGCGTTGAGGAGCCAAATGAGCGAGGTCTCCCGGACCGCTCTGGTCACCGGGGCCAGCAGTGGCATCGGTTTCGAGGTCGCGCGCGCGTTGGCGGCCCGAGGCTGGCACGTGCTGCTGCACGCCAGGACCGAGGCCGAGGGCCGCGAGGCGACGCGGCGGCTACTCGATGCCGTCGCGGCGTCGGCTCCGGTCCAGCCAATGATCGCGGACTTCGCGCAGCTGTCCCAGGTGCGTGCGCTCGCCGACGCGGTGGTGGCCGAGTCCTCGGGGCTGCGGTTGATCATCAACAACGCGGCGATGGTTGGCCCTGCGCGCAGGGCGGAGACGGTTGACGGCAACGAGCTGTCATGGCAGGTCAACTACCTCGCACCGTACCTGTTGACAAGGTCGCTGCTACCGGCGCTGCCCGACAAGGGCGAAGCGCGGGTGGTCAACGTTTCGTCCTGCCTGCACCGGATGGGCGACCTGCCGTGGAGTGATCTGAACCGGAGCGGCCGGTATACGCCGGTGACCGCGTACGCGCAGGCCAAGCTGGCGCTCACCATGTTCGGGGTGGCGTTGGCTGAGAGGTCCCGTGCCGAGGTGACGGTCGCCAATGTTCACCCGGGCGTGGTGGCAACGCGGCTCCTCAGTGTCTATGGCCGCAGTGGTGTGCCCGTGATCGACGGGATGCAGGCGGTGCTGCGAGCGGCAACCAGCGAGGCGCCGCTCAACGGTGCCTACTACGAGGGTTGTCTGCCTGCGATGCCAGCGCCGCTCGTGACTGACGCAGTGGCGGTGGACCGCCTCTGGCAGCTCAGCGAGCGTGCCGTGGGGCCAAGCCCTGTCTGTCAGGGTGAGTTGAGGCCAGCGGCTCATAGCAAGTCCGTCGGACAGGGCGAGTTCAGGATCGAGAGT
>NZ_JBHSQS010000039.1:0-35205 GCF_042658605.1 Micromonospora vulcania | reverse complement strand
CGGAAGCTAAGCCCTCCAGCGCCGATGGTACTGCACTCGTGAGGGTGTGGGAGAGTAGGACACCGCCGGACAATCTTCCAGTCGAGGGCCGCCCCATCCGGGTCGGCCCTCGACTGCGTAGCGCCATTGGTGGCGCAATCAGGAAGGATGTACCTGTGAGTTCAGGACCGCAGGGCGGAGACCGTCCCCGTCGCTACGAAGACCGTACTGACGGCCCGGGTGGGCGCGACCGCGGCCCGCGCCGCGACGACCGCGACCGTCCCCCGTACCGGGGTGACCGGGACAGCGCCGGCGGCACCCGAGGCGGAAACGCCGGCGGCCGCGACGGCGGCTCCCGTGGCGGCGACCGGGACGGCGGCTTCCGTGGCGGTGACCGCCGCGAGGGTGGCTACCGTGGTGGCGACCGCGATGGTTCGCGCTCCGGTGCTCCGCGCGAGGGCGGTTTCCGTGGCGGCGACCGTGATGGTTCGCGCTCGGGTGCTCCGCGTGAGGGTGGCTTCCGTGGTGGGGACCGTGATGGTTCGCGCTCGGGTGCTCCGCGTGAGGGCGGGTTCCGTGGTGGTGACCGTCGTGAGGGCGGCTACCAGGACCGCACCCGCTCTGGCCCGTCCCGCGAGGGTGGCTTCCGTGGCGGCGACCGCGACAGCGGTGGTTTCCGCGGCGGCGACCGTCGTGAGGGCGGTTACCGTGGCGGCGACCGCGATGGTTCGCGCTCCAGTGCTCCGCGTGAGGGCGGTTTCCGTGGCGGGGACCGTGATGGTTCGCGCTCGGGCGCCCCGCGTGAGGGTGGCTTCCGTGGCGGCGACCGTGACGGTTCGCGCTCGGGCGCCCCGCGTGAGGGTGGTTTCCGTGGCGGTGACCGTCGCGAAGGTGGTTTCCGTGGCGGCGACCGCGAGGGCGGTTTCCGAGGCGGTGACCGTCGTGAGGGCGGCTACCAGGACCGCACCCGCTCTGGCCCGTCCCGCGAGGGTGGTTTCCGTGGCGGCGACCGTGACAGCGGTGGTTTCCGTGGCGGCGACCGTGACAGCGGTGGTTTCCGTGGCGGTGACCGTCGTGAGGGCGGCGGTTTCCGTGGCGGCGACCGCGATGGCTCGCGTTCGGGTGCTCCGCGTGAGGGTGGCTTCCGTGGCGGCGACCGTGACAGCGGTGGTTTCCGTGGCGGTGACCGTCGTGAGGGCGGCGGTTTCCGTGGCGGCGACCGCGATGGCTCGCGTTCGGGTGCTCCGCGCGAGGGTGGCTTCCGTGGCGGTGACCGCGAGGGTGGATTCCGTGGCGGTGACCGTCGTGAAGGTGGCGGTTTCCGTGGCGGCGACCGCGATGGCTCGCGCTCGGGGGCTCCCCGTGAGGGTGGCTTCCGTGGCGGCGACCGTCGCGAGGGCGGTTTCCGTGGTGGTGACCGCGATGGTTCGCGTTCGGGCGCTCCGCGCGAGGGCGGTTTCCGTGGCGGCGACCGCGAGGGCGGCTTCCGTGGTGGCGACCGTCGTGAAGGTGGCGGTTTCCGTGGCGGCGACCGTGAGGGCGGTTTCCGTGGTGGCGACCGTCGCGAGAGTGGCGGTTACCGTGGCGGCGACCGCGATGGCTCTCGTTCGGGGGCTCCGCGCGAGGGTGGCTTCCGGGGCGGCGACCGTGACGGTGGCTTCCGGGGCGGCGAGCGCCGTGAGGGTGGATTCCGTGAGGGCGGCTTCCGGGGCGGCGACCGTCGTGAGGGCGGGTTCCGGGCCGAGGACCGGCCGCGTCGCGAGGGCGAGTTCCGTCGTGACGACCGGGGCACGGGCTCCGAGTCGACCGAGGGCGGCCGCAGTTCGGCCCCGGCGCTGCCGGACGACATCGTCGCGACCGACCTGGACAAGGACGTCCGCGCCGAGCTGCTCTCGCTGAACAAGCCGGTCGCCGAGACGGTGGCCCGACACCTGGTCGCGACCGGTCAGCTGATCGACGAGGACCCGGCCGAGGCACTGGCGCACGCGTTGGCGGCTCGACGGCTCGCGTCGCGCATCTCCGCCGTGCGGGAAGCGGTCGGCCTCGCCGCGTACCACGCGGGGGAGTGGCAGACGGCGATCGCCGAGTTGCGTACGTACCACCGGATGAGCGGCTTGCAGAGCCACCTGGCCGTGCTCGCGGACTGTGAGCGCGCGCTGGGGCGTCCGGAGCGGGCCATCGACCTGTTCCGTGGTGCCGACCGGGAGAAGCTGGACCAGGCCGTCGCGATCGAGCTGCTGATCGTCGCCGCCGGCGCCCGGGGCGACCTGGGGCAGAAGGACGCCGCGGTGGCCATGCTCCAGGTTCCGGATCTCACCAGCGAGGCGACCGTGCCGTGGACGGCCCGGCTGCGGTACGCGTACGCCGACGCGCTGCTCGCGGTGGGCCGGCGTGAGGAGGCCCGTGAGTGGTTCTCCCGCGCGGCTGACGTGGACACCGAGGGCGAGACCGACGCCGCGGAGCGGCTGCTTGAGCTCGACGGCGTGGTCATCGAGGGCGACGACGAGGACGAGTCGTCCGAGGAGATCGCCGCCGGCCCGGGTGCTCCCGGCGCGGTGCCGGCGCGGCCGGACACCGAGCTGGCCGCCGACGGCGACGAGGACGACGACCTTGACGAGGACGACGACCGCGACGACGACGAGGACGACGAGGACGACGACCGCGACGACGAAGACGACTTCGACGACGAGGACGACGACCGCGACGACGACGAAGACGAGGACTTCGACGACGACGAGGACGACGGCGTCGTCGGGCGCTCGGACGACGCCGGGGACTTCGACGACGAGGACGAGGACGAGCACCCGGACGGCGCCGTAGGCGTCGATGCGGACGCCACTGCCGACCGGAGCGCTGCGGACGGCGACGGCGACGCGGCGAACGCCGACCGGACCGCTCCGGCGCGCGAGGACGAGTCGGGCTCGGCGCAGCGGTGAGCACGGACGCCGGGGAACGGCTGATCGACGGGTACACCCTGGTCGTCTTCGACCTGGACGGGGTGATCTACCTGATCGACCGGCCGATCCCCGGCGCCGTGGAGGCGGTGGCCCAACTGCACGCCGAGGGGCGAGCGGTGGCGTACGCCACGAACAACGCGTCCCGCCGGTCCAGCGAGGTCGCCGACCTGCTGACCGGGATGGGCGTCGCGGCCCGGCCGGAGGAGGTGCTCACCTCCGCCGCCGCATCGGCCGAGCTGCTGCGCGACCGGCTGCCCGCGGGCGCGCCGGTGCTGGTGGTCGGCGCGGAGGCGCTGCGCGCCGAGCTGCGAGCGGTCGGGCTGACCCCGGTCTCGCGGGCGGACGAGGAGCCGGCCGCGGTGGTGCAGGGCTACGGCCCGCAGGTCGGCTGGGCCGAGCTGGCGGAGGCGTCGGTCGCCGTACGGGCCGGCGCGATGTGGATCGCCACGAACACCGACCGGACGCTGCCCAGCACCCGGGGACCGCTGCCGGGCAACGGCTCGCTGGTCGCCGTGCTGCGTACCGCGTTGGAGCGGGACCCCGACGTGGTGGTCGGCAAACCGGAGTCGGCGCTCTTCGAGACCGCCGCCCGGCGCAGCGACGGCGGGAAAACCCTGGTCGTCGGCGACCGGCTGGACACCGACATCGAGGGCGCCCGGCGGGCCGGGCTGGACAGCCTGCTCGTGCTCACCGGCGTCAGCGACGTACCCGATCTGCTCGCGGCCGGGCCGCAGCGGCGTCCCACGTACGTCGCGAGGGACCTGGCGGGGCTCTTCGACCCGGCGGCCGCGGTGCGGGTGCCGGGCCCGGCGGACGCCGGCGGCTGGTCGTTGACGGACCGTGCCGGCACGCTGGAACTGGCCGGGTCGGGTCGGCCGCTGGACGCGCTGGCCGCGCTCTGCGCGGCGGCCTGGTCGGCGCCGACGGTGCCGAAGATCCGGCCGGTGGGCCCGGACGCGGCCCACGCCTTGGCGAGCTTCGGGCTACCCAGCGACGGGTGACGCGGGCCGCTGGTCAGAGAAGCTTGCGCAGCTTCAGCAGGTCGAACGGGTTCGCCTTGATCGACACGCGGCGGGAGGCCACGGCGCTGGTGACATCCAGGTCGCCACGCACCAGGGCGAGCAGATCATCGCTGGAGGTGCTCAGTGCGATCTTGGCCTTGGGGTCGTCGCCGTCGGTCAGGTCCATCAGCCGACCACCGCTGATCCGACCGTGGAACGCGGTGTCCAGGTCGGTGATCCGGCAGGCCAGGGTGCGTTCCAGGTCGATCCGTTCGCGTACCGTCTCGGCATTGCGGTCCAACCGGGCGGCCAGCTCCTGCAACGCCTGCCGGCACTCGTCCACGCTGGCCACAAATCCCCCTCGTTCATTGCCACGCCGTCCCCGGCACCGTACCGCACGGGACAGTCCCCGGTGCCCGGTAGCGTGACACCTGCAACCCCCCGCCCCGTGGAAGGACACAGGCATGCAGGACGCGTGGCGCGCCTACCTCGAACTGGCCCTGGGCCTGACGGAGGCGCCCCGGAAGAAGGCTCAGGAGACGGTACGCCGCCTCGTCGGCTCCGGCGGTGCGACCGCCGCCCAACTCCAGGCACTCGGTGAGGAGCTGGTCTCCACCGGCACCGCCAACCGGGAGGCGTTGACCAAGCTGGTCCGCTTCGAGGTCGACCGGGCCCTCGGCGCGGTCGGCCTGGCCACCGCGGACGAGGTGGCGGAGTTGACCCGGCGGGTGCGTGACCTGGAGCGGCAGTTGCGGGAGGCGCGTTCGGTCGAGCCGCCGCAGCCGCCCGCCGCCGCGCCCGACCCGACCCGCGCCGCGCGGCCCGACGCCGGCCTGGTGCCGTCCTCGGGTCCGGCGTCCGCCCCGGTCTCCACGGTGGCGAAGAAGGCCATCGCCAAGAAGGCCGTGGCCAAGAAGGCGGTCGCCAAGAAGGCCATCGCGAAGAAGCCGCCGGCGACGGTCAGCCGTACCACGGACGAGGCACCGACCCCGGCGGCCATGCCCGCCAAGAAGGCGGTCCGCAAGCGGCGGCCGGACGGTGCCCAGTGACCGCCGGGCCGACCGGCCGGAGTCCACGGTGACCGGCGACGGGCGTCCGGGCCCGCCGCCGGGCATTCGACCCGGCCCACCGGCCGGCGGCGGGTCGTTCGCCGCCCGGCCGGCCCCGCCGCCGGTAGGTGCCCGGCCCGGCCCGCCGCCGGTGGGTGCCCGGCCCGGCCCGCCGCCGGACGCCGGGGACGACGAGCCGGCGCGGCACCCCGCGGTGGACGCCGCGGACCGGGCCATGACCAACGCGGCGGCGCTCGCCCCGGCCGACCAGATCGCGCAGTACGAGGCGGCCTACGAGACGCTGCGGGAAACCCTCGCCACCATCGACCAGACCTGAGCGGGACGACCAGGCCTGAGCAGACCGGAGAACCACCCATGGCACGTCGCAACCGGCTGGACGCCGAACTCGTCCGCCGCGGTCTGGCCCGCTCCCGTGAGCAGGCCGCCGCGCTGGTGGAGGCCGGCCGGGTCCTGCTGCGCGGGGTGCCCGCGCGCAAGGCCGCCGCGATGGTCGACCCCGCCGACCCCCTGCTGGTCACCGGTGCCGACCCGAGCGAGGAGTACGTCTCCCGGGGCGGGCACAAGCTCGCTGGCGCACTGGCCGCGTTCGGGCCCGGTGGGCTGCGCGTCGCCGGCCGGCGCTGCCTGGACGCCGGCGCCTCGACCGGTGGCTTCACCGACGTGCTGCTGCGCGCCGACGCCGCCGAGGTGGTGGCCGTGGACGTCGGCTACGGGCAGCTCGCCTGGTCCCTGCGTACCGACGAGCGGGTCCGGGTTCTGGAACGCACCAACGTCCGTACGCTCGACCCGGAGGTGATCGGCGGCCCGGTCGACCTCACGGTGGCCGACCTGTCGTTCATCTCGTTGCGGCTGGTGCTGCCGGCGTTGGCGGGCTGCACCCGCGACGACGGAGACTTGGCGCTGATGGTGAAGCCGCAGTTCGAGGTGGGCAAGGAACGGGTCGGCGCCGGCGGTGTGGTCCGCGACCCGGCGCTGCGGGCCGAGGCGGTGCTCGACGTGGCCGACGCGGCGGCGCGGCTCGGTCTGGGCCTCGCCGACGTGGCGGCCAGCCCGCTGCCCGGCCCGAGCGGCAACGTGGAGTTCTTCGTATGGTTGCGCCGGGGCGCACCACCGGCCGACCCGCAGCGGGTACGGGCCGTGGTGGAGGCCGGGCCGGACGGGCCGACGACGGCCGGCGACGTGCCGGACGCGGCGGCGGAGGAGGTCGCAGGGTGAACGCGTGCAGCGAGCGTTCCGGAACGGCCCGCGGGACACGCGGCCGGGCCGGGGCAGCGACGACGGCGGGGTGCCGCCCGGTCGTGGACGGGTGGCTGGCCCGATGAGCCGGACCGCGCTGTTGGTGACGCACACGGGTCGTCGGCGCAGCACCGAGCACGCCCGTGCGGTCGCCGCCGACCTGATCGCCGCGGGTTTCGAGGTTCGGGTGGTCGCCGAGGAGGCCGACGATCTCGACCTGCCCGGCGTGGTGCCGGTCGCCGGGCCGGAGGCCGCCGAGAACGCCGAGATCGTCTTCGCGTTGGGTGGGGACGGCACCTTCCTGCGCGCGGCCGAGCTGGCCCGGCCGGCGAAGGCGCCACTGCTCGGCATCAACCTCGGCAAGGTGGGTTTCCTGGCCGAGGCCGAGATCGACGACCTGGACACCGCGGTTCGGGACGTCGTCGAGCGCAACTACACCGTGAACGAGCGGCTGACGCTGGACGTCACCGCCGAGTTCGACGGTGGCCCGACCATCGAGTCGTGGGCGCTCAACGAGATCAGCGTGGAGAAGGGCGAGCGGGCGCAGATGCTCGAACTCCTCGTCGACGTGGATGGCCGCCCGCTGTCCCGGTACGGGTGCGACGGCGTGGTCTGCGCCACCCCCACCGGCTCCACGGCGTACGCGTTCTCCGGTGGCGGGCCGGTGGTCTGGCCGGAGGTGGAGGCGCTGCTGCTGGTGCCGATCAGCGCGCACGCGTTGTTCAGCCGCCCGCTGGTCACCGCGCCGACGTCCACCTTCGTGATCACCGTCGACCCGTTCACCACGCTGGCCGTGCTGAGCTGCGACGGCCGGCGGGTGTACGACCTGCCGCCCGGGGCGCGGGTCACGGTGCGCCGAGGTGCGCTGCCGGTCCGCATCGTCCGGCTGCGGGCCCGTGCGTTCACCGACCGGCTGGTGGCCAAGTTCGGGCTTCCGGTGCACGGCTGGCGGGGAAGCCGCCGGTGACCGTCGCACACACAGCCGGTGCACGGCGGTTGTCCACCTGACGACATGTCGCCGCTGCGGCGGCCGGCGGCTAGTGACCCGGTGACGCGTTCCGTCGCAGACTCCGATCGGTCCTCATCTTTGGATGGCGGGCCTAAAGGAGTAGAGGAGCGCATCGCATGCACTGGTCCCCACGCTGGCTCGCCGCCGGCGCGGTCGGCGCGCTGGTGGTCGGCATCGCCGCACCGGCGTCCGCCGACCCACCCGTCCGATCCGCCGCCGGCACCCCCGCCGCGCCGGTCCCGGGCGCACCCGCGCCCACCCGCATCACCCTGATCACCGGCGACCAGGTGGACCTCGTCCAGGCCGCGCCGGGGCGGGTGTCGGCCACCGTCCGGCCCGCCCCTGGCCGGGAGCGGATCATCTTCCAGAGCACCGAGGTCGACGGCGGGCTGCGGGTGCTGCCCAGCGACGTGGTGCCGTACCTGGCCGCGGGAGTGCTCGACCCCGACCTGTTCGACGTGCAGGAGCTGGCCGCCGACGGGTACGGACGGGCGGACGCCCTGCCGCTGATCGTGCGCTACCAGAACCCGACCGCCGGCCGGGTCCAGGCGCTGTCCGGCGCCCACGAGGTCCGGCCGCTGGAGAGCATCGGCGGCGCCGCGCTGCGCGTCGGCAACGGGGACCTCGGCGGCTTCTGGACGGCGCTGCGGGCCAACCCCGCCGGCCGGTCCGCCGCGCCCGGCACGACCACCCTCTCCGGCGGTGTCGCGCACGTCTGGTTGGACGGCAGGGTCACCGCGGCGCTGGAGAACAGCGTGCCGCAGATCGGCGCACCGGAGGCCTGGGCGGCCGGTCGGGACGGCGCCGGCGTGCAGGTCGCCGTCCTGGACACCGGAGTGGACGCCAGCCACCCGGACCTGGCCGGCCGGATCGCCGGCAGCCAGGACTTCAGCGGCTCGGGCAGCGCCGTCGACGGCCACGGCCACGGCACCCACGTGGCATCCACCATCGTGGGCAGCGGCGCCGCCTCGGCCGGCCTGCGCAAGGGTGTGGCGCCCGGCGCGAAGCTGCTGATCGGCAAGGTGCTCGACGACAACGGGTCCGGCTACGAGTCGGGCATCGTCGCCGGCATGGAGTGGGCCGCCCGCTCCGGCGCGAAGATCGTCAGCATGAGCCTCGGCGGCAGTGCCACCGACGGCACCGACCCGATGAGCCAGGCCCTCAACGACCTCACCGCGGAGACCGGCGCCCTGTTCGTGGTGGCCGCCGGCAACGAGGGCGCCGCCGGCACCGTCGGCACGCCCGGCGCGGCCACCTCGGCGCTCACGGTCGGCGCGGTGGACCGCGAGGACCAGCTCGCCGAGTTCTCCAGCCGCGGCCCGCGGCTGGGTGACAACGGGCTCAAGCCGGAGATCACCGCTCCGGGCGTCGGCATCGTCGCCGCCCGCGCCACGGGCACCGCGATGGGTACGCCGGTCGACGACTCGTACACCCGGGCGTCCGGCACCTCGATGGCCACCCCGCACGTGGCCGGCGCGGCCGCGATCATCGCCCAGGAGCACCCCGACTGGACGGCCACCCAGCTCAAGGACGCGCTGGTGAGCACCGCGAAGGGCAACCCGGCGCTGACCGTCTTCGAGCAGGGCGGCGGCCGGGTCGACGTGCCCCGGGCACTGAAGCAGCGGGTGTACGGCACCGCCACCGCCGACTTCGGCCGGTTGAGCACCGGTGGCGCGACGGTCGAGCGGGTCGTGACGTACACCAACGGCACCTCGGCCCCGCAGACCCTGCGGCTGGCCCTGGACCTGCGCAACATGGACAGCGGCGCGGCCGAGACCGACGGTGTCTCGGTCGGCGGCGAGGTGACGGTGCCGGCGGGCGGCAGCGTGGCCGTACCGCTGCGGGCCGAGCCGGCGAAGCTGGACCGGGGCCTGCACAGTGGTTGGCTGGTGGCCACCGGCACGGACGGCGTCGCCGTGCGTACCGCCGTCGCGGTCACCCTCAGCGGTCCGGTGCACACCGTCACCGTCCGGGCGCTGGACCTGAAGGGACAGCCGGCCGTCGTGCCGGTGTTCACCCTGTTCGGCGAGCACTCCGAATCCGACTACCTCGGCTGGATCCCCGGCGAGATCCAGGTCCAGGTCGAGGAGGGCCCGTACCTGGTCGAGGCGCTGATCGAGCACGGCGCTCCGCTGGACGAGCAGATCACCCTGGTCACCGACCCGGAGCTGAACGTCACCCGGGACGTCACCGTGGTGCTCGACCCGCGCAAGGGCACGCCGGTACGGATCGAGACGCCGAAGCCGTCCGAGCAGCGGGCGACGATCAGCTTCTACGAGCACCGGGTCTTCGGCAACGGCCGGCAGGTCGACCACGGCGTGATGACCTTCAGCACCATCCAGCAGGTCAACGTCACCCCGACCCGCCCGGTTGCCAAGGGCCAGTTCGAGTTCGCCTCGCGCTGGCAGCTGGTCGCGCCGATGGTGGACGCCCGGATCAGTGGGGTGTCCGGTCCACTGGACATCAACCTGATGGGCCGCTCGCCGGCGCCGACCGACCGGCGGAAGCTGCCGCTGGTCTGGGCCGGCACCGGCACCGCCGCCGAGTTGACCCGGGTCCGTGGCGCCGCGGCGCTGCTCACCTCCAGCCCGGACGTCTCCGAGGAGGAGCAGATCGCGGCGGCAGCCGCCGCCGGCGCGAAGTCGGTGCTCATCGTCCGGCCGGCGGACTGGAGCGCGTGGACGGTCTGGACCCCGCTGGGTGACCGGCTCGCCGTCCCCGCGATGGCGGTGGCGTACGACGACGGGCAGCGGATGATCGCGGCGGCCAAGCGCGGTCGGACGACGCTGGACCTCACGTTGACCGTGGACAGCCCCTACCTGTACGACGTGTGGCAGGTCTCCAGCGGCCGGGTCCCGGAGCGGATCGTGCACAAGGTCACCGCGCAGAACACCGCCGAGGTGACCGCCCGCTACGGCGCGGTGGGCAGCGAGTGGGCCACCGAGCAGCGGTTCGGTTGGCGTCCGTGGCAGGAGACCTCCTGGAACGACGACCAGCGGCTGGTGCATGCCGGCACCACCCGGCAGGAGTTCGTCAGCTCCGGTGACAACTGGTGGCAGCACCGGGTCCTGCACAAGATGATGTGGATGAGCTGGGGACCGCTGACCGGCGGGTTGGCCGACCAGCCCCGGCGGTACGCGGCCGACGACCGGACCACCGAGACCTGGCACGCCCCGGTCGTCCGGCCGGCCGTTCCGGCCAACGAGGCGGGGCCGACGCGTACCGGGGACACGCTGGACCTGCGGGTGGCCGAGTTCGTCGACGCCGACGGGCACTACGGCCTGGCCGGTGGCGCCGAGGAGTCGGACACCGTCGAGGCTCGGCTCAGCCGGGACGGACGGCAGATCGCCGACCTGTCCGGCGGTTGGGCGCCGGTGCCCACCACCGAGGGGGCGGCCCGCTACCGGCTGGACCTGACCACCCAGCGTTCCTCGGCGGAGTGGCGCTACGGCACCCGTACCGAGACGGCCTGGCAGTTCACCTCGGCCCGACCGGCCGGCGACAAGGCCACGCCGCTGCCGCTGCTCCAGGTGGACTACGCGGTGCCGGCCGACCTGCTCGGCACGGTGCGGGGCAACCGGTCGCACCAGCTGGGGCTGACCCTGCGCCAGCCGGCCGGGGTGCGCGCGCCCAGCGGCACCAGCGTCCGGGTGGAGGTCTCCTTCGACGGGGGCGTCACCTGGCGGTCCGCGCCCACCAGGGGCTCGGGTAACCGGTACACCGCGACCGTGCCGGCCGGGCGCGGGACGGTGTCGCTGCGGGTGCACGCCGCCGACCGGGCCGGGAACACCGTCGACCAGACGGTGCTCCAGGCGTACGGGCTGCGCTGATCCGGTCGGGCGGGACGGGTTGCGCCGTCCCGCCCTGCCGGGCCCGTCGTCGGTCGACCGCGGGCCCGGTCGGTCAGAGCCAGCCGCGTCGGGCGGCCTGGTACGCCAGCCCGGGCCGGGTGTCCACGCCGGCGGCGGCCATCAGGTCGGCGAGTCGCCGTTGCACGGTCCGCCGGCTGACGCCGAGCTGGGAGGCGATGGACTTGTCCGGTACGCCGGCCACGAACAACGACAGCAGTCGCGCCTCGTCGGCGTCCGGTTGGTACCCGTCGCCCGGATGGTCGTCCGGGTCGGGTCGCCGGCTCTCGACCGTCGGCACGGCGAGCGGGTCCTCCAGCCGCAGTCGGGTGGCCACCCGCCAGTGGCTCTCGAAGAGGGCGAGCAGCGCGTCGAGCAGCTGGCTGCGGCCGATCACGGCGGCGCTCGGCTCACCGCCGTCGCGGTCCGGCACCAGCGGGCAGATCGCGGTACGCGCGTCCACGATGGCCAGCCGGACCGGCAGCCGGTCCAGCACCCGGGCCTGTTCGCCGGCGGCGACCCCCTTGGCCAGGTCGGTCAACGCACCCGGCTCCAGCAGCAGGTCCCGTTCGTAGATGGCCCGGTAGCTCACCCCGCGGGCCAGCGCGTCGAACTCCTCGACATTCTCCGGGCCGGCCATCGCGAGGGGGTTCGCCCGGCAGAACCAGAGCACCTCGGTACGCGCCGAGTTCTGCAGATCACGCAGCCGGTCGCGTAGGACCCGCGCTCCGGTGATCACCTCGACCAGGTGGTCGACGTGGTGCCGGCGCAGTCCGGACCGGTACTCCTCGGCCAGTTGGGTGACCCGCTGTCGGGCCGCCTCCAGGTCCTCCTGGCGGCGTAGCAGCGTCGCGCCGAGGGCGACGTCCGGGGCGGTCGGGCGCAGTGCCGCGTCCGGGTCGGTGTCGGTGGCCTGCACCAGCCCTTTGCTGCGCAGCGCCGCGACCTGTGCGACGACCTGCTCCCGGGGCCGGCGCAGCCGGTGCACCAGCTCGTCGATTCGCGCCGTGGTGAGCTGGAGCAGGCAGCGGTAGAGCTCCTCCTCAGCCTCGGTCAGGCCGATCACGTCCAACACGGGGCAGAACTGTACGGCGGCCCGGTGCCGGACGCACCCGGGCCCGTCGGCTGGTCAACTGTCGGGCCTCGCGTCTACTGTCGGTGGCTGTGCTGGAAGAGCTGCGCATCACCGGACTGGGCGTCATCGAGGACACCACGCTGCCGCTGACCGGCGGCATGAACGTCATCACCGGCGAGACCGGTGCGGGCAAGACGATGGTCGTCACTGGCCTCGGCCTCCTCTTCGGCGGCCGAGCCGACGCCGGGCGGGTCCGTGCCCAGCCCGGCCGGGCCGTGGTGGAGGGGCGCCTGCGCCTGGACGGCCGCGTCGCCGACCTGGTGCACGCGCGGATCACCGACGCCGGCGGCGAGCCCGACGAGGACGGCTCGCTGCTGTTGAGCCGCACCGTGACCGTGGAGGGCCGCTCCCGGGCCCATCTCGGCGGCCGGAGCATGCCGGTGTCGATGCTCGGCGAGGTCGGCGAGCAGGCGGTGGCCGTGCACGGCCAGTCCGACCAGCTGCGGCTGCTGCGCCCGGCCGAGCAGCGGGCCGCGCTGGACCGGTTCGCCGGCCCGGCGCACGAGAAGCTGCTCGACGCTCTGCGCGAGGCGTACACCGGGTGGCGGTTGGTGGTCGACGACCTGGCCGACCGGCGGCGCAACGCGCGCGAGCGTAACCAGGAGGCCGATCTGCTGCGGCTCGGCCTCGACGAGATCACCCGGGTCGATCCGCAGCCCGGCGAGGACGACGAGCTCAAGACCGAGGCGCAGCGGCTGGAGCACGCCGAGGGTCTGCGGACGGCCGCCCAGCTGGCTCAGCAGTGTGTGGCGGGTGGCGCGGAGGCGACCGACGAGGCGCCGGACGCGGCGGCGCTGCTCGGCACCGCCCGGCGCACCCTGGAGGCGCAGGCCGGCACCGACCCGGCGCTGGGTGAGTTGGCGGCCCGGCTGGAGGAGGCGGCCACCCTGGTCACCGACGTCTCCGCCGAGCTGTCGGCCTACCTGGCGACGCTGGACGCCGACCCGGCCCGGTTGCAGCACGTCTACGAGCGGCGGGCCGCGCTGCGCGCGTTGACCCGCAAGTACGCCGACGACGTCGACGGGGTGATCGCGTGGGCCGAGCGGGCCCGCACCCGACTGTCCGATCTGGACACCTCGGACGACCTGCTGGACGAGTTGGAGCGCGAGGGTCAGCGGCTGGCCGCCGAGGTGGCCGAGCTGGCCGGTCGGGTGTCGGCGTCCCGGCAGGAGGCGGCGGTCCGCTTCGCCGACCAGGTCACCGTCGAGTTGGCCGGGCTGGCCATGCCGCACGCCCGGATCGAGGTGGCGGTGCTGCCCCGACCGGCCGGGCGGTCCGAGCCGGCGTTGCCGGTCAACGGCGTCGAGGTGGGTGTCGGCCCGGACGGCGGCGACGAGGTGGAGTTGCGGCTGCTGGCCCACCCGGGCGCGCCGTCGCTGCCGTTGCAGCGCGGCGCCTCCGGCGGTGAGCTGTCCCGGGTGATGCTCGCCATCGAGGTGGTCTTCGCCGGTTCCGGCGGCCCGCCCACGCTGGTCTTCGACGAGGTCGACGCGGGTGTCGGCGGTCAGGCGGCGGTCGAGATCGGCCGTCGGCTGGCCCGGCTGGCCCGCAGTCACCAGGTGCTGGTGGTCACCCACCTGCCGCAGGTGGCCGCGTTCGCCGACCGGCACCTGGTGGTGGCGAAGGACACCGGTGGCGCGGTCACCACCAGTGGTGTTCGGGTGGTGGAGGACACCGAGCGGGCTCGGGAACTCGCCCGGATGCTTGCCGGTTTGCCGGATTCGGATCTGGGTATCGCTCACGCCGAGGAGCTCCTGGCCGTGGCGGCGAAGGAAAGGCGGTTGTGACGCCGCGTATTGTGAGCGCAAGCACACCGGCCTGTGCCGACGTGTGCTTCCCTGGGTAGGCGGCCCTGCTCAGGCATGTCGCGACAGAAAAGCCTGCCTCACATGCCAGGATGGTCACGATGCGTCTACCCACGTTGCGCCGGAACCGGAACGCGGAACCAGGCAAGGTCCTTGGCACCGCGCGCCTCGATCGCCGGACAAAGCGCCTGGTCGGCCGGCTGCGCCCCGGTGATATCGCGATCATCGACCATGTCGACCTGGACCGGGTCGCGGCCGACTCGTTGGTCGCTGTCGGCGTCGCGGCGGTCCTCAACGCCAAGCCCTCGGTCTCCGGCCGCTACCCGAACCTCGGCCCGGAGGTGCTGATCGCCGCCGGCATCCCGCTCCTGGACGACCTCGGGGAGGGCGTCTTCGAGCAGATCCGCGAGGGCGATCAGGTACGCGTCGAGGGCAACACGGTCTTCGCCGGCGACGAGCCGATGGCGCACGGCAGCCTGCAGGACGCCGAGACGGTCGCGAAGGCGATGGCCGACGCCCGTGAGGGGCTCTCGGTCCAGTTGGAGGCGTTCGCCGCCAACACGATGGACTACCTCCGCCAGGAGCGCGACCTGCTGCTCGACGGCGTGGGCGTGCCGGACATCCAGACCCAGATCCAGGGTCGGCACTGTCTGATCGTGGTGCGGGGCTACGACTACAAGGCCGACCTGGACGTGCTGCGCCCGTACATCCGGGAGTTCAAGCCGGTGCTGATCGGTGTCGACGGCGGTGCCGACGCGCTGGTCGAGGCCGGCTACACCCCCGACATGATCATCGGGGACATGGACTCGGTCACCGACGACGTGCTGCGCTGCGGCGCCGAGGTGATCGTGCACGCCTACCCGGACGGGCGGGCCCCCGGCCTGCCCCGGGTCAACGGCCTCGGCGTCCCGGCGGTGACCTTCCCGGCCGCGGCGACCAGCGAGGACCTGGCCATGCTGCTGGCCGACGAGAAGGGCGCCTCGCTGCTGGTGGCGGTCGGCACCCACGCCACGCTGGTGGAATTCCTGGACAAGGGTCGCGGCGGGATGGCCTCGACGTTCCTCACCCGGTTGAAGGTCGGCGGCAAGCTGGTCGACGCCAAGGGCGTGAGCCGGCTCTACCGGCAGAGCATCTCCGGCTCGTCGCTGCTGCTGCTGGTGCTGTCGGCGATCGCGGCGATGGCGTCCGCGGTGGCCGTCTCGACCGTCGGGAAGGCGTACCTGGGCGTGGTCGCCGAGTGGTGGGACAATTTCGTGTTCCAGCTGTACCGGCTCTTCTAGTCCCCGACCGATCAAGAGGCTGTAGGCGTGATCAACTTCCGCTACCACGTGGTGTCCCTCACCGCGGTCTTCCTGGCTCTGGCGATCGGCCTGGTGGTCGGCACAGCCGCCCTCAACGGCCCGGTCGCCGACTCGCTGAAGCAGCAGGTCACCGGGCTGCGCAAGGACAACCAGCAGTGGCGCCAGCAGGTGAGCAACATGGAGAAGCAGCTCACGCTGGAAGAGGAGTTCGCCGAGGAGATGTCCCAGGTCGTCCTGCCGGGCACCCTCACCGGGCGCCGGGTGCTGGTGCTCAGCCTCCCCAACGGGCGCGACCACACCGAGGGCGTGCTCAAGAAGCTCCAGCTCGGCGGGGCCACCATCACCGGCCGGGTCGACCTGCAGGACAAGTTCATCAACCCGGACAACAACACCAACCTGCTGGAGTTGGCCGTCACCGCCGCGCGTCCGACCGCGCAGACCACCGGCCTGCCGGGCAACGGACACGGCGTGGAGACCTCCAGCGCGCTGCTGGCCAGTGTCCTGCTGGACCGGGCGCAGGGCACCGCGCCGGTCAGCGACGCCGACCGGCGGGCGGTGCTCGCCGCGTACAACAACGCCGGCTACCTGACCACCGACAACAACAAGGTCACCGGGTCGGCGGAGGCGGTCGTCGTGGTCAGCGGGCAGCCGTACGTCGACAAGGACTCCGACAAGCGGGACGAGTCGGTCGTCAAGATCGCTGAGCAGTTCGACCGGACCGGGTCGATCGTGGTGGGCGGCAATGGTTCCACCGGTGGCAACCTGGTGTCGGTGGTGCGCGGCGACCCGGTGTTGTCCCAGACGATCTCGACGGTCGACAACGCCAACACCGTGCAGGGCCAACTGGTCACCAGCCTCGCCCTGGTGCAGCAGCTCACCGACAAGAAGGCCGGTCAGTACGGCGTCGGCGACAACGCCACGTCGCTGCTGCCTAGACTGCCCCAGTGAGCGAACGACGTACCCCCGTGTCCGAAACCGAGGTAACGGCGTGAGGGCGCTGGGCCGGCTGCTGATCGCCGGGGCCGGAGCCGCCGCTGCCCGCTACGCGCTGCGCGAGGTGCGTACCGCCCCGGTCGGGCCCGCGCTGGAACGCACCAACTTCCGTGGCCGCAGGGTGACCCTGGCCGCCGGGCCGGCGCTCGCCGCCGGTGCGGCCGCCGCCGGCGCGTTCGGCGCCACCAGCGCCGCCTCCGGGGGAGCAGCCCTGGTCGCCGGCCTCGGTGCCGGCGCGGTCGGGCTGTACGACGACGTGGTCGGCGCGCGGCCGGCGCAGAAGGCGGCGAAGGGATTCGCCGGTCACCTCGCCGCGCTGCGCGAGGGGCGCATCACCGCCGGGCTGGTCAAGGTCGTCGGGGTGGGTGCCGCCGGGCTCGGTGCCGCCGCGCTGCTCGCCGCCGACCCCCGGGTCGCCGAGCACCCGCGCCGTCAACGCCAGGGCGCGTTCGGCCGGGGCGTCGACGTGCTGCTCGGCGCTGGCGTGATCGCCGGCACCGCCAACCTGCTCAACCTGTTCGACCTGCGGCCCGGGCGGGCCATCAAGTCCGGGCTGCTGCTCGGTGCGCCGCTGACCGGCGGTCCGCACGGCGGTATCGCCGCGGGCGCGGTCGGCGCGGCCGCCGGCCTGCTCCCCGACGACCTGGCCGAGGACGTGATGCTCGGCGACAGCGGCGCGAACGCGCTCGGCGCGCTGCTCGGTGTCGCGCTCGCCGCCCGGACGGGCCCACTCGGGCGGGCCGGGTTGCTCGCCGTGCTCGCCGGCCTCACCGCCACCAGCGAGAAGGTCAGCTTCACGTCGGTGATCCAGCGGACTCCCGGGCTGCGCGAGCTCGACGCACTGGGCCGACGCGCCGACTGACGTGACCAGACCGGCACCCCTCGCCGGCGCCGGCCGGCTCGCCGGGGCAGCCGCGCTCATCGCCGTCCTCACCGTGCTCAGCCGGCTCGCCGGCCTGGGCCGTACCGTCGTCTTCACTTGGGTGGTCGAGAAGAGCGACCTCGGCGGCATGTACGTCATCGCGAACACGGTCCCGAACATCGTCTTCGAGATCGTCGCCGGCGGGGCGCTGGCCAGTCTTGTCGTACCGCTGCTGGCCGGCGCGGTCGCGGCCGGCGACCGGCGGGCGGTGGCGGCCACCACCGGGGCTCTGCTCACCTGGACGTTGAGCCTGTTGCTGCCGCTGGCCGTGCTCGTCGCGGTGTTCGCCGACCCGTTGATGGCGTTGATCAGCGAGGGGCGGTCCGCGTCGGAACTCGCCGCCGGCGCCCGGATGCTGCGGGTGTTCGCCCCACAGTTGCCGCTCTACGGCATCGGCATCGTGCTCACCGGCGTACTCCAGGCGCACCGCCGCTTCGCCTGGCCCGTGATCGCCCCGCTGCTGTCCAGCCTCACCGTGGTCGTCGTCTATCTGGCTTTCGGTGTCAGCCAGGGGCGGGGCGTGAGCGTGGCCCAGGTCAGCCGCGGCGGCGAGCTGCTCCTGTCCGCCGGCACCACCCTCGGCGTGGTCGTGCTGTCGCTGTCGCTGCTGATCCCGCTGCGCCGGCTCCGGCTGCGGCCCCGACTGGGGTACGCGTTCCCGGCCGACGCCCGCGCGCGGGTCGGCGGCCTCGCGACGGCCGGCGCGGTGACGGTGGCGGCGCAGCAGGTCGCGCTCCTGGTGGTCCTCAACCGGGTCTCCGGCGGCCCCACCGGCTCCCCGCAGGTGTTCAACCTGGCCCAGACCGTCTTCCTGCTGCCCTGGGCGGTGCTCGCGGTGCCGTTGGCGGTGGCGGCCTATCCGACCCTCGCGACCGCGTCCGCCGCCGGCGACGAGGACGGCTACCGACGGACCCTCGCCTCGACGGTGCGCAGCGTGCTGCTCTTCAGCGCCCTGGGCGTCGCGGCACTGGTCGGCACCGCGCAGCCGATCGCGGCCATCTTCTATCCGGACGATCCGGCGTCGACCGCGGCGGCCATCGTCGGGTTCGCGCCCGGACTGCTCGGCTACGGGTTGTTCGCGGTGCTCTCCCGCGCCCTGTACGCGCGCGGCGACACCCGGCCGGCGACCCTGGCGATCACGCTCGGCTGGTTGGTGGTGCCCGCCGTGGCACTGCCGTTGACCGCACTGCTCCCCACCGCCGACCGGGTGCTCGGGGCCACCATCGCCAACTCGGTGGGCATGCTGGTGCTCGGGGCGCTGCTGGTCACGGCGGTGCTGCGCGGCGCCGGGCGATCGGCGCTGGCCGGCTCGGCCCGGGCCGGGGCGGCCGGCGTGCTCGCCGGGGCACTCGCGGCGCTCGCCGGGTGGGGCCTGGCCCGCTGGCTCGCTACGCCGGGTGGCGGCACCCCGACGATGGCGGTGGCATTCGGTCAGGGCATGCTGTCCGGGGCTCTGGTCGGTGTGGTGTTCCTCGTCGTGGTCTGGTTCGTCGACCGGCGGGACGTACGGCCACTGCTCGCCGGGGTGCTGCGCAGGGTGGGCCGGCGGAACCGGGCTGGCACGCCAGCGCCGAGCGTGGTTCCCCCGGAGCAGGGCGACGGGAAGGAGACGGCGGCTCAATGAGCGCTATCAGCGGGGAGCGGCCCGCCGGCTGGTCGGGCACCGTCGCGCTGCTGCTCGCGTCCAGCACCGGCGGCGTCGGCCAGCACGTCCGATCGGTGGCTCGGGGCCTGGTCGCGGCCGGTGCCAGCGTGCTGGTCTGTGGCCCCGCGGCGACCCAGGAGCAGTTCGACTTCGTCGGCGTCGGGGCGCGCTTCGAGCCGGTGGAGATCCCGGCCAGTCCGACGCCAGCCGACGCGCGTGCGGTGCTCGCCCTGCGCCGGTTGCTCGCCGCGGCCCAGGTCGACGTGGTGCACGCGCACGGCCTGCGCGCCGGGCTGGTCGCCGTGCTGGCCCGTCCGACCGCCCCGCTGGTGGTCACCTGGCACAACGCGGTGCTCGCGGGCGGGCTGCGGGGCGGGGTGTCCCGGCTCGTCGAGCGGGTGGTGGCCCGGGGCGCCCGGGTAGCGCTCGGCGCCTCGTCGGACCTGGTGGACCGGGCCGCGGCACTGGGCGCCGCCGATGCCCGGCTCGCCCCGGTCGCCGCGCCGACGCTGCCCGCGCCGCGCCGCCGCCGAGCCGCCGTGCGGGCCGAGTTCGGCGTACGACCGGAGCAGCCGTTGATCGTGTCGGTCGGCCGGCTGCACCCGCAGAAGCGCTACGACGTGCTGATCGACGCGGCGGCCCGCTGGCGTACCCGTACCCCACCGCCGGTCGTGGTGATCGCCGGCAGCGGCCCGGCCTACCTGCCGCTGGCCGCCCGGATCTCCGCGGCCCGTGCCCCGGTGACCCTGCTCGGGCACCGCACCGACGTGGCCGACCTGCTCGCCGGTGCCGACCTCGCGGTGGTGACCAGCGACTGGGAGGCCCGCCAGCTCTTCGCCCAGGAGGCGCTGCGGGTCGGCGTACCGCTGGTGGCGACCGCGGTCGGCGGGCTGCCGGACCTGGTCGGTGACGCGGCCGCGCTGGTGCCCGCCGGCGACGTGGACGCGGTCGACACGGCGGTGCGGGCGTTGCTGGACGACCCGGCGGCCCGGGCCGAGGTGGGCCGGCGCGGTGCCGATCGGGCGGCGACGTGGCCCACCGAGGGGGACACCGTCGCCGCGTTGGCCGCCCTCTACACCGAGCTGGCCGCAGGCCCCACCGGCCCGGCGACCCCGGACCCGAACGCACCGAGAACGGGACACCGGTGATGCTGCGCCGACTCGCCCCCGCCCTGCTGACCGTACTCGTGGTGGCACTGGGGGTCACCGCGCTGGCCGCCCGGCCGCCTCGGAGCACCCCGCAGCAGCACACCGCCGACTTCGTGGTGCTCGCCGGGATCGCCGGCCTGCGCTGGGAGGACGTGGATCCGCAGAGCACTCCGACGTTGTGGCGGATGGCCCAGGACGGGTCGATCGGCTCGCTGTCGGTGCGCTCGGCACACCGGCCCACCTGCCCGGTGGACGGTTGGCTGACCCTGGGCGCGGGGAGCTTCGCCGCCTGGAACGGCAGCCGCCCGGCGGATGGCTGCCCGGCGACCGGGGTGGCGGTGGAGCAACCGGACGGCATCGGCGCGAACCTGCCCGACCAGGAGAGCGTGGTCCAGTACAACCAGCAGCAGCTGTCCTGGGGCGCCCTGCCGGGGTCGCTGTCGGAGTCGGTGCGCTGCTCGGTCGCGGTCGGCCCGGGCGCGGCCGTGGCCGCCGCCCGACCGTTCGGCCGGGTCGACCGGTACGCGCCGGGGCTGCCGGCCGATCCGCGCGTACTGCTCGGCTCCTGCGTGTTGAGCATCGTCGACCTCGGCACGGTCGACGGGGTCGACCCGGCGGCCCGTGCCCAGGCGGCCCGCGCGGCGGACGCCCAACTGGCCCGGGTGCTGGCCGCCCGGCCGCCCCGCTCGCTGGTGCTGGTCGCCGGGATCTCCGACACCGCCCAGCCGAGCCGGCTGCACGTGGCGATCGCCGACGGGCCGGGCTGGGAGCGGGGCTGGCTCACGTCGGCCAGCACCGGCCGGGACGGGTACCTGCAACTTGTCGACCTCGCACCGACCGCGCTGGCCGCGCTGGGCCGGCCGATGCCGGAGCGGCTCTTCCTCGGCCGGCCGGCGCTGAGCACCGGTGGTCGACCGGCCGAGGAGACCGAGGCGATCAACGCCCCGGCGGACGCCGACCGGGAGGCCGCCGCCCAGCGGACCGTCTCCGGCGGCTTCTTCACCCTGCTCGCCGGGGTGCAGGTGCTGCTGGCCATCGCGATGGTGCCGCTGCTGCGCCGGGCCCGCCCACGCGCCGGGCCGACCGGGCCCGCGCCGGTGCCCGCCCGGGTGGTGGCGGTGGCGGAGTTGCTGCTGGTTGCGGCGGCGCTGACCGTACCGGCCGCGTTGCTCGCGGACGCGGTGCCCTGGTGGCGGGGCGAGCACCCCGGCTGGATCTTCGCCGGGGTCACCGCGCTGCTGGTGGCGGCCGGCACCGCGGCGGTCCGGTTCGCTCCCGGGTACGCCGGCACCCTCGGCCCGATCGGCGCGGTGGCCGGCCTCACCACGCTCGTCGTCGGGCTGGACGTGCTCACCGGGGCTCGGCTACAGCTCAACGGCGTGGTCGGCTACTCGGCGTTGCAGGGTGGCCGGTACGCGGGCCTGGGCACGGTCGGGCTCGGGGTGTTCCTCGCCAGCGCGTTGCTGAGCGCGGGCTGGTTGGCCCAGCGGGTGCAGCGCGGCTGGCGGCCGGCGGTGATGGTGGCCGTGGGTGGCCTCGCGGTGCTGATGGTGGGCAGCGCCTACCTGGGCGCCGACCCGGTCGGCGCGATCGCGCTCACCGCTGGGCTGTGCGTGGCTGCCGCGATCAGCGCCGGCGGTTGGTTGACCATCACCCGGCTGGTGTGGGCCGCGATGGCCGCCCTGGCGGTCGCCATCGGCTTCGCCGTGGTGGATCTGCGGCGACCGGCGGCGGAGCGGGGCAGCCTGGGCCGGTTCCTGTCCGCGCTGGGCGACGGCACCGGTGGGTTCACCGTGCACCGGTCCAGCGCCGCCAACTTCGAGACGCTGGTCAACAGCCCGCTGACCGTGCTGGCGGTGGCCGGTGCGCTGCTGGTGTGGTTCGCCCTGTTGCAGCCGTGGGGTGGGCTGATGCGGCTGTTCGGCATCTACCCGGCCGTCCGGGCCGCGCTCGCCGGTACGGCGGTCGCCGCGGTGCTCGGTGGCGTACTCGACGGCGCGGCGCTGGACGTGGTCGGCGCGGCGGCCGCACTGGTGGTGCCGATGGCCGCGCTGGCCTCGCTGCGGGTGCTGGGCCACGCCGCGGACCGGACCCGCCCGGGCGTCAGTCGTTCCTTCTCCGACGACGCGGACGGCGGCGCCGGGCCGGGCGGTGCCGGCCCGGCGGGCGGGGGTGACGGCCCGACCGGTGGCGGCGGACCGCCGGGTGCGGGGCATCCGGGCCCGGTCACCGGTCCACCGGCCGCACAGCCGGCCCCGGGCGAGCCGGTGGAGCCGACGCCGGTCGGCGCCGTGGAGCCGCCCGGCACGCCGGTACGGCGACCGGACGGGCCGTCCGAGGCCGCCGGGACGTCGGCCGCGCGGCTGCCCCGGCAGGCCACCCGCTCATCGACCGAGGTTGCCGCTCCCTGAGCGGTGGGCGTCGCCGTGGTGGCCCGGTGGTGTCGCACCAGGGGTGCGGCCTGCGAGTACCTGCTCGGGAGGTGTTACCGTGGAATCCCGTGGATCGCGTGATCACTTTGCTGATCAAGCACGGCGGTCTGCATGACCGCGACAGACGACACGGGAGCAGGCCTTGGCCCCATCAGCACGGACGACCAGGCACATTTTCGTCACCGGGGGCGTCGCCTCCTCGCTGGGTAAGGGCCTCACCGCCTCCAGCCTCGGCAACCTGCTGACCGCGCGCGGGCTGCGCGTGGTGATGCAGAAGCTCGACCCCTACCTCAACGTGGACCCGGGAACGATGAACCCGTTCCAGCACGGCGAGGTCTTCGTCACCGAGGACGGTGCCGAGACCGACCTCGACGTCGGGCACTACGAGCGTTTCCTGGACCGGGCGCTGTCCGGCAAGGCGAACGTCACCACCGGCCAGATCTACTCCGACGTGATCGCCAAGGAGCGGCGCGGCGAATACCTGGGGGACACCGTCCAGGTCATCCCGCACATCACCAACGAGATCAAGTCGCGGATCCTGGCGATGGCCGATCCGGACGACGACGGCCTCCTGCCCGACGTGGTGATCACCGAGGTCGGCGGGACGGTCGGCGACATCGAGTCGCTGCCGTTCCTGGAGGCGATCCGTCAGGTCCGCCACGATCTGGGCCGGGACAACTGCTTCTACCTGCACGTCTCGCTGGTGCCCTACCTGGCGCCGTCGGGTGAGCTGAAGACGAAGCCGACCCAGCACTCGGTGGCCCAGCTGCGCAACATCGGCATCCAGCCGGACGCCATCGTGCTGCGCTGCGACCGGGAGATCCCGGAGAAGCTCAAGGAGAAGCTGTCGCTCTACTGCGACGTGGACGCCGAGGCGGTCGTCGCCGCCCCGGACGCGCCGAGCATCTACGACATCCCGAAGGTGCTGCACCGCGAGGGGCTGGACGCGTACGTGGTGCGCCGGCTCGGGCTCTCCTTCCGGGACGTGGACTGGGCCAGCTGGGACGACCTGCTGGAGCGGGTGCACCGGCCCCGGCACACGGTCACCGTGGCGGTGGTCGGCAAGTACGTCGACCTGCCCGACGCGTACCTGTCGGTGAGTGAGGCGATCCGGGCCGCCGGCTTCGGCCACCGGGCCCGGGTGCAGCTGCGCTGGGTGCCCAGCGACGAGTGCGTCACCCCGACCGGCGCCGCGGCGGCCCTGGCCGGCGTGGACGGCATCCTCATCCCGGGCGGGTTCGGGGTGCGCGGCATCGAGGGCAAGATCGGCACCGCCCGGTACGCCCGGGAGAACGGCATCCCGCTGCTCGGCCTCTGCCTCGGCCTGCAGTGCATGACCATCGACGTGGCCCGGCACCTGGCCGGCCTGGACGGCGCCAACTCGTTGGAGTTCGACGAGCAGGCCGCGCACCCGGTCATCGCCACCATGGCCGACCAGGAGGACATCGTCGCCGGCAAGGGCGATCTGGGCGGCACCATGCGGCTCGGCGCGTACCCGGCGGTGCTGACCGAGGGCTCGATCGTCGCCGAGGCGTACGGCAGCACCGACATCAGCGAGCGGCACCGGCACCGTTACGAGGTGAACAACGCCTACCGCGACGCGCTGACCAAGGCGGGTCTGCACATCTCCGGCACCTCGCCGGACGGCCGGCTGGTCGAGTTCATCGAGCTGGACCGGGGGCTGCACCCGTTCTTCGTGGCCACCCAGGCGCACCCGGAGCTGAAGAGCCGCCCGACCCGTCCGCACCCGCTGTTCGCGTCGTTCGTCAAGGCCGCCGTGGCGTACTCGCAGGCTGACCAACTGCCGGTCGACCTGGACCCGGCGACGGAGGCCCCGACGGCGCGCAAGGCCGCCCGCAACGGCGCCTCGACGAAGGCGACGTCCGCGTCGTGAGCCAGGTCGAGCACCGGTACGAGGTGCGCTCCCGCGCGGAGCGTTACACCGGCCGGATCTTCGACGTGGTCACCGAGGAGGTGACCATGCCGGGCGGCGGGACGGGGTTGCGTGACCTCGTCCGGCACGTCGGGGCGGTGGCCGTGGTGGCGCTCGACGATGTCGGCCAGGTGGTGCTGATCCGGCAGTACCGGCACGCGGTCGGGCGGCACCTGTGGGAGCTGCCGGCCGGCCTGATGGACGTCTCCGGCGAGGATCTGCCGGCGGCGGCGTTGCGGGAGCTGGCCGAGGAGGCCGATCTCACCGCCGGGCGGGTCGACGTGCTGGTCGACCTGCACAGCTCGCCCGGTTTCACCAACGAGCTGATCCGGGTCTTCCTGGCTCGGGAGTTGGCCGACGTGCCGGCCGGTGAGCGCCACGAACGCCGGGACGAGGAGGCCGACATCCAGACCGTCCGGATCGACCTGGACGAGGCGGTCGGCATGGTCCTGGCCGGCGAGATCACCAACGCCGCCGCGGTGGCCGGGTTGCTGGCCGCGGCCCGCGCCCGGGACACCGGCTGGTCGGCGCTGCGCCGGGCGGACGCGCCGCTGCCGCGCTGAGCGTCGCCGCCGGTCCAGGCCGGCGAGAGGGTACGCGCGAAGGGGCCCCGCGGTCAGCCGCGGGGCCCCTTGCCGTCGGTCTGACTAGGAGTCGCGCAGCGGCCGACCCTGCGCGTCGGTGCCACCGTTGACCAGGATCAGGATGCCGTCGATGACGCCCCACAGCGCGCCGAGGCCGCAGGTCACGAGGCTCACCACGAGCTGGAGAACGGCGATCTTGGTGTGTCCGGTGTAGAACCGGCCGGCGCCGAAGGTGCCGAGCAGGATGCCGAGGATGCCCGCGACGACCTTGCTCTTGTCGGAGACCGGGGCGTAGCCCGGCTGGTACTGAGGAGTGGTCATGGGCGGACACACTAGTGATCCACTCAACCGCTGTCCGCACCGGTACTCGACATCTGGGACGATAATGGTCGAACACTGTCCTGTCGGCTGAGGTGCCCTCCCACCGCCGGCCTGCTCGGCGGCCTGACACTCCGTCAGGACACCCGGGCACCGGATGCCACTGTGCTGGCTCGCGGCGGGTCCGGGCGCGCCTAGACTGCCGCCGGCGGGACCGGTGGACCGCGGTGGCAATGGGGCCGTCGCGGCACCGAGCAGTCGGGGGAGAGCGGCCCCGAAGAGAGGTGTCTGCATCGTGAAGGTCGGAATCCCACGCGAGGTCAAGAACCACGAGTACCGCGTGGCGATCACGCCGGCGGGCGTCAACGAGTTCACCCGCAGCGGTCACCAGGTCTTCGTCGAGTCCGGCGCCGGCGTCGGCTCCAGCATCACCGACGAGGAGTTCGCCGCGGCCGGCGCCACCATCCTGGCCACCGCCGACGAGGTGTGGGACACCGCCGAGCTGGTGCTCAAGGTCAAGGAGCCGATCGCCCAGGAGTACCACCGGATGCGCCCGGGGCAGGTGCTCTTCACCTACCTGCACCTGGCCGCGTCCAAGGAGTGCACCGACGCGCTGGTGGACCGGAAGGTCACCGGCATCGCATACGAGACCGTCGAGCTGCCCGACCGGTCGCTGCCGCTGCTCGCCCCGATGTCCGAGGTGGCCGGTCGGCTCGCTCCGCAGGTCGCCGCGCACCACCTGCTACGTCAGGGCGGTGGACGGGGCGTTCTGATGGGCGGCGTCTCCGGCGTCTACGCGGCCAAGACCGTGGTCATCGGCGCCGGCGTGTCCGGCATGAACGCCGCCGCCATCGCGTTGGGCCTGCAGGCCGAGGTGCTGCTGCTGGACAAGAACGTCGGGCGGCTGCGCCAGGCCGACGCCATCTACCGCGGCCACCTGCAGACCGTCGCCTCCAACGCGTACGAGATCGAGCGAGCCGTGCTCGACGCGGACCTGGTCATCGGCGCGGTGCTGGTGCCCGGCGCGAAGGCCCCGACGCTGATCTCCAACGAGCTGGTCTCCCGGATGAAGCCGGGCAGCGTGCTCGTCGACATCGCCATCGACCAGGGCGGCTGCTTCGAGGACTCGCACCCGACCACGCACGCCGACCCGGTCTACAAGGTGCACGAGTCGATCTTCTACTGCGTGGCGAACATGCCCGGCGCGGTGCCGCACACCAGCACCTACGCGCTGACGAACGTCACCCTGCCGTACGCCCTGGAGCTGGCCAACCACGGATGGCGCGAGGCGCTGCGCCGCGACCCGGCGCTGGCGCTGGGCCTGAACACCCACGACGGCCAGGTCACCTACGGCCCGGTCGCTGAGGCGCACGGCATGGGCGTGCTCCCGCTGGCCGACGCGCTGGCCTGAGCGGCGGCGGACTGACCGGCATCGCGGACCCGGCCGGCGCGGGCGAGCAGCCCGCGCCGGCCCTGCGCCGTGCCGTGCGCGGCTACCTGGACCACCTCACCGTCGAGCGTGGACTGTCCGCGAACACCCTCACCTCGTACCGTCGGGATCTGGACCGCTACCTCGCCACCCTGGCCGACGCCGGCACCGCCGACCTCGCGTCGGTCGGCGGCGGCGTCGTCGAGTCGCATCTGGCCCGGCTGCGCGCCGGCGACGACGCCCACCCGCCGCTCGCGGTCTCCTCCGCGGCCCGCGCCGCCAGCGCGGTACGCGGCCTGCACCGCTTCGCGATGCGCGAGGGGCTGGCCGGCGGCGACCCCAGCCGCGACGTACGCCCGCCCACCCCGCCGCGCCGCCTGCCCCGCGCGCTGCCGGTCGACGACGTGGTCCGCCTCCTGGAGACCGCCGGCCCGGTCACCGCGACCGGCGAGGACGCCCCGCTCGCGCTGCGCGACCGGGCGCTGCTGGAATTCCTGTACGGCACCGGCGCGCGGATCTCCGAGGCCGTCGGCGCCGCCGTGGACGACCTCGACACCGACGAGGGCACCGTACTGCTGCGCGGCAAGGGCGGCCGGGTGCGGTTGGTGCCGATCGGCGGGTACGCGGTCCAGGCGGTACGCGCCTACCTGGTCCGGGCCCGCCCCGGCCTGGCCGCCGTCGGCCGGGGCACACCGGCGGTCTTTCTCAACGCCCGCGGCGGCGCGCTGTCCCGCCAGGGCGCCTGGGCCATCCTGCGCCGTGCCGCCGGCCGGGCCGGACTGCCGGTCGACGGGCCCGCCGCGGTCTCCCCGCACACCCTGCGCCACTCCTACGCGACCCATCTGCTCGACGGCGGCGCCGACGTGCGGGTGGTCCAGGAACTGCTCGGCCACGCATCGGTGACCACCACCCAGGTCTACACGTTGGTCACCGTGGAACGGCTGCGCGAGGTGTACGCCACCGCCCACCCGCGCGCCCGGGACTGAGACCGGTCGCGGTCGGTCCCGACACGCCGGGCCGGTGCTGAAGCCGCTGCTGGTCGGTGGCGTACAGTCGGCATCGGCGCGGACCTCCTGGGGCGACACGACCGGGGTGCGCAGCGGCGCCGCGAAGGACGTCGGACGGCTCCGACGCCGGGTGGTCGTCGGGAGGGGGCAACGAGCACATGGCTGGCAACGGTGACCGTGCCGAGACCTGGACGTCGGAGCTCCGCGAGCAGCAGGCCACGCTCGGCGCGGACCTGGGTCCGGCGGACCCGGCGGCCTACACGATGCGCAAGCCGATCCCCGAACCGATGCCGACCGATCGGCACGGCCCCGCACGCATCATCGCGATGGCCAACCAGAAGGGCGGCGTCGGCAAGACCACCACCACCATCAACCTCGGCGCGGCACTCGCGGAGTACGGCCGCAAGGTCCTGCTCGTCGACTTCGACCCGCAGGGCGCGCTCTCGGTGGGCCTGGGGGTCAACCCGCACAACCTCGACCTGTCCGTCTACAACCTGCTCATGCAGGACGACGTGACCGCCGAGGACGTCCTGATCAAGACCGACGTGGCGGGCCTGCACCTGCTGCCGGCCAACATCGACCTCTCCGCCGCCGAGATCCAGCTCGTCAACGAGGTGGCCCGGGAGATGGCCCTGGCCCGGGTGCTGCGCTCGGTCCGCAAGGAATACGACTACATCCTGATCGACTGCCAGCCCTCGCTCGGCCTGCTGGCGATCAACGCGCTGACCGTCGCGCACGGCGTGCTCATCCCGCTCGAGTGCGAGTTCTTCAGCCTGCGCGGCGTGGCGCTGCTGCTGGACACCATCGACAAGGTCCGCGAACGGCTCAACTTCGACCTGGAGCTCGAAGGCATCCTCGCCACCATGTACGACAGCCGCACCACCCACTGCCGGCAGGTGCTCCAGCGGGTGGTCGAGGCGTTCGGCGACAAGGTCTACCAGACGGTCATCACCAAGACGGTGAAGTTCCCCGAGTCGACCGTGGCGGGCGCACCGATCACCACGATGGACCCGGCATCCTCCGGGGCGCGCAACTACCGCCAGCTCGCCCGTGAGGTGATCGCCGCCCAGTCGGAGCGGTAGCCGGAACTCCCGGTGCCCGCCTCGTGGACTACGGTCGTCCGGTGACCGCGCCACCCCTCGACCCGCCCGCCGGGCCACCCGAGGCCGCCGCCCCGGCGGTGGCCGCCGAGGTCGACGGTGTGCCGGCTGTCGAGGAGACGTCCGGGTTCACCGTCCGGCTGGCCAACTTCACCGGCCCGTTCGACCTGCTGCTGCAACTCATCGGCAAGCACAAGCTCGACGTCACCGAGGTGGCCCTGCACAAGGTCACCGACGAGTTCATCGCCTACATCCGCGCCATGGGCGACCAGTGGGACCTGGACGAGGCCAGCGAGTTCCTGCTGATCGCCGCCACCCTGCTCGACCTGAAGGCGGCCCGGCTGCTGCCGTCCGCCGAGGTGGAGGACGAGGCGGACCTCGCCCTGCTGGAGGCACGGGACCTGCTCTTCGCGCGACTGTTGCAGTACAAGGCGTACAAGGAGGCGGCGGCACACATCGCCGAGCTGGAGGCGGTCGGCGGTCGACGCTACCCGCGCGCGGTCAGCCTGGAACCCCGGTACGCCGAGGCGCTGCCCGACCTGGTGCTCGGCATCGGCCCGCAGCGACTGTTGAAGCTGGCCGTGAAGGCGATGACCCCGAAGCCGGTGCCCGAAGTCTCGATCGCGCACGTGCACATGGTGCGCGTCAGCGTCCGGGAGCACGCGGCGATCCTCACCGCTCGGCTGCGCCGGGCCGGCACGGCCACCTTCTCGCTGCTCTGCGCCGACTGCGAGGCCACGCTGGAGATCGTGGCCCGGTTCCTCGCGCTGCTGGAGCTCTATCGCGAGGGGCTGGTGGCCTTCGTGCAGGAGCAGGCGCTGGAGGAGCTGACCGTGCGCTGGACCGGCCCGGCCGACGGCGACACCGAGTTGCACGTCGACGAGTACGCCGGCAATCCGGCCGAGCCGGTGGCAGGTGAGTCGGGGGTGGCCGAGCCGGCGGTGGTCGAGCCGGCGGTGGCCGAGCCGGGGGTGGCCGGGCCGGGGGTATTCGAGCCGGCGGTGGTCGAGCCGGGGGTGGCCGGGCCGGGTCCGGGCGGCGCGTCGGCGGGGGAGGCTGCGGGACCGGGCGGGACGGTAACGACGGAGGGTACTGAGGATGAGTGACGAGGAACGCCGGGACTCCCTGGCCGATCAGGCCGCTGCCTGGGTCCCGCCGTGGGAACGCCCCCGCCCGCCCGTGCCCACCGCCCCCGAAACCGACGAATCGGATGAATTGCCCGAGCCCGGTGTCGGCGGCGAGCCCTCGGACGAGTCCTTCGTCACGGCCCCACCCGCCGCAGCGGAAGATCTTGGAAGCGAACCGCCCCCAGGCGGGCCGGAATCCTCCAAGATCCTTGACGAGCCGGGCGCTGGCCAGCCGGGCGCGGGCCAGCCGGGCGCGGGCGAGCTGGGTGCGGGTGGGGCGGCTTTTGGCGTACCCCGGAAGGAGCCGGCGGGGCGGCGGCGGGTGACGGCCGCGCCGGAGCCCGCGCCGGAGCTGTCCGACGCCGAGCTGCGCGGCGCGCTGGAGGCGATCCTGCTGGTGGTCGACGAGCCGGTCAGCGAGATGGTCCTGGCCCAGGTGCTGGAGCAGCCGGCCGAGCGGGTCGGGCCGGCGCTCGACGAGATCGCTGTCGGCTACACCACGGCTGGGCACGGATTCGAGCTGCGCCGGGCGGCCGGTGGGTGGCGGCTGTACACCCGGCCGGAATACGCGACCTACGTCGAGAGGTTCGTGTTGGACGGGCAGTCGGTGCGGCTGACCCAGGCGGCGTTGGAGACGCTCGCCGTGGTCGCCTACAAGCAGCCGGTGACCCGATCGCGCATCTCGGCCATCCGGGGTGTCAACTGCGACGGGGTCATCCGTACGCTGGTTACGCGCGGCCTGGTCGAGGAGTGTGGCACCGAACCGGACAGCGGGGCGTTCCTCTACCGGACCACCACGCTGTTCCTGGAGAAGCTCGGGCTGAACACCGTCGCTGAGCTGCCGCCGCTCGCCCCTTTCCTGCCCGACGACGTAGAAGAGCTTGCTGATGCGACCCGATAACCGTTCCCCGAAACCCGACGCCCCCACCTTCGAGGGGGCTGAGCGCCTGCAGAAGGTGCTCGCCGCCGCTGGCGTGGGTTCCCGGCGTGCCTGCGAGGACCTGATCTTCCGGCGCCGCGTCACGGTGGACGGGCGGGTCGCCAAGCTGGGCGACAAGGTCGACCCGGCCACCGCGGTGATCCACGTGGACGGCGAGCGCCTCCAGGTCGACACGCGGCTGGTCTACGTGGCGATGAACAAGCCGCGCGGGGTGGTTACCTCGATGGCGGACGACAAGGGACGCAACGAGCTGGCCGAGTTCATCGGCAACCGGGTGGAGCAGCGGGTCTACCACGTCGGGCGGCTCGACGCGGACAGCGAGGGGCTGCTGCTGCTCACCAACGACGGCACGCTCGCGCACCGGCTGATGCACCCCTCGTACCAGGTGCTGAAGACCTACCTCGCCGAGGTGACCGGGCCGATCCCGCGCAACCTGAGCAAGCGGCTGCTGGCCGGCGTCGAGCTGGAGGACGGGCCGGTCAAGGTCGACTCGTTCAAGGTGGTGGACACCCTGGGTAAGACCGCCCAGGTAGAGCTGAGCCTGCACGAGGGGCGCAAACACATCGTCCGGCGACTGCTCGCCGAGGTCGGACACCCGGTCACCCGGCTGGTGCGTACCTCGATCGGGCCCATCCGGCTGGGTGAACTGCGCACCGGACGGATCCGCCGGTTGACCAACGCCGAGGTCGCCGCCCTGTTCAACGCGGTGGGTGACTGACCCCCGAGTTCGGGGTACGGCTGCCGGTAGGCTCCACCGACGGCCGAGACGCGGTCGCCGGGTGGCGTGGGTCGCCTCCGGTGGCGTCGCGCGTGGGTCCACGAGAGGACCCGGGCATGATTGATGACGATTGAACAACCGCTTGCGGCGCCGAATCACCGGGCGTTCCGTGAGGTACGGGCTGAGGAGGACACGGTGGAGGAAAACGTACGGGCCGAGCGATGTGTGGTCGCTGTGGACGGGCCGTCCGGTTCGGGCAAGTCCACCGTCTCGCGGCGTCTCGCCGCCAGCATCGGTGCCCGCTACCTGGACACCGGGGCGATGTACCGGGCGATCACGTGGGCCGTGCTGCGCTCCGGGGTCGACCTCACCGACGCCGCGTCGGTGGCCAAGGTCGCCGGCGAGGTGGACCTGCGCATCGGCACCGACCCGCAGGGGTACGGAGTGACCGTCGACGGCGTGAGCGTCGACGCGGAGATCCGTGGCCCCGAGGTGACCGGCTCGGTCTCCGCCGTCGCCGCGGTGTCGGCGGTCCGCGAGCTGCTGGTCAGCCGGCAGCGCGAGATGATCGCCAATGCCGGCCGGATCGTGGTCGAGGGCCGTGACATCGGCTCGGTCGTGGCGCCGGACGCCGACCTGAAGGTCTTCCTGACCGCCTCCGAGGCGGCCCGTGCCGCCCGGCGCAGCGCCGAGGACGCCGCCGACGTGGCGGCCACCGCCGCCGACCTGGCCCGCCGGGACCGGCTCGACTCGACCCGCAAGGTCAACCCACTGGCCCAGGCGCCGGACGCGGTCGTGCTGGACACCACCGAGCTGGGCATCGACGAGGTCGTGGCAAGGCTGCGCGACCTGCTCACCGAGCGGGGAGTGGCATGAGCGAGCGTAGTGAGCGAATCATCGGGCTCAGTGTGGACGTGTCTCATGTCGTTCCGGAGCGCAGCGGAGGAGCGGCATGAGCGAGCGTAGTGAGCGAATCATCGGGCTCAGTGTGGACGTGTCTCATGTCGTTCCGGAGCGCAGCGGAGGAGCGGCATGAGCATCGAGGGTGCTGGGTGGGTCGAGCTGCGTGAGCCCGACGTCGCCGTCGAGCAGACCGGCCCGCAGCCGGTGGTGGCCGTGGTCGGTCGGCCCAACGTGGGCAAGTCCACTCTGGTCAACCGGATCATCGGCCGTCGGCAGGCGGTCGTCGAGGACATCCCCGGGGTGACCCGGGACCGCGTGCCGTACGACGCGCAGTGGAACGGCCGGGCGTTCACCGTGGTGGACACCGGCGGCTGGGAACCGGACGCGAAGGACCGGGCCGCGGCCATCGCGGCGCAGGCCGAGACGGCGGTGGTCACCGCCGACGTGGTGCTCTTCGTGGTCGACGCCATGGTGGGCTCCACCGACGTGGACGAGGCCGCGGTGAAGATGCTGCGGCGCAGTGCCAAGCCGGTGATCCTGGTCGCCAACAAGGCCGACAACACCTCTATCGAGATGGAAGCCACCTCGCTCTGGTCACTTGGCCTCGGCGAGCCGTTCCCCATCTCCGCGCTGCACGGCCGAGGCTCCGGCGACCTGCTGGACGCCATCCTCGACGCGCTGCCGGAGGCCCCGGCGATCGTGGAGAACCGGCCGCGCGGGCCGCGCCGGGTGGCACTGGTCGGACGGCCGAACGTGGGCAAGTCCAGCCTGCTCAACCGGTTCTCCGGCGAAGAGCGGGCGGTGGTCGACTCGGTCGCCGGCACCACTGTCGACCCGGTGGACAGCCTGGTCGAGATCGGCGGTCAGACCTGGCAGCTCGTGGACACGGCCGGACTGCGCAAGCGGGTCGGCAAGGCCAGCGGCACCGAGTACTACGCCAGCCTGCGTACCGCCGCCGCGATCGAGGCCGCCGAGGTGGCCGTGGTGCTGCTGGATTCCAGCGAGCCGATCAGCGAGCAGGACCAGCGGATCCTGACGATGGTGACCGAGACCGGCCGGGCACTGGTCATCGCCTTCAACAAGTGGGACCTGGTCGACGCCGACCGCCGGTACTACCTGGACAAGGAGATCGACCGGGAGTTGCGCCGCATCCCCTGGGCGATCCGGCTGAACCTGTCGGCGATGACCGGCCGTGCCGTGGACAAGCTGGCCCCGGCGCTGAACAAGGCGTTGGCCAGCTGGGAGACCCGGGTACCGACCGCGCAGCTCAACCAGTGGTTGACCGCGCTGGTGCAGGCCACTCCGCACCCGGTGCGTGGTGGACGGGCACCGCGCATCCTCTTCGCCACCCAGGCCGGGGTGGCGCCGCCGCGGTTCGTGCTCTTCACCACCGGCCCGCTGGACGCCGGCTACCAGCGCTTCGTCGAGCGCAAGCTCCGCGAGGAATTCGGGTACGAGGGCAGCCCGATCGAGATCTCGGTCCGCCCGCGCAAGAAGCTCGGCCCCGGCGGCCGAGGCAAGGCACACGGCTGACCTCGGTCCCGTCGTTCGAAAATGCCGGATGGGCCCTCGGGCTCATCCGGCATTTCCGTCCCCACCTTCCACCCACCCACCCACCCTCCTAGGACGCTGTAGGGGTTGTGAGGTGGTTCGGTGGTACCAGGGTGCGGGTGGGGCCTGTGCGGAAGACCGGGGGCTGCTGCGCTAAGCTGTACCGGCTGCCGCGGGGGAGACCTCGCGGGGGCGGGACGTGGCGCAGTTTGGTAGCGCACTTGACTGGGGGTCAAGGGGTCGTCGGTTCGAATCCGGCCGTCCCGACCGATTGACCTGGGAAGATGAAGATCTTCTTGGGTTACGGCGGTAACATCCGGTAACGGATGATCTTTATTGGCGGTAACCGCGTGGATGGTTGGCCGTAACGTGTGCGCTGTAAAACGCTCTGACCTGCCGCTTCATCTGCCTCCTGGATGAAGCGGCATTTTGGTCTCTTGATTCCGTGTTAAGTGGTGCCTACGGCGCTGCCGCCTGTCCCGTGGTCGCCGACAGACATCGCTGTGGTTGCCACCTGCTGGGGATGAGGCAGCCAGGAAGGGTCGCTGAGGAGCCAAGCGCCGTCGCCGTGGCCGTCTCTGAGGTGCAGTCGAGTGAGGTTAACCAGGTACCTCGGGGCATGCCGCGCGGCCTGCGCGTTCAAGGGGAGGGCGCGCAGGTATCCACCGGCATGTTGGTGGCACCGCTCCCGGGTCAGCTGAGCTGGCCGCAGTCGGAGGCGATCAGCGCTGCCTGGTTTTAGACGGCAGACGCAGCCCCGGGATCTCACCGCCGCTGCCGGCGGTTGCCGAGCGCTCAACTCGTCTACCTGTGCTCATTACTGTCCCTCGCGAGATGACGACGGATAGCCGCACGCAATTCTTGAACGCCTTTTCCATTGGGTGCCATATGTGCTGCCCACGGTCGACCTGGATGAAGCTCATCCCAGGGCGATCGCCGTGCCATGCGAGCTTTGCCTGGCTCGTGGAAGCCGAAGCCCTCTAGGACGGTGTTCCACACGGGCTGGTGGTCACCCACCAGTAGACGTTCCGCTCCGGCGGAACGTGTCAAGGATTTGAGGCCAGCGGGAGTTATGCGGCTTGAGGTTCCGGCTCTGGTTTGTTGATCCAGACCT